>DASRRU010000086.1:0-13068 GCA_035656795.1 Phenylobacterium sp. | reverse complement strand
CTTCAGCACGGTGCTGAGGCCAGGGATCGCCGCGGCGCAATTCGCGCCGGGCGACAGCCTGATCCGCGACACTGAGATCGAGGAAATTCTTCACCGCGACGTCGCGCCGATCTTCGCGGCCGCCGGCATTGATCCGAAAGGCATCCAGATCGTGCTGGTGGGCTCGAAGGAGCCCAACGCATCAGCCGGCCCCGGCGTGATGATGGTCACCACCGCGCTCATCCTGCAGGCGGACAATCCCAACGAGCTCCAGGGCGTCATGGCCCACGAAATCGGCCACCTGGCCGGTGGCCACAGCTTCCGCTCCGGCGAGATGCAGCGCGCCGGCATGGTGCCGATGATCCTGACCATGGGCCTGGGCGTGCTGGCCGCCGTCGCGGGCGCGGGCGACGCCGCGGCGGGCCTGATTGCCAGCGCGCCCTACTTCGGGGCCCTGGGCGCAGCCGGCTACAGCCGCGAGCAGGAAGGCCGCGCCGACCAGGCCGGCGCCACCTACATGGAAAAGGCCGGACTTTCGGCGCGGGGCCTGGCGGAGTTCTTCAACAAATACCGCTACCAGGAGGTTTTCGCCCAGTATCGGCGCTACAAGTTCTTCATCGACCACCCGCTGTCCTCGGACCGGATCGAGTCGTTGCAAGTGCGGGTGGCGGCCTTGCCGCACTACTACAAGAAGGACAGCCCCGAAGCCGTCGCCGAGCACGAGATAATGAAGGCCAAGCTGGACGGATTCATCAATCCGCAGGTCTCGGCCACCAAGTACGACGAGAAGGACACGTCCTATCCGGCCCGGTACGCCCGCGCGATCGCCTACTACCAAATGAAGGAGCCGGAGCAGGCGCTCAAGCGCGTCGACGCCCTGCTGACCGAGCAGCCGAACAACGCCTTCCTCTACGAGTTGAAGGGGCAGATCATGTTCGAGTTCGGTCAGGTGGAGGGCGCGGAAGCGCCGCAACGCAAGTCCGTGGAGCTGCGCCCCGACGCCCCACTCCTGCGGATCAACCTTGGCCAGACCCTGATCGCGCTCAACAACCGCGCCAAGACCGAGGAAGGCATCGCGCAACTCAAGCAGGCGCTGACCCAGGAACCGGACAACGCCGCGGCCTGGCGGGTCCTGGCCGAGGCCTATGACAAGCACGGCGACGAGGGGCTCGCACGTCTGGCCACCGCGGAATACCAGTTCAACATCGGCAACATGCCGCTTGCGCGCCAGTTCGCCATCCGCGCCCGCGACCGGCTGCCGAAGGACAGCGCCGACTGGCGGCGCGCCACCGACATCCTGTTGGTTTCGCAACCCACCGGCGACGACCTGCGGCGCAATGGGGGCCAGGGCTTTACCATCACCAGCCAGGTCCATTGACGGTCAAGCTGGATCGCCTCGCAAAAGGCGCCAATTCGTCCTATCTGGCGGACATGAAACTCCTGCGTCGCGGCGCCGCCGCCCCTGCCCTCGCCATCCTGATCCTGTCCGCGGCCGGTCTCGCCGGCTGTCAGAAGGCCGATGACGCCGCGTTCGGCCAGCGTGTCCACGCCTATCTGATGACCCACCCCGAGGTGATCCGCGAGGCGGCCGAGAAGCTCAACCAGACCGAAAAACTGGCGGCTGAGAAGGCCTCCACCGACGCCATCTCCAAGTACCGCGGCCAGCTGGAGCGCGACCCCCGCGATTTCGTCGCCAACCCGAACGGCCGCGTCACCGTCGTGGAGTTCTTCGACTACCGCTGCGGCTACTGCAAGCTGGCCGCGCCGGAGGTGGTCAAGCTGATCGACCAGAACCCCGACGTGCGGTTCGTCTTCAAGGAATTCCCGATCTTCGGCGAGGTTTCCGACACCGCCGCCAAGGTCGCGCTCACCCGCGAAGCCAAGGCCAAGGGCGTGCAGCTCTACCAGGCGCTGATGAGCGAGAAGGCGCTGGACGACGCCGCGCTCGACCGCCACCTGACCGAGTTGGGGATCGACCCCGCGGCGGCCCGCAAGGACGCCCAGCATCCGCTGATCGAGCGCCAGATTCTCGATTCTCACGCGCTCGCCGAGGGCCTGAAGATCGAGGGGACTCCCGCTTTCATCATCGGCGACACCATGATCCCAGGCGCCGACCTCCCGGCGCTCCGCGCCGCCATCGCCGCCGCCAAGGGCGGTTCGGCGCCGGCCAAGAGCACCAGCTGAACCGCCGCCGCATCTTGACGCGAGGGCAGCGAACATTTGGCGTAGGCTTCGGTCCTGACGAGTTGGAGCGGGCGAAATGACGCAACGGGTGCTGGTGATCGGCGCCGGCATGGCCGGACTCTGGACGGCGCTGGCGCTTGCGCCCACCGGCCGCCAGGTGACCCTGCTGGAGCGCGACCCGCCCCCGCCGGAAGGCGGCGCTGACGCGGCCTTCGACAGCTGGGTGCGCCGTGGCGTCGGCCATCTGCGCCACAGCCACGCCTTTCTGGCCCGCCTGCGCCTGCTGATCCGCGACCAGCACCCGGAACTGCTGGAGCAGCTGCTGGCCGCCGGCTGTCGCGACCTGGGGTTCGAGGGCGGCCTGACCGACATCCACAAGCGCAGCTACACGCCCGATCCCGTGGACCGCGACCTGGCCGTGCTGACCAGCCGGCGCACCACGCTGGAACTGATCATCCGCCGCTATGTCGAGCGCCAGCCCAATGTGACGATCCGATCGGGCGCCTTCGTGAAAGAGCTGCAGATCTCCCCTGGCGCATGCCCGGCCGTGACCGGCGTAATTGTCGAGGAAGCTGGCGAGACCCATTCGCTTTCGGGGGACATCGTGGTCGACGCCGCCGGCCGCAACTCCGACGCCGTGGAGCAACTGCGCGAGGCAGGGGCGTCGATCACAGAAGAGTCCGAGGACTGCGGCATCCTCTATTTTACCCGCCACTACCGCCTGAACCCGGGCGTCGAGGAACCGCCGCGCACCAAGGCGCCTCTGACCGGCGATCTGGAATATCTGAAATTTGGAGTTTTCCCCGGCGACAACGGCTGCTTCTCGGTGACCCTCTGCGTGCCGGAGGTCGAGGAGGAGCTGCGCAAGAAGATCGTGGATCCGGCGACTTTCGACGCCGCCTGCGCGCGGCTTCCGGGTCTGGTTCCCTGGGTCGATCCGGCGACGGCCACGCCGATCAGCCGGGTGTTCGGCATGGGCGATCTGAGCAGCCGCTGGCGCGACTTCGCACCCGGCGGCAAGGCCGCGGTGCGGGGGTTCTTCCCGGTGGGCGACTGCCTGGTGCGGTCGAACCCGCTCTATGGACGCGGCTGTTCCTTCGCCGCGGTCAGCGCCCACCTGTTGCGCGACGCCATCCAGCTGTTCGAGGACCCCGCCGCGCGGCTGGAGGCCTATCAGCGCCGCACCAACGCGGAGCTTGGCCCCTATTACAAGGCCATGCGCGACGCCGACCGCAGCGCCATCCGTCGCGCGCGGCAGGCCTTGACCCCCGCCTACCAGCCCAGCCTGAAAAGCCGTGTCACCAAGGCCTTCCTGGAGGATGGGGTAGCCATTGCCGTGCGCTCCGACGTGGACCTGTTCCGCGCGGCCCTGCGCGGCTTCCACATGCTGGAGGACCCGCAGGCCTGGCTGAAGCGGCCCAAGAACCTGGCCAAGGTGCTGGGTTACTGGGCGCGCGGCAAGACCGCCAACGCCGAGGCCTACCGGCCCCGCGGCGGACCGGGGCGGACAGAGATGCTGCAGGGCCTAGGCTTGTCGCCGGAGCTCGACATCCAGCGGGTCGCCCAGGGCTAGATCAGCCCCGCCATCGGCGACGAGGGGTCGGCGTAGGATTTCCTGGCCATGCGTCCGGCCAGGAACGCTTCGCGGCCGGCGATCACCGCGTGCTTCATGGCGACCGCCATGCGGATCGGGTCCTTGGCCCCAGCGATGGCGGTGTTCATCAGCACCGCGTCGCAGCCGGCCTCCATGGCCAACACCGCGTCGGACGCCGTGCCGACGCCGGCGTCCACCAGCACCGGGACCTTTGCCTGCTCGATGATCAGGCCGAGGTTGAGGAAGTTCTGGATGCCGCGGCCCGAGCCGATCGGCGCCGCCGCCGGCATGATCGCCGCCGCGCCCGCCTCTTCCAGCTTCAGTGCGTAAACCGGGTCGTCCGAGCAGTAGACCATCACCTGGAAACCGTCGGCGATCAGCAGCTTCAGGGCGCGCAGCGTTTCTTCCATGTCGGGCAGCAGGTGCTTGGTGTTGGACAGCACCTCCAGTTTCACCAGGTCCCACCCTCCCGCTTCGCGCGCCAGCCGCAGGGTGCGCACCGCCTCTTCGCCGGTGAAACAGCCGGCCGTGTTGGGCAGGAAGGTGAAGCGGTCGGGCTTCACATAGTCGACCAGCATCGGCTGGCTCGGGTCCGACAGGTTCACCCGCCGCAGGGCCACAGTGACGATCTCGGCGCCCGCAGCCTCGGCGGCGGCGGCGTTCTCGGCATAGTCCTTGTACTTGCCGGTGCCGACGATCAGTCGCGAGGTGAAGGTGCGGCCGGCGACAGTCCAGGTGTCGGGTGTCGCCTGGGTCGATCCGTCCATGTCAGCCGCCTCCGATGAAGTGCACGATCTCGATCCGGTCGCCGTCGGCGAGCGCCGTCTTCAGATAGGCCGACCGCGGCACGATCTCCAGATTGCGCTCGATCGCCACTTTGCGTCCGTCCAGGCCAAGGGCCGAGATCAGCGCCGCCAGGTGCGGCAGGACCTCAAAGGTCCGGGGTTCTCCGTTGACGGTGAGGTTCATGCGGTCCTCGAAATCCAGCAAGCTTGTGACCCCGTCGCCCTACCGGTACAAGACGGCGGAATCGACGGCGGAGCCGAATGTCGAAACCGATCTATGTGCTGAGTGGGCCGAATCTCAACCTCCTGGGCGCCCGCGAGCCGGAGATTTACGGACATCAGACCTTGGAAGACGTGCGCAGGCTCTGTGAAGCCCGCGCGTCGGCCTTGGGCCGCAGCATCGTGTTCCGGCAATCGAACCACGAGGGCGAGCTGATCGACTGGATTCAGGAGGCCCGCGAGAAGGCGTCCGCGGTGGTCATCAACCCGGCGGGCTATGGCCACACCTCGGTGGCGATCCTGGACGCCCTGAAGATGGTCGGAATCCCGGTGATCGAGTGCCATCTCTCGAACCCGGCCGCGCGCGAGGCGTTTCGCCACCAGACCTACGTCTCCCTTGCGGCGACCGGTGTCGTCTCCGGTTTCGGCGCCGCGAGCTATGAACTGGCCGTCGAGGCCGCCGCGGGCCTCACCCGCCCCACCTAGACCACACGCCTGAAGACAAGAAGCGAAGGTAACTCCATGGCTAGCCCTCCCAAGGCCCCCGCCGCCGATCCGATCGACGCGCGCCTGGTGCGCAGACTGGCCGACATCCTGACGGAAACCGGCCTGTCTGAGATCGAGGTCGAGCACTCGGGCCTGAAGATCCGCGTGGCCAAGACCCTGACCGCCGCGCCCATGGCCTATGCCGCCGCGCCGGCCCCGATCGCAGCGCCCGCCGCGGCGGTCGCCGCCACGGCCATAGGCCTCGACCTCGCTGCCCCGGCCCGCGCCAGCGGCGACGAGGTGAAGTCCCCGATGGTCGGCAGCGTCTACCTGCAGCCCGAGCCGGGCGCCGAGGCGTTCGTCAAGGTGGGCGACACCGTCGCCGCCGGCCAGACCCTGATGATCATCGAGGCCATGAAGACCATGAACCCTATCCCCGCGCCCAAGGCGGGCCGGATCGTGGCGATCCTGGTGGAGGATGGCCAACCCGTGGAGTTTGGCGAGCCGCTCGCGGTCATTGGCTAAGCTCATGTTCGACAAGATCCTCATCGCCAACCGCGGCGAGATCGCCCTTCGCGTACACCGCGCTTGCAAGGAGATGGGCATTTCCACCGTCGCCGTGCACTCCGAGGCTGACTCAGGCGCCATGTGGGTGCGGCTCGCCGACGAGAGCGTCTGTATCGGCCCGCCGTCGGCCGCCAAGAGCTACCTGAACATCCCCTCGATCATCGCCGCCGCCGAGATCACCGGGGCTCAGGCAATCCATCCAGGCTACGGATTTCTTTCGGAAAACGCCAGATTCGCCGAGATCGTCGGCGCGCACGGCTTCACCTTCATCGGGCCCAAGCCCGAGCACATCAAGATGATGGGCGACAAGATCACCGCCAAGCAGGCAGTGAAGGCGGTCGGCATCCCGGTGGTGCCCGGCTCCGACGGCGCGGTGACCACCGAGGAGGAAGCCTTCGCCGCGGCCAAGGCCATCGGCTTCCCGGTGCTGATCAAGGCCGCGGCCGGTGGCGGCGGGCGCGGCATGAAGGTCGCCCAGACCGAAGCCGACCTCTACGAGGCGGTCTCCACCGCCCGCTCGGAGGCCAAGGCGGCGTTCGGCGACGACGCGGTCTACATGGAGCGCTACCTCCAGACCCCGCGGCACATCGAGTTGCAGGTGATCGCCGACAGCTTCGGCAACGTCTGCCACCTGGGCGAGCGCGACTGTTCACTGCAGCGCCGTCACCAGAAGGTGCTGGAAGAGGCGCCCTCGCCCGCCATCGACGCCGCCGCGCGCGAGAAGATCGGCAAGGTGGTGGTCGACGCCATCAAGGCGATTGGCTACCTGGGCGTCGGCACCATCGAGTTCCTCTACGAGAACGGCGAGTTCTTCTTCATCGAGATGAACACCCGCCTGCAGGTGGAGCATCCGGTCACCGAGGCCATCACCGGCATCGACCTGGTGCGCGAGCAGATCCGCATCGCCGCGGGCCTGCCGCTGTCGTTCACGCAGAAGGACGTGGTCTTCGAGGGCCACGCCATCGAATGCCGGATCAACGCCGAGAACCCCAAGACCTTCGCCCCTTCGCCGGGCCTGGTCACCGATTTCCACGCCCCCGGCGGCCTGGGCGTGCGCATGGATAGCGCGCTCTACGCCGGCTACACGATCCCGCCCTACTACGACTCTCTGATCGGCAAGCTGATCGTCCACGGCCGCGACCGCGCCGAGTGCATCGCTCGCCTGAACCGCTGCCTCAACGAGGTCGTGGTGGCCGGCATCGACACCAATATCCCGCTCTTCCAGGAACTGCTGGCCCAGCCGGACATCATCGCCGGCGCGTACAACATCCACTGGCTGGAAAACTGGATGAAGGCCCAGGCCGCGACCTGAACGAACGGTCTTACGGGGTGCAGCCGCATAGCCTAGGTTCGGGGACGTCTCAGGGAAGTCCGATATGAAAACGGCGTTGGCATGGGTGGCGGCGGCTGCCATGAGCGCGTGTTGGGCCTCGGCGGTCGCCCAGCCCACTGCGCCGCCGATCGTCGTGACCATCCCGGTTCCAGCCCCGCTCTTCACCTACCAGGAAGTCATGGTGCCGATGCGCGACGGGGTGCGTCTGCAGACGGTGATCATGACCCCCACCAATGCCAAGGGCCCCCTGCCGATCCTCCTGCGCCGCTCGCCCTACGGTGTGCCGGACAAGCCCTATGCCGAGGTCCCGGACCCGCTGAGGCAGCTCTACGCCGACGGGTACATCTTTGTGATCCAGAACATCCGCGGACGGTTCAAGTCCGAGGGGACCTTCAGCCTGTCGGACGACGTGAAGGTCGAGCCCGGTCAGGGCACCATCGAGACCCGCGACGCCTATGACACCATCGACTGGCTGGTGAAGAACGTCGCCGGCAACAGTGGCCGCGTCGGCGTCTACGGCGTCTCCTATGACGGCTACACCGCCGGCGCGACGCTGCTCGGACCGCATCCGGCCCTCAAGGCGGTCAGCGAGCAAGCCTCGCCGGTCGACCAGTGGATGAACGACGACGATCACCGCTACGGCGCGCTCCGTCTCAGCTACGACTTCGAGTACGCGGTCTATGAAGAGGCCGACAAGAACGCCAACACCCACTTCGCCTTCGACAAGTGGGACACTTACGAGTGGTACCTGGCCGCCGGGCCACTTTCGAGCCTGAACGCCAGCTACACGCACGGCAAGATCCGCTACTGGAACGAGACGATCGAGCATCCGGACTACGACGACTTCTGGAAGAGCCAGGCCTGGGTGCAGGCCTTGCACGCCTCCACGGTTCCGAATCTCAACGTCGCGGGCTTCTGGGACCAGGAAGACCCCTGGGGGCCCTGGCAGATCTATCGCCATGCCGCCGAGAACGATCCGAAGCACACCAATCTGATGGTCGCCGGCCCCTGGTACCACGGCGGCTGGCGGCGCAGCGTCGGAACCATTGGCGCTACCCCGCTCGGCCAGGACACCAGCCTGGCCTTCCGCGAGACCATCGAGGCGCCGTTCTTCGCCTACTGGCTCCACGACAAGGGCCAGAAGCCCGCCTGGGCGGCGACCATGTTCGAGACCGGATCCAACACCTGGAAGACCTATTCGGCGTGGCCGCCCGCCGCCGCCAAGCCGACCAGCCTCTATTTCCACGCCAACGGGACCCTCAGCTTCACAGCGCCAGGTCCGGGCGAGACCGGGGCGCACCGCGACTTCATATCCGACCCCGCCAATCCGGTTCCGTATCGCCAGCGGCCGATCTCGCCCACCTATCCAGGCGGCGACTGGCGCACCTGGGAGTCGGCCGACCAGCGCTTCGTCGATCACCGCCCGGACGTTTCGACCTACGTCAGCGCCCCGCTCACCGAGGACCTGACCGTTTCCGGCCCGGTCGCCGCGGAGCTGTTCGCCTCCACCTCGGGAACCGACAGCGACTTCGTGGTCAAGCTGATCGACGTGGCCCCCGAAGACGCCCAGAAGCCGCCGTGGACGCCGGACGATGGTCCCCTGCCCGGCCAGTTTGCCCGCAGCCCCGACGGCTATGAGTTGCCGATCGCCATGGAGGTGCGCCGCGGCCGCTATCTGGCGAGCTTCGAACACCCCAAGGCCCTACTCCCAAACAAGCCGGTGAAATGGGACGTGCCGCTGCGCGACCGCGATCATGTGTTCAAGGCGGGACACCGGATCATGGTGCAGATCCAGTCGAGTTGGTTCCCGCTGATCGACCGCAACCCGCAGACGTTCACGCCCAGCATCTACGACGCCAAGGCCAACGACTTCGTGACCGCCACCCAGAAGGTCTATGCGGCGCCCGACATGGCCTCGCGGATCGTGCTGCCCGTGGTCCCGGCTGGCGGCTAGACGCTACCGGCCACACCGAAGCCCTGTACTGTCCATCCATGGCGAAGTTTGACGCCCGCGATCTCCTGTCCTGCTATGCGCGCGGCGTCTTCCCAATGGCCGACGCGCGCGAGGACGAGCGCGTCTTCCTGATCGACCCGGAACGGCGAGGCGTGCTTCCCCTGGACGGCTTCCATGTCTCCCATCGCCTGGCGCGCACCGTGCGAGCCGAGCCCTTCGAGATCCGCACCGACGGCGCCTTTCGCGCCGTCGTCCAGGCCTGCGCCGACGCCGGACCCGGCCGCATGGAGACCTGGATCAATCACCCGATCGAAGACCTTTACGTGGGACTGCACGAGTTGGGCTGCGCCCACTCGGTGGAGTGCTGGTCCGCGGGCGAACTGGTTGGCGGCCTCTACGGCGTGTCCCTGCAGGGCGCCTTCTTCGGCGAGAGCATGTTCTCGCGGCGCCGCGACGCCTCGAAGGTGGCGCTGGTGCACCTGGTCGCGCGCCTGATCGCCGGTGGTTATCGCCTGTTGGACGCCCAGTTCATGACCGCGCATCTGAGCCAGTTCGGAGCCGTGGAGATCTCAAGGCGCGACTATCACCGGCGCCTGGCCGCGGCGATGTCGGCATCGGGCGATTTTCAGCGGGCGGGCGCGCTCGGCGGGGTCGCGGCCCTGCACGTGATCAGCCAGGCGTCGTAGACCGGATGTTCCAGAGGGTGCAGGCTAGGCGATGAGGCGTACATCCAGCCCTTGAACGTCTGGCGCGGGGCCAGGGCAGGCTTGCCGGGCGCCGCGCGCGGCTGGCTGTCGACGGTCACATAGGCGACCGAGTCCTCCACCGCCTCCTCGGGAGCCGAGCGTTCACAGGCCTTCACGGTGAAGACCAGGCTCTTGTAGCGGACCGGGCGGCCGACTGCGGCCTCGAAGCGCAGGCTCTCGGCGGTCACCTTATCCAGGGCCTCGATGACGGCGACGTCGTAGCGCGTGCGGCGCACAGGGACCCCGGGCGGCTTCACCTCTGCGGGGGGCTGCGCCGGGGCGATCTCCTTTTCGGAGATCGGCGGCACGACGAGAGGCTCGGTCGGGGGCGCCTCGGCGGGCGCCGCCTGTTCAGACGCCCCGGCCTTGGGTGGCGGCTCGCCCGGCGTCTGCGGCTGAGCAGCGGTCACGCCAGCCATGGCCACGCCGGCCAGCAAGGCCAGGCGGAAAAGCAGCTGCGATGTGAGGCGGTACGACAGCGGACCTGACCTTATTTGGGGATCCAGGCCTCATAGTCGCCGGTGGCCTACGGCCGCTCGCCGCCGCGCGAGATCGCCCCCGGCGGCCGGTAGGCGTGAATGGTGCCGGTAAGGTTCGGCAGGTGGTCCTTTTCCCAGGACTTGACCTTGAACGGCTCCACGGTCGGCGGCTGGTCGAACGTGTAATGCAGCCAGCCGTGCCACTCGGCCGCCACCTTTGAAGCGTCGGCGTAGCCCTGGTAGATCACCCAGCGGCGCTTGCGGCCGTCGTAGCTGTCGGAATTATCCTTGGCCTCGAAGTAGCGATTGCCGCCCTCGTCCTGGCCGACATAGACGCCGCGGCGACCGATGTGAAAGCGCGCGCCGATCGTGGCGCCGTTCCACCAGGTGAAGATCGACTTCAGGAAATTCAGCACAGGGCGATGTCTCTGGGTGGCGAGTGAGCGGGCGGACTATAGGCGGGGCGATTTGGAGCGTCCAGCGCCGCGCCGGGCCGCCCGAAAATGCAAGATGTTGGGGATGAACCGGGCTTCGACCCCAACATCTATTGATCGCATGCGCCGCAGCGCCCTAGGCTCCTTTGAGGGAGTCGTCGGATGGCGCGCGAAGCATCGCGGACGAGAATCGAGGCGCGGATCGTGGAGCGCGGCGGACGCTTTGTGGAAGCGCTGGCTCCGGCCCACTGGACCAATGCGCGCCTCGACGCCTGGATCGACTGGGCCGGCGGCGACACCGACCTTCCTGCCGCCATCGCCGAGGCCGTCGAGGCGCTTACCGTCCGCGCCCAGGCCAAGGGACTGGTCAAGGATGTCCGCGCCCGCACCGGCTTCCGCGACAGCCTGAGCGACGCCCTGCTGGCGGGAACGATCGCCATCGCCCGCCCGCCCGGCGGCGATCTCACGCCCGTCGTCGAGGCCGGTTCGCCCCGGATCGCCCAGGCCGTCGCCATCCATCGGGGTCATGCCTTGGCTGAGGCCGCCACGCTCGAATTGGGCCGGCGACTGCAGGCCGTGATGGACGCTGTCCTGCGCTGCGAAGGCGACCGCGAGGCCTGCGCCGACCCACAGGCCAACCCCAGTCTCGCCCGCGCCGCCGAGGCCGCGCGCGCAGCGGGCGCCTCCGACGCCCTGATCCTGGAGGCCATGGCCCTGTCCCGCGCCGGGGTGGGCGCATGGGAGGCGCAGGCGCCAGAGAGACCTATCGCCTCGCAGTTGGTGGTGGTCGGTCCGGCCGACGAGGGCGTCGCCCACGCGGCCTGGACGACGGGCATGGTGGTGCTCACCCCGAGCCGTTCAGCCGCCGAGGCCATCGCTGCGGCCAACGCCGGATGGCGTGGAGGCATCGACCTGATGGGCTTCTGGTCGCCGGACGGCTTCGACATCGACGCCTTCGAGGCCGCGATGGCGCTGCTGGCCGCGGTGCTGGCGGCGGCCGGCTCCGGCGAGGCGGTGATCGGGCTTGCGGGGCTTGGCGAATGGCTGGTCGCCCATGGCCTCGACTACGACAGCGAAGCAGCCAGGGAAACCGCGCGAGAACTGTACCTCGCCGCCGGCGCCGCCATCGAAGGCGCCGGCGCTAGCCTGGCCCTGTTCCGCGACCCGGAGCTGGAATTGCGCCTGGGCGGCGGGCGGCTCTCCGGCGAACCCTGGGCCGGGCCCGTCTGTTTCGCCGAAAGCGCCGACGGGGAGCCGATCCGCGGCCTGAGCGAGGCCGCCACCCGGGGGCTGGCGCTTGCAGGCGTGGAGGTGGCGGAGGCCCACGCCTTCCTGCTTGGCCGCGCCGATCTCAGTGAGGCGCCCGGCGTCAACCACGCGGCCCTGCTGGCGCGTGGCTTCACCGACCATGAGATCGCCGCGGTGGAGGCCGCCCTGCCCCTGGTCGGCCGGCTACCCGCCGCCTTCGCGCCATCGGTGATCGGCGAAGGCTTCCTGCGCGACGTCATGGGGGCCACGCCCGAACAGCTGGCCGACCCGCAGTTCGACCTACTGGCCCTCATGGGCTTCACCGTCGCCGACGTAGCCGCGGCCGAGGGCCATGCGCTGGGCGCCGACAGCCTGTCGGAGGCAACGTTCCTCACCCCCATCGCCTGCGGCGTCTTCCGCAGCGCCGCCGAGTTCGGCGAGACGCCCGTGCGCGCCATGGCCCAAAGCATCGACCTGGCGCTCGGTGTTCCACGGGTTGCGCAGGTCGAACTGGCCTGGAACGCCACGCCTGCCGAGGTGCTGGCGGCCCTCAACGAAGCGACCGGGCCGATCCGCGTCCGCCGCGCCTCCGCCCCTGCCTTGCTGTCCCTGGATCTGCCCAGCCTGGGCGAGCCGCGCCCCGCCCGCCCGCCGGAGCCGGAGGAGCGGATCGTTGAGCGGGTAGTGGAGCGCGACCGAACACGACGCAAGTTGCCGGACCGCCGCAAGGGCTACATCCAAAAGGCCGCGGTTGGCGGCCACAAGGTCTATCTGCACACCGGCGAGTACGACGACGGCGAACTCGGCGAGATCTTCATCGACATGCACAAGGAAGGCGCCGCCTTCCGGTCGCTGATGAACAACTTCGCCATCGCGATCTCCATCGGCCTGCAATATGGCGTGCCGCTCGACGAATTCGTCGACGCCTTCGTCTTCACGCGCTTCGAGCCCGCCGGACCCGTCACCGGCAACGACACGGTCCGCTCGGCGACGTCGATCCTAGATTACATCTTCCGCGAATTGGGGGTGTCCTATCTGGGCCGCAAGGACCTGGCGACCG
>DASRRU010000085.1:0-8467 GCA_035656795.1 Phenylobacterium sp. | reverse complement strand
CGACTACCTCTCCAAGCCCGCCGACGCCGACGACGTGGTCCGCGCCCTCCTGGCCCGCGGCGACACTTCGCCCGCCCCGCCGGACAATCCGATGAGCGCCGACCGGGTCCGCTGGGAGCACATCCAGCGCATCTACGAGCTCTGCAACCACAACGTCTCGGAGACCGCGCGCCGGCTCAACATGCATCGCCGCACCCTGCAGCGCATCCTGGCCAAACGCGCCCCGCGGTAGGCTCCGGTCATCCCGGGGGGGGCCGCCGCCTCATTGCAGGCTGAGGGCCGGCACGCCTGCGGCCCGTAGCGCCGCCAGGCGGGCGAACGCCAGCGTCAGCGCCTTGCGCCTTGCCCCCGCCAGGGGAACCGCGACCGCCTCGCGCAGCACCGCGCCGCCGAACCCGTCTGCGACGATCATGCCCGGCTCTTCCGGAAGGATCTCGCGCGGGAACTCCGGCGCCACGGCGAAGGCGAAGGCGTCGCAATAGGGTTGGTATTCATGCCACTTCTGGTCGGTGCGGAAATCCTCGAGGCTCGACTTTACCTCGACGATGAAGATCTCCCCCTTGCGCCCCAGCGCCATCAGGTCCGCGCGCCGTCCGTTAGGCAGGGTCACCTCCGCCAGCGGCGCATAGCCCAGGTCGACCAGCAACCGCGCCGCGCCGCGGGTGACGGCGGCGGTGGTCTCAGGCCGGGATACGGCGACGAAGGTGACGGTGGCGTCCACCTCCCCAGATTGTTCCGGCTACGTTCCGGAGGCAAGACTCTCTGCATTCTCGTCGATGGCTCGCGCGGGCCCGGTGCAGCGGGCGGAGATCCTCACCCGCGTGGGGTCGGCGATTGCCTCGGCCAACGCCGTAACGGTGGCGCATTCTCCCCGCGATCGCTCAGCCGCGGGGGGGCAGCGGGAATTCCAGGCGCCCGATGTCGAACCCGAGCTGCTTGATGCGCGCCACGGCCTCGGTCCTGATCGCCGCCGGAAGGGTGGGCTTCTGCGACATCAGCCACAGGTAGCGGCCATCATGAGTGGCCAGGATCAGCCAGCCCTCATCGCCGCGCTGGTCCAGCACCCAGTACTCCTGGCTCACCAGGCCACCGAAGAAAGTCATCTTGAACTTGGCGTTGGACACCGGGTCGGCGACCCGGGCGTGGGCCTTCCACTCGGCCAGGGGGCCGTCGGGCGAGCCCTTGTGGCAGGTCTGGACCACGGCGAAGCCGTCGCCGTTGCGCGTCCAGTCCGACTCCCCGGCCTGGCAGCCGCGCTGCAGCATGTTCGGCATGCGCGCCACCTCGTACCACCGGCCCATCATCTTGGTCGGCTCGATGTGGGCGACCGGCTCGGCCATGCCGTCGGCTGACGCCGGGGCAGCGGCGATGAGCGCCGCGAACGCGGCCAGAACTAGGGTCAGGCGTTTCAGCATGGAGGCGGTGATAACTGCGTAGGGTGACAAATGAAACGCCCGCGGAGGGATCGCGGGCGCCGCTATACGACGCAACACAACCATGCCCTTTTGAGGGCAGAGCTGCTCCAGCGCCGCCGCGCGGCCCTACGCCGCAGCCTTGGAGCCCGGCTTCGCCCCCTCTTGCGGCTGGGTGTTGAAGTTGATCGCCTGCAGGTAGCGGATGCCATCCTCGGCGATGTCGTCGCCCACCGTGCGGTCCCCCTCGGCCGCCAGTTCGTCCATGTCGACGTACATGGCGTAGAAGCCCCGCGTGCGCTCGGTGATCAGCCGCGCCTGCAGCAGGGTCTTGATCAGAACCCGAAAGACGTTGGTCTCGCCCTTGAACCTGCGCGTCGGGTCGCGCGCCTTGCGCCGCTCAATGATGTCGGCCACCACCCGCTCGGGATCGAGGTCGAACCGGCCGAAGATCTCCGCCATCTCGCGGGGATCGCCGCGGTCGAAGAGCAGGCTCTGGGCGCAGTGGGCGGTCCAGTCCTCCACCAGGTTGCGCTCGGCCTCGGTTAGCTGGGGGATCGTCCGGTCGGCCCAGATCTTCCCGAACTTGTGGTGGAAGGCCTCGTCAGTCATCACCAGCTGGAACAGCTTCTTGGCCACCGGGTCCCGATTGTGGCGAAAGCCGTTGGCGAAGGCGCCCATGGCCAGGCCCTCCACCAGCATCTGCATGCCGACGATCTTCTTGTAGACCTCCGGCGCCTCGATGATCTCCACCAGCAGGCTCTTCAGCGCGGCTCCGCACTCGGTCGGCCGGCCCCAGCGCGACTTGATGTACTTGGCGAAGGCGGTGACGTGGCGGGCCTCTTCGCGGGTCTGGTTGGCGGCGTATTCCTGGGCGCCCTGGTCGTAGAGCACGTGGCACAGGCTGGCCGACAGGTTCAGCGCGCCCTGCTCGCCATGCAGGATCGAGGAGAAGCCGCGCAGTTGCATGTGGTTGATGAAGGCGATCTTCCGCTTGGGGTCCTTCAGGGCCTCGGCGACGTAGGGCAGGCGCAGCAGCGGCTGCTGTTCATCCGGAACCATGGCCTCGTTCTCGAGGTCGAAGGGCTCGTCGAAGTCGATGTAGCGCTTGTCCAGCGGGTCCCAGAAGTGGCTGTGGGTGGCGCTGATGATCTTGTCGAAGGCGGTGGCGCGCTCGCTGTAGCGGTCCAAAGTCAGCATGGACTCGAAGTCGTCCGCGGCCACCGCCCCGTACATGGCGTCCTTGGTGATGTTGCCGTCGGCCATCGCGCGAAGCTCCCGCCTGAACAGTGTTCACCGAAGGATCGCCCCGCGCGCGGGCGGCGTCAAAGGCAATGTGTCGAGACACGAAGACGCCCGCCGGGTCTCCTCGGCGGGCGTTCGTTGTTTCGGGCCGCCCCTACTCCGCGGCGATCAGGATCTTGGCCAGCGCGCGGTCCTTGAAGTTGATCTCCTGGAGGTACTTGATCCCCTCCTCGGCGATGTCGTCGCCGACCATCTTGTCGCCCTCTGACTTCAGCTCGTCGATGTCGACGTACATCGAATAGAAGCCCTTCGTGCGGTCGGTGATGATGCCGGCGTTCACCAGGGTCTTCACCAGCACGCGGAAGATGTTGGTGGCTTCCTTCATCTCCTCGCGGCGGGTCTCGTCGTTGACCAGCTTGCCCATCTCCTCGATCACCCGGTTGGGGTCGAGGCCGAATTCCTCGTAGAGGCCGAGGTTCTGGGTGGGCGCCACCAGGTTGAACAGCAGCGTCTGGAAGCAGTGCGCCGCCCACATCTCGATGACCTCGTGCTCGGCCTCGGTCAGGTGCGGGATGGTGCGGTCGGCCCAGATCTTCCCGAACTTGTGGTGGAAAGCTTCGTCGGTCATCACCAGCTGGGTCAGCTTCTTGGCCAGCGGGTCGGCGGTCTCGTTGAAGATCGTGGCGAAGGCGCCCATGGCCAGGCCCTCGACCAGCATCTGCATGCCGATGATCTTCTTATAGACCTCCGGCGCGCCGATGATCTCGACCAGCAGGTCCTTCAGGATCGGGCCGCATTCCACCGGCCGGCCCCAGCGGGCCTTGATGTACTTGGCGAAGGCGGTGACGTGGCGGGCCTCTTCGCGGGTCTGGTTGGCGGCGTATTCCTGGGCGCCCTGGTCCTTCAGCACGTGGCACAGGCTGGCCGAAAGGTTCAGTGCGCCCTGCTCGCCGTGCAGGATCGAGGAGAAGGTCCTGAGCGTCTGGGCGTTGGCGAAGGCGATCCGGCGCTTCTCCGTGCCGAGGATCTCATTCACGTAGTCGAGCTGCAGCGGCCCGATCATCTTCTCCGGCAGGATCATGGTGTTTTCCATGTCAAACGGCTCGGAGAAGTCGATGTACTTGGGGTCCAGCGGATCCCAGAAGTGGTCGTGGGTCGCCGAGATGATCTTGTCGAACGCCGTCGAGCGGGCGTTGTAGCGGTCGAGCTCCAGCATCGACTCGAAGTCGTCCGGCGCGACGGCGTCGTAGATCAGGTCCTTGGTGATGTTGCCGTCGGCGGCCATGGCGTCTGCTCCTGGGGCGCGGACCATGTCGGCCCGTCTGGCGTTGGCGCTGAGCGAACCATCTAAACGCTGATCAGTCAATGAAGATGACGCAGGCGTCAGGTTTGCCGCGCGACGGGCGCGGCTCAGACCGGAGGCATCGCTGACGCATGTCCGGGACCGCCGCGCGACGAAGGGCCGGACAAGCCCGACGGCCCGACGCAATGCAGCGGAAACCCTCGCCGCAGGGCGGTGAACAATTGGCCCTACTCTGAACGTTGTCTGGCGCCACCCTGGAGGCAGGCCTCAGATGGAGACACGCCATGCCGGACCTGACTTGCTATTTTCGCCGCGAGCGCCAGGGCCACAGGTCCGTCGCATTGCGCTTCACTCCAGCCGAGTGGCATGTGCTGATCGAGGATGGATCGTTCCTCACCCAGCCCGACAACCGCTACAGCCCGCCCAGGCGCTTGATGGGCGTCCCGGTCGAGATCGTTCCGGACCACCGGTTTGGCTAGGGGCTCGGCGCCCGGCGCAGGCGCCACGGAGCCTTACCCCGCGCGCGCCTCGATGGCGTCGATCTGGGCGTCCGACAGGCCCATGTGGTGGCCGATTTCGTGGACCAGGACGTGGGTCACCAGTTCCTCCAGCGTCACCTCGCCATGCTCGGCCCACTCGTCGAGGATCGGGCGGCGATAAAGGAAGATCATCGAGGGCCCGGCCGCGGGACCGCCGGCGTCGCGGTGACCGATGTCGACCCCCTGGTAGAGCCCGGTCAGCCCGAAGGGGTCCTCGATGCCGAGCTCGTCCAGCACCTCGTCCGAGGGAAAGTCGTCGACCCGGAAGACCACGTCGCCGGTCAGTTTCCGAAAGCCCTCCGGCAGGGTCTGGAAGGCGGCCTGCGCCAGGGTCGCCAGGTCGTCCAGCGACGGGGCCTTGCCGAACGCCGCCAGGGCGCGGGTCTCACGCATCGGGGAACTCACTCATCAGGCACGACGATGTGCGGCGCCTCGGGCAGGCGGGTCTCGAAGAGGCCGATATCCAGCGGTTGCTGCGGTTCGACGGGCCGCAGCGGCGCCTGGGCCATGGCGTGCACGGTCTCGGCGTCCAGCGCCTGGCGCGCGCGGCGTGCGCGGCGGGCCTGTGGCGTCTCGATCGGCCGCGCGGCGGTGGCGATCCGCCAGTAGGAGACCATCAGGCGCCAGGCGGTGCGCGGCGGCCCGCCCGCCGGCGCGGGCCAGCGCCGTCCCTCGGCCATCACCGGCTCGGCGTGGGCAAGCTTCTGGCCCGGCAGAATCTGTTCGGTGAGCCTGCGCCAAGGGTCGTCCAGCAGCGCGCCGTAAGCCGCCACGCCGGCCTCCCGCGTGGCGAAGGCCGGGCCGGTCGGATCGGTGGTGAACACCACGGCCTCGCCAGCCACACTCAGCGCCTCGCGCTCCCGCGCCGCGTGGCCGAGGGGGCTGGCCGACGCCAGTTCGGCGTTCGCCGCCACGGGATAGAGGATCGCGGTCATGTCACCGATCATTGAAACTAGCCTATCCTAGCGCGCGACGCGGATGCGGCGAACCTCCGCACCGCCTAGGGTGCAAAAAGCTGATTCGCTGGAGCGGGGCCGAAGCGTAAGGGGATGG
The DNA here is from genome assembly GCA_035656795.1 of Phenylobacterium sp. GTDB lineage: Bacteria > Pseudomonadota > Alphaproteobacteria > Caulobacterales > Caulobacteraceae > Phenylobacterium. Next base: position 2,915 of record DASRRU010000085.1, on the reverse strand, counting down.
GCACCAACCAACTGATCCTGGCCGCTGCTGCGGGCGCGGTGTCGCTCGCCATCTGCGCGGTGCTCTGGGCGCTGGCCCAGCGCCGCCTGGCGCAGGCCCGCGTCGCCGCCATCGCCCGGCGCCTCGCCGCCCTGGAGGCCCGCGCCGAGACCGCCCAGGCCTCGGCTGAGGCTTTCGACAGCGCCCTGCTCGCGGTGGAAGACGGCCGCGCCCTGCTGGCCTCGGGTGAGGAATCCCTGGCCGTCTGCGCCGCCGCGCTCGGTCTCACCGCACCGGACCCGCAAGGCGTCGTGAACGCCCTGATGCGCGCCGACCCCGACCATGCGCGCCGCCTGCGGGCGCTCTTCGAACGCGGCGAGCCATGCGCCTTCGAGGTCCAGGGTGACGGTGGACTGGTGGCCATCGAGGGCCGCGCGGCGGGCGCGCTCGCCTGGCTGCGCCTGTCTTCCGCCACGGCCGCGGATTCCGGCCTGCCCACAGCGCCGCGGTTTGCGGCCTTCATTAATGCACGTGCTACGCCGGCCTGGATCGCCGCTGCCGACGGCTCGCCGGTCTGGGTCAATTCCGCCTGGCTGAGGGCCGCCGACGCCACGAGCCTGGACGAGGCCGCCGCCCGCGGCGCCGCTTTCGATCGCTCCGCCGATGCGCTGGCCAGCGAGGCCGCCAACCTCGGCCAGCGGCGGGACTCGGTCCGCTGGTCGACCGTGGCCGGCAAGCGCCGCGCCTTCCACATCGCCGCCCAGCCCCTTGAAGGCGGCGGCGTCGGCGTGTGGACGGAGGACGTCAGCGAACAGGAGGACCTGCGCGAACTCCTCAAGCGCAACGTCGAGGCGCACGACGAGACGCTCAACCACATCGCGGAGGCCGTGGCCGTCTTCGACAAGACCAAGAAGCTGATGTTCCACAACATCGCCTTCGCCGAGCTCTGGGGCCTGGAGCCGGCCTGGCTCGCCGAACAACCCAGCCATTCGGAAGTCCTCGACCGCCTGCGCCAGCGCCGCCGCCTGCCGGAGACCGCCGACTACGGCAAGTGGAAGGCCGGCGAGCTCGACCGCTACGAACAGCTCGCCGCCGGCCCCGACGAGATGTGGAGCCTGCCGGACGGGCGAACGCTCAAGGTCGTGCGCCAGCCGCATCCCATGGGCGGCCTGCTGCTGCTCTATTCCGACATCACCGACGAATTGAAGCTGACCAGCCAGTACAACGCCCTGATCCAGGTCCAGCAGGCGACCCTCGACAAGCTCTCCGACGCGGTCACCGTGTTCGGTTCCGACGGGCGCCTGCGGCTGCACAACGAAAGCTTCGCCCGGTTCTGGAACGTCACCCCGGCCCAGGTGGAGGCGGCCGGCGACTTCGAAGGCGTGGTCGAGCTGTGCATTCCCAAGCTGCACGACCGCAGTTTCTGGTCGGAACTTAAGGGCCGCGTCGCCGATCCTGACCCGCAGGCCCGCGCGCCCACCACTGGCGAGGTGAAGACCGCCGATAGCCGCATCGTCCTCTACCAGTCGCGGCCGCTGCCCGACGGGGCGACGCTGATCGCCTTCACCGACATCACCGACGCGCGCAAGCTCGAGGGCGCGCTCGAGGCCAAGGAACAGGCGCTGGCCGACGCCGAGCGACTGAAGCGCGACTTCGTGGCCAACGTCTCCTACGAACTCAGGACGCCGCTCACCACCATCATCGGCTATTCCGAGCTGCTCGAACGCTCAGGCGACGGCTTGTCTGAACGCGGCCGCGGCTACGCCGCGGCGGTGAAGCAGGCGGCGACCCAGCTCGCGCGCTCTATCGACGATGTGCTCGACATGGCCCAGATCGACGCCGACGAAATGGCGCTGGATCTGGAGGACGTCCGCGTCGCCGATCTGCTGGCCGCCCAGGCCGAACGCTGGGCGCCCGAGGCGGAGGCCGGCAACATCACGATCGTCGTGGAGTGCCCGCCCGACGTCGGCCTGATCCGCGGCGACCTACGGCGACTCGGGCAGATCCTGACCCACCTGGCAGAGAATGCGTTCGGCCAGACGCCGGCCGGCGGGACCGTCACCCTGGGCGCCAAGAAGGGACTAGGCGAGGTGCAGCTTCGCGTCTCCGACACCGGGCGCGGCATCCCCTTCCACGTCCAGGCGCACATCTTCGACCGCTTCATCGGCCGCGAGCGGGGCGGGCCGGGCCTGGGCCTGGCGCTGGTCAAGGCTCTCACCGAGCTGCACGGCGGCTGGGTGGCCCTGGAGAGCGAACCCGGAGCCGGGGCCACCTTCACCTGCCACCTCCCCGAAGAAGCCGTGGGCGCCGTCCAGCCGGAGCTTGGGTTGCGGGTCTAGCCGCGCCTTGCCTCCGCCGCGCACCGATGGGACAAGGCGATTCTGGGGAGCGAAAAAGATGCAAGAACAAAACACGCGCGCCACCGCCTGGCGCGCATTCCGGACTCTCGCCGCCGCCGCGGCGGCATTCTCGATGGTCATCGGCCCGGCCGCCTTGGGCGCCCCGGCCAAGCCTGCCGCGCGGCCGATCGGCGCCGCGGCGGTCGACAGCGCCCGCCTGCTGGCCGCCGACGCCGAGCCCGGGAGCTGGATGGCCTCGGGGCGCACCTATTCGGAACAGCGCTACAGCCCGCTGACCGGCGTCAACAAGGCCAATGTCTCGAAACTGGGCCTGGCCTGGTACGGCGACATCGACACCGAGCGCGGCCAGGAATCCACGCCCGTCGTGGTCGACGGAGCCCTCTACATCACCACCGCCTGGTCGAAGGTGAAGGCCTATGACGCCAAAACCGGCAAGAAGCTCTGGGACTACGACCCCAAGGTCGACCCGGCCAATGGCGCGGTCGCCTGCTGCGACGTGGTCAACCGCGGCATCGCCGCCTGGCAGGGCAAGATCTATCTGGGGGCGCTGGACGGCCGGCTGATCGCGCTGGACGG
>DASRRU010000084.1:0-38903 GCA_035656795.1 Phenylobacterium sp. | reverse complement strand
CGCGAGAAGCTGCGCGCCATTCCCGACGCGCGCCTGAGCTTCCTGGATTTCCAGGGCGCCGCCGGCTTCCAGCAGATTCTGACCGGCGACAATCCGGAGAACCTGACTCGCGCGGCCCATGAGCTCGAGAGGGAGATGCGCAAGCTGCCGGAGCTGGCGGACCCGCACCCGTCCAAGCCGCCCGAGGCCCCGCAGATCGTCATCCGGCCGAAGACCGAAGAGGCAGCCCGGCTGGGCGTCTCGTCCGACGCCATCGCCACCATCGTGCGCGTCGCCACGGTCGGCGACATCGACGCCAACGTGGCCAAGTTCAACGAGGGCGAACGGCGGATCCCGATCCGCGTGCGCCTGCCGCAGGATGCGCGGGCCAACATCCAGCGCGTCGCCAACCTGCGGGTGCCCACAGCCAGTGGCGGGACCACGACGCTGTCCAGCGTGGCCGACATCAGCTTCCAGGCCGGCCCGGCGCGCATCGATCGCCTGAACCGCGAGCGCCAGCTCACCGAGCGGGCCGAGCTGAACGGCGTCGAGATGGGCCAGGCGCAGAAGGCGGTGAACAACCTGCCGATCATGAAGCACCTGCCCAGCGGCGTGCGACCGGCGGCCGTCGGCAACCAGCAGGCCATGGCCGAGCTGTTCGGGGGCTTCCTTGCCGCCTTCGCAGCCGCCGTCTTCCTGATGTACGCGGTGCTGGTGTTGCTGTTCCGTAGCTTCTTCAAGCCGGTGATCATCCTGACCGCCTTGCCGCTGTCGTTTGGCGGCGCGTTCTTCGGCCTGCTGCTCTTCAATCTGTCGCTGTCGATCCCCTCGCTGATCGGCTTCCTGATGCTGATGGGCCTGGCCGCGAAGAACTCCATCCTGTTGGTCGAGTACGCCATCGAGCGGGAACGCGAGGGCCTCAACCAGCACGACGCGATCCTGGAGGCCTGCCGCGAGCGGGCCCGGCCGATCATCATGACCACGGTGGCCATGGCGGCCGGCATGCTGCCGACGGCCTTCGCCCTGGAGAAGGGGTCGGAGTTCCGCCAGCCGATGGCCGTGGCGGTGATCGGCGGCCTGATCACGTCGACCATGCTGTCGCTGGTGCTGGTGCCGGTGGTCTATCGCTTCGTCGATGACTTCGAACAGTGGGTGAAGCCCAAGCTCGCCCGCCTGATCACCCCGCGCATGCCGGTCGGCATCCCGGCGCCCGAGGACCGGCTCTAGGGATTTCCCTGCGGCCCGCGGGCGTCGCGGGCGCGGCGGACGCGGGCGCCAAGGGCCAGAGGCTGGTTGAGCTGCTTGCGGTATTCGTCACGCTTCTCATGGATCGAGGCGATGACCAGGCCCATGGGCACGCCGAGGTCGACCAGCAGGCTCTCGGAGAGCTGCAGGCTGGCCTCGATGGTCTCCGGCACCGCGTCGGTGACGCCCAGCGCATAGAGCCGACCGGCGTGGCGCGCGTCGCGGGCGCGGGCGACGATCATCAGGTCGGGCCGCAGATCCCGGGCCGAGGCGACCACCGCCTCCGCGCCATCGGGGCTGTCCATGGTGACGACCAGGGCGGGGGCGGTGTCGAGGCCGCAGCGACGCAGTAGCTCGGGCCGCGAGGCGTCCCCGAAGTAGATGGTCTTCTCCTCGCGCCGGGCGGCGTCCACCAGCCGCGTGTCGCGCTCGATGGCCGTCCAGGGCACGGCGTGATGGGTCAGCATTTCGCCCACCAGCCGGCCGACCCGCCCGAAACCGACGATCAGCACGCGGGTGTCTGAGCCTCGGGGCAGGGATGGCGGCTGGGGGTCCGCTGTCGCCGCCGCAGCTGAACCCTGGCCGATCCGCGCGCCCAGCGCCGTTAGGGCGGGAATGGCGAACATGGTCAGGGTGACGGCGGTCAACGAGGCCTGGCCCGTGCCTTCGGGAAAGAGGCCCGCGCCACTGGCCTGATTGACGACGATGAAAGCGAACTCCCCGCCCGCCGCGAGCGCCAGACCGGCCTCCACCGCGCTCCGCGGCTTCAGGCGGAAGAACCGGGAAATGACCGCCACCGAACCGGTTTTGATGAGCAGCAAGGCCGCGGCGATGCCGAGCACCAGCAACGGCTCGCGGAACAGCAGCGACAGATCGAGCCCGATGCCCATCGAGAGGAAGAAGAGCCCGAGCAGCAGGCCCTTGAACGGCTCCACCGTCACCTCGACCTCGTGGCGATATTCGGTCTCGGCCAGCAGCAAGCCGGCGATGAAGGCGCCCAGGCCCATGGAAAGTCCTGTGGCCGCGGCGACCAGGCCGGCGCCGATCACCACCAGTAGGCTCGCGGCCACGAACAGCTCCTGACTGCGGGCCCGGGCCACCGAACGCATCATCGGCCGCAGCAGCAGCCGCCCGGCCACCGCCAGCACCAGTAGCCCGGCGACCCGCTGGGCAAGCGCCAGCAGCACCTCCGGGCCCAGGCCCTGGGCGCCGCTGCCGATGACGCTGAGGCCCACCAGCAGGGGCGCCACTGCGATGTCCTGGAACAGCAGCACGGAGAACACCGCGCGCCCGGCGGACGACTGCAGCCGCTTTTTCTCGGCCAGAGCCGGAATGGCGACGGCGGTGGAGGACAGCGCCAGGGCTAGGCCCAGGATCGACGCCACGAGCGGGGTGAGCTGCAGGACGGCGACTCCGCCAGCCGCTAGCAGGGCCGCGCCGACGATCACCTGGGCGGCGCCCAGGCCGAACACCAGCCGCCGCACGGCGCGCAGCCGCTCCCAGGACAGCTCCAGGCCGATCGTGAAGAGCAGGAAGACCACGCCGAATTCGGCGAGTTGAGCCACCTCGGCCGGTTTGCCCACGGTGAAGGCGCCGACCCACGGCGCGCGGGCCGCCAGGGCCCCGAGGCCTTGGGGCCCCAACACCACGCCCGCACCCAGGAAGCCGAGGATCGGCGAGACCTTCAGCCGCGTGAACAGTGGCACCACGATGCCCGCGGTCGCCAGGAAGAGGACCAGGTCCTTGTAGTCGCCGGGCGAGACGTCGTGGGCGGTCATCCCCCATTGGTGCGGGAGGACGCCGGCCGCGGCAAGTGGCGCTCCGGCTCAGTTTGGATCGACAGTCAAGGTGGTGCTTGTGGCGCCCTCCTCCCCTTGTGGGAGGAGGTGGCCCGCGGAGCGGGTCGGAGGTGGGGTCTCTCAGTCTCTCGGTGCTGTCCGTAGCTCTGTTTCGCGCGGAGGGGTGTGCGACCCCACCGTCAGCCCTCCGGCGGACACCTCCTCCCACAAGGGGAGGAGGGTCGCCAAGCCACAGTCGCCGGCTGAATGCCGGTACGACCCTAGATCTCGCCGCGCAGGATCTTCGCGTAGAGCTCAGGATCGACGTTGCCGCCGGAGACCACGACGCCCACGGTCTTGCCCTTGGCGTCCACCTTGCCGGTGAGCAGGGCGGCCAGGCCGGCCGCGCCGCCGGGCTCGATGACCAGCTTCAGGGTCGAGAAGGCGTAGCGCAGGGTCTCGGCGATCTCGGGGTCGGTGAGGCCGACGGCGCCCGTCAGGTTGGCCTTGAGGATCGGCCAGGTGATGTCGCCGGTCGCCGGGCTTTCGAGGGCGTCGCAGAGCGTCCGCACCGCTGGCTTGATCGTCACCCGCTCGCCCGTGACCAGAGACTGGGCGAGGTCATTGTAGGCGCTGGGCTCGGCGCCCCAGATCTCGGTCGTGGGCGAGAGTTCCTTGACCACCAGGGAGACCCCCGACCGCAGGCCGCCGCCGCCAACCGGCGAGACCATGGTGTCGAACAGCGCGCCCGCGGCCTTGGCCTGGGCCATCATCTCCAGGCCGGCCGTCCCCTGGCCCGCCACGATGTGCGGGTCGTCGAAGGCCGGCACCACGACGGCGCCGCGCTCGCGGGCGATCTCGGCGGAAATGCCCTCGCGGCTCTCGGTTAGCCGATCATAGAGTCGGATCTCCGCGCCGTAGCCGCGGGTGGCGGCAACCTTCACCGCCGGGGCGTCCGACGGCATGACGATCACCGCCGGCAGTCCGAGCAGCCGGGCCGCCAGCGCTACGCCCTGGGCATGGTTGCCGGAGGAGAAGGCCACGACGCCGGCCTTCCTCTGGGCGGCGTCGAGCTGGACCAGGCGGTTGTAGGCGCCGCGGAACTTGAACGCGCCCACCCGTTGCAGGGTCTCGAGCTTCATCAGCACACGGCCGCCCAGGCGCTCGTTCAGCGCCGGGCTCTCGAACAGCGGGGTCTTGACGGCGTGGCCCTCAAGCCGGACGGCGGCGGCCTGGACGTCGGCGAAGGTGACGCTCATTTGGCGAACACCATGGCGTCGTCGGCGAAGGCCTTGAACTCCAGTGCGTTGCCGGAGGGATCGAGGAAGAACATGGTCGACTGCTCGCCGGGCTCGCCCTTGAAGCGGGTGTAGGGCTCGATGACGAACTTGGTCCCGGCGGCTTTCAGCCGCCCGGCGAGGACGTCCCAGTTGGCGGGCGACAGCAGCGCGCCGAAATGGCGAACCGGCACGTTGTGACCGTCCACGTCGTTGGTGGACTTATGACCCACCTCATCAGGCGCCAGATGGGCGACGATCTGGTGGCCGTGGAAATCGAAGTCGATCCACTCGTCGCTGGAGCGGCCCTCCGGGCAGCCCAGCAGGCCGCCGTAGAAGGCGCGGGCCTCGGCGAGATCGCGAACGGGAAAAGCCAGGTGGAAACGCGGAATGTCCATGTCTGCCTCTCGGGGGCGCACCGCACTGGCGCGCGACGGATCGCCTGATAGCCCGAGCGGAGGCTTCGCGGAACCTCTTCGCCCACATGAAATGGGAGGGGAGAGGCTGGCCGAGGGGCGGCTGGGACCCGTCAGTCTCTCCCGATGACGGATCGAGGGCCCTTGATAGACCAACGGCGGATCCGACTGCACGAGCCGCCCCTCACCCCACCCTCTACCCTCGGGCTGCGCCTCGGGGGAGAGGAGGCTTGAGTCGACCGCCGCTCTCGTCTACACACCCGCCGCGCCCGGTTCGCCGTCGGCGCCTCAGACCTGATCCAGGCCATCCGCCGAGTCCCTGTCGAAGGGCGGCTGGTTCTCTCCGGCAGGGAGAGGGATCGTATCCAAATGGCCAACGTCACCGTGATCGGCGCCCAGTGGGGCGACGAGGGCAAGGGCAAGCTTGTCGACTGGCTTTCGAACCGCGCCGACGTGGTGGTGCGCTTCCAGGGCGGCCACAACGCGGGTCACACCCTGGTGGTGGGCAATCAGGTCTACAAGCTGAGCCTGCTGCCGTCCGGCGTGGTGCAGGGCAAGCTGTCGGTGATCGGCAACGGCGTGGTGGTCGATCCCTGGCACCTGCTGGAAGAGATCGCCAAGCTCGGCGGCCAGGGCGTGCGGATCACCCCGGACCTGCTGGTGCTTGCCGACAACGCCTGCCTGATCCTGCCCCTGCACCGCGACCTCGACCAGGCGCGCGAGGCCGCGGCGACCAACAAGATCGGCACCACCGGCCGCGGCATCGGCCCGGCCTATGAAGACAAGGTGGGCCGCCGCGCGATCCGCGTCGCCGACCTGGCCGACCGCGACGCGCTGGAGGCCAAGATCGACCGCCTGCTGGCGCACCACGCGCCGCTGCGCCGGGGCCTGGGCCTGCCGGAAGCCGATGGCGGCGCCCTGCTGGCGGAGCTGGAGCGGCTCGCCCCCCTGATCCTGCCCTACGCAAAGCCCGCGTGGCTGCTGTTGGGCGACCTGGTGAAGTCCGGCAAGCGGGTGCTGTTCGAGGGTGCCCAAGGCGCTCTGCTGGACGTTGATCACGGCACCTACCCCTACGTGACCTCCTCCAACACCGTGGCCGGCCAGGCCGCGGCGGGTTCGGGTCTGGGACCCAAGGGGCCGGGCTATGTGCTGGGAATCGTCAAGGCCTACACCACGCGGGTCGGCGAGGGGCCGTTCCCTACCGAGCTGTTCGACGATGTAGGCCAGCACCTGGGCTCGGTGGGCAAGGAATTCGGCACGGTCACCGGCCGATCGCGCCGCTGCGGCTGGTTCGACGCGGCCCTGGTGCGCCAATCCGTCGCCCTGAACGGCATCAGCGGCATCGCCCTGACCAAGCTCGATGTGCTCGACGGGCTTCCGACGCTGAAGATCTGCACCGGCTACAAGCTCGGCGATCAGGAGTTCAGTTATCTGCCCGCCGGCCTGAAGGCCCAGAGCCAGCTCACCCCGGTCTACGAGGAGATGGAGGGCTGGAGCCAGACCACGCAAGGCGCGCGGTCCTGGCGCGACCTGCCGGCCAGTGCGGTGAAGTATGTCCGCCGGATCGAGGAGCTGATCGGGGCTCCGGTGGCGCTGCTGTCCACCAGCCCGCAGCGCGACGACACCATCCTGATGCGCGACCCGTTCCAGGATTAGCGAAGGCTTTCCGCAGCCTCTGGTTGAACGTCGTTATCGTCAATTCGTTCTTTACTCACACGGCCTTAGGGTCAGCTCTCCAGCCGGAGTGCGACCCTTGTTCAACGCCGACGCCAAGATCATCCAGCGGATGGTCCCGCAGTTGCAGCGGGTGATGATCGTCGATCCGCAACCGGCGGCTTCGCGGCTGATCGGCGAGCTGATGCGCGACGTCGCGCGCTCGCAGATCTGGGTGGCCGAGACCAGCGAGAAGGCGATCCGCCTGGCCGCCAGCTACGACCCGCACATCATCTTCGCAGAGATGGGCCCGACGCCTCTCGACGGCATCCGCTTTACCCGCGAGCTGCGGCGCAGCCATATGGCGGCGCGCTACGCCCCGGTGATCATGGTCACCGGCCAGGCCACGGCCGCCGGCATCCTGGCCGCCCGCGACGCCGGGGTGCACGAGTTCCTGCGCAAGCCCTTCACCATGAAGGACCTGCTGCGCCGGCTGGAAGCCGTCACCCTGCGCCAGCGCGACTGGGTCGAGGCCGTGGAGTACATCGGCCCCGATCGGCGGCGGTTCAATTCGGGCGACTACCAGGGTTCGCTGAAGCGCCGCTCCGACGCGCGCGAGACGCCGGACAGCGAACGCCTGGCCCAGGCCCTGAAGATCCTGCGCTCCGCCGTCGAAGCGGTGGCCTTGGACCCCGCCCAAGCCATGCGCTCCATGCAGGCCCAGGTCGTCGACCTGCGCAAATGCGGCATGGGCATCGCCGACCTGAAATTGACCACCGCGGCCATCGACTTCGGCCGCACCCTCGATCAGGTCGAGAAGAAGGGCGCGCCCTACGACAAGGCCCTGCTCGAGCAGAAGGCCGCGCCGCTCCTGGCCTACATGCCCAAGGACGAGGCCCAGGCCGCCTGAGGGCGGCGGAGGCCGCGCCGGGAGGGCGTGCGCCAAGCCCTGCGCGTCACGCAAGTCGAGGAAATGTGCGGGACGATGTCGGCTCGCGAAAATCCGGTTCGTCGTTCCGACGCCAGGTCGATGCGACTGGCTCAAACGGGAGACCGACGATGCGTGTGATGGTGTTCGTGAAGGCGACCGACGACAGCGAGAAAGGCGTTCTCCCCACCGCCGAGTTGCTCCAAGCCATGGGCAAGTACAACGACGACCTGCGCGAGGCCGGCATCCTGCGCGACGCCGATGGTCTCAAGCCCACTTCGCAAGCCAAGCGCGTCGCGTTCAATGGGTCCAGCCGCATGGTCATCGACGGTCCGTTCGCTGAAACCAAGGAGCTGGTCGCCGGCTTCTGGCTCTGGGAGGTCAAGGACATGGACGAGGCCATCGCCTGGGTGAAGCGCTGCCCCAATCCCATGCCAAAGCCGAGCGAGATCGAAATCCGGCCGTTCTACGAGATGGCGGATCTCACGCCGCCATCGGCCTAGGGTTACGCTGACAGGGACCGGTAACCGCTGACGCGCGGTCCCTAACGGCCTGCGCCGTTGACGCGGCCCGTCTCTGGTCTATCCCTCGCAGCTCAGTCGAGTTGGGGGATCCCGGAATGCCGCTTGTCAAAGCTCTCGCGTGTGGGAGCGTGCTCGCCCTCATGCTGGCCGCTCCGGCGTTTGCCCAGCAGGCCCCCGGCCAGCAGGCGATGGACCCCACCTTCGCCGAGCACCAGAAGGCCTGGACCACCAAGCCGGAGTTCTCCAGCCCGCTGGTGGACCACCTGCCGGCGGCGACCACCGTGCCCAGTCCGCGCGACGTGCTGGGCCATGACATCGGTGCGCCCCGCGTGCTCGATCACTACGACGCGATCCTCAAGTACTACCGCGCGCTCGCCGCCAAGTCGCCGCGGGTGAAGATCGTCGAGACCGGCAAGACCGAGGAGGGGCGGCCCACGGTGGTGGTGCTGATCTCCTCGGACGAGAACATCGCGGGCGTGGAGGCCAACCGGGCGAACCTGGCCCGGCTCGCCGACCCGCGCGGGCTTTCGGAGACAGACGCCAAGGCGATCATCGCCAAGACCAAGCCGATGTACGTGGCGCTGGGGGGGCTGCACTCGGCCGAGACCGGGCCGCCGGAAATGCTGATGGAGCTGGCCTATCGGCTGATCACCGAGGACAGCCCGGTGATCCAGCAGATCCGCGCCAACGTCATCGTGGGCATCAATCCGGCCACCGACCCGGACGGCCGCGACCGCTATACGGACTGGTACTACCGCAACAAGATCGACGACACCGACGACCTGAACGCCGTGCCGGGCGCGCCCTACTGGGGCAAGTACATCTTCCACGACAACAACAGGGACATCAACTACAGCGGCTTTAGTGCGCGGAATTTACTGGACTTTTACCTGGCCTGGCACCCGCCGGTGATGCACGACCTGCACGAGTCCGTGCCCTTCCTCTACACCTTCTCCGGCCAGGCGCCGCAGAACCCGAGCCTCGATCCGATCCTGTTCGGCGAGATGCCCTGGATCGCCAATTTCGAGATGGCGCAGCTGACCAAGTACGGCATGCCGGGCGTCTGGACCCACGGCTACGTGGACGAGTGGTCGCCCGGCTACGTGGGCTTCATGTCCACCAACCACAACGGCCTCTTCAAGATGTACGAGACCTTCGGCAACGGCGGCGCCACGACGGAACTGCGGCACGTCAAGCCGGTGGACGGGCCTGGCGAGGACCTGCACGCCCAGGACCAGACCGTCCGCGACTGGTACCGGCCGGACCCGCCCTACAAGGTCGTCGAATGGTCGATGCGCAATAACACCAACTACATGGAGACCGGCGTGCTCACCGGTCTCACCGCGGTGGCGCAGAACCCGCAACTGATCCTCGAGAACTTCTACCGCAAGAGCCGTAACTCCATCGAGGCGGGCAAGAAGGACGCCCCCTACGCCTTCCTGATCCCCGGCGACCAGCCGGACATGACCCGCGCCGCCCTGGTGGTGAACCTCCTGCGGATGCAGGGGATCGAGGTCGGAAAGACGACTGCCGACGTCACCCTGAAGGAGGGCAAGTTCCCGGCCGGCTCCTTCATCGTCAAGCGCGACCAGCCCTATGGCCGCCTGGCCAAGATCCTGCTGGAAAAGCAGACCTTCCCCGACAACAAGCTCAAGACCTATGACGACAGCGCCTGGACCATGGGCATGATGGCCCATGTGAAGGTGACGCCCAGCGCCGACCTGAAGGCCCTCGACGTGGCTGCAACCCCGGTGGACCTCGACAAGCCCCAGGGTTCGATCGGGGCGGCCGGCGCGCCCGCCTATGCGGTCCTCGACCACGGCTCGATCAACCTGGCGACCCTGCGCTACCGGCTGAAAGGCGAGGGCGTGCGGATCGCCGAGGCCTCGTTCAAGGCGGGCGAGACGACGGTCCCGGCGGGCTCCTTCCTGGTCGACGGCAAGGCCTATGAGAAGCTGAAGGCCGCGGTGGTCCCGCTGGGCCTCACGGCAGTGGCGCTGAGCGGCAAGCCGACCGTAGCCAGCCACGAGGCGGCCCTGCCGCGCCTGGCGGTCTATTCCACCTGGGGCTCGACCCAGAACGTCGGCTGGGTCCGCTACGCCTTCGACCAGTATGAGACGCCCTACGACTTGATCTTCAAGGACGAGGTGAAGAAGGGCGGGCTGCGCGCCAAATACGACGTGATCGTGGTCCCCAGCCAGGGGCGCTCATCGAAGAACTTCGTCTTCGACATCCCCATGAACGGCAAGCCGCTGCCCTACACCAAGACCGCGGAATTCCCGACGCAGGGTGTGTACGGATCATCCCCCGATATCCGCGGCGGTTTGGGACTGACCGGGCTGGAGGAGCTGCGCAAGTTCGTGGCCGACGGCGGGACCCTGATCACGCTCGGCGACTCCAGCGCCGTGCCGGCCGACTTCGGGATCACGCCGCAGGTGGAGGTGCGCCGCCCGGGCGCGACCTTCTATGCGCCGGGCCCGATCGTGACGGCCAAGATTCTCAAGCCCGCCAACCCGATTTTCTACGGCTACACCGAGCCCACCACGACGGTGCGCTGGGCCTCGGCCTCGCTCCTGTCCCTGCCGGTGCGCGAGCAGCAGAACGTGCTGATGAGCTTCCCCGGCGGCGACAAGGCCGTGCAGAGCGGCCTGATGGTGGGCGCCTCCGACGTGAAGGATCGCCCGGCCATCGTCGATCTGCCCGTGGGCTCCGGCCAGGTCGTCATGTTCATGACCAACCCGATCTACCGCTGGCAGAACTTCGGCGAGTACCGGATGCTCTACAACGCGCTGTTCTCCTACAAGGACCTGCGCACGGGCCTCGGCGGCCCCCCGGTGCTCCCCGACCCCAACGCCAAGGACGATGAGAAGAAGGACGAGGCCGAGAAGAAGGCGGAAGGCTAGCACCCCAGCCGATCATCCCGGCGAAAGCCGGGATTCAAGCGGAGCTGAGACGAGCCGGCGCGACAAGAACGCCGGACTCGACTTGGGTCCCGGCTTTCGCCGGGACAATCGGATTGGGGATCGACCTGCATTCGCAGGTCGCCTTCTCCCGCAAAGGGAGAAGGGACCGGCTTAGGAGCTACGCGTCGACGAGGTTGCGGTCGAGGGCGGCGGCTTTCATCGACTTCTGCAGCTTCTCGAAGGCGCGGACCTCGATCTGGCGGACCCGTTCGCGGCTGACGCCGTATTGCGAGGCGAGATCTTCCAGGGTGGTGGGTTCGTCCTTCAGGCGCCGCTCGGTCAGTATGTGACGTTCGCGGTCGGAGAGCTCGGTCATGGCTTCTTCGAGGAGGCCCATGCGCAGCGACTTCTCCTGGGTGTCGGCGACCACGGTCTCCTGGGATGGCGTGGTGTCGTCCACCAGCCAGTCCTGCCATTCGCTTTCCGAGTCGGCCCGCATCGGCGAGTTCAGAGAGGCGTCGCCGCCGCTCAGCCGGCGGTTCATCGAGATGACTTCCTCGTTGAGCACGCCCAGCTTGGTGGCGATGGTCGAGACCTGTTCGGGGTGCAGGTCGCCCTCCTGCAGGGCCGAGATCTCGCTCTTGGCCTTGCGCAGGTTGAAGAACAGCTTCTTCTGGGCCGCGGTGGTTCCCATCTTCACCAAGCTCCACGAGCGCAGGATGTATTCCTGGATCGAGGCGCGGATCCACCACATGGCGTAGGTCGCCAGGCGGAAGCCCTTGTCGGGATCGAACTTCTTCACCGCCTGCATCAGGCCGACGTTGCCTTCGGAGATCACCTCGCCGATCGGCAGGCCGTAGCCGCGATAGCCCATGGCGATCTTGGCCACCAGGCGCAGGTGGCTGGTGACCAGGCGGTGGGCGGCCTGCGGGTCTTCGTGCTGCTGCCAGCGCTTGGCGAGCATGAATTCCTCGTCCTTGGCCAGCATGGGAAACTTGCGGATTTCAGACAGGTAGCGGCTGAGGCCACCATCGGGCGACATCACAGCCAGGGCGCTTGCGGCCATTGTTTTCTTCCCCTTCTCTCCTGGACGTTCCGGGCCGGCGCGCGATGCGCGCAAGGTCCATCCGCCTCCCTCGACCTCTCACATATGTACGAGGTCGCGGTTGCGGAAGACCCGGGAGGTGACCCGTAATGTCCGACTGCACTAGTGGGACTTTCTAGCCGCTGAAAGGGGCGCCATCAAGGCGACCGTTTCTTACATGGGGGCGCAGAAAAGCTCACGGACCGGCCCAGCCCGGATCAGGAAAACAGCTTCCGCAGCTCGATCTTCCAGGTGCGGCCCAGGGGGTCGAGGTAGGCCGGCTGGAAGTTCACCGGGGTCTCGCCCATGGCGTCCTGCACCTTGATCCGCTGGTCGAAGATGTTCGCGACGCTGAACGAGATCCGCACCCCTTTCAGCCAGGGCTGCTGCTCGATCAGGGTCTTGCGCTGGTTGAGGTCGGCGAAGACCCGGGCGTTGACCTTGGTGAGGCCCGAAAACTCGAGGCCGCCCGTGGCGCCGGCCGCGCCCGTGACCGTCGAGCCGCTCTTCCAGTCGGCGTTCAGCTCCGCGCCATAGCCGCGCTCGGCGATGTTGATCTGGGCCTGGATCTCCTGGCGCGGCTGGCCGCCGCCGCCGGCCAGCGGAGAGCCGTTCAGGAAGTCGATCACCGGGCCGCCCGGCTGCACCAGGAAGCGGTCGGCGAAGTAGACGGTGTGGAAGACGCTGATGCGCAGCCGCCCGTCTTGGCCGCCACCGCCCCGGCCGCCGGGCCCGCCGCGCCCGCCGCCAAATCCGCCGCCGCCGCCGCCTCCAGGACCGCTGCCTGCGATAGCGCCCATGGGCGGCCCGCCGGCTGGTGGCGCGCCAGCCGCGTCAGGGGCGGCGCCCGGAGCCCCGGGCGGTCCGCCTGGCGCACCGTCCGCCGGTGGGCCTCCGGCGCCCGGCGGGCCCCCGCCAGGCCGCCGGCCGAGGGCGCCGGTGACGCCCGCGCGGCGCAGCTGCTGGAACACCTGATTGCGGGGCGGCGGCGCGGTGGCCGGGCCGATCGGGCGCGAATAGTCGAAGCCCCACTTCAGCGAATTGACGTCCTGGCTCGCGAAGTTCACCGGCCGGTAGTCGACCTCGGTCAGCTCGCCCGCGTCGTCCCGGATGAAGCGATCCTGAAACGCCGCCTCGATCGCCGCGGTGGCCGCCGGGAAGGTGGTGATCGGGTTGCGGTAGTGGATCTGGTTGTAGTCCGCCCGGAAGACCAGCTGCTTGTCCTGGAACGGCTGGTAGGTGATCCGCGCGGAGAATCGGTCGCGATTGTCCTTAGTCAGCGTCGGGTTGCCGCCGGTGATCTCGGTCACGTCCACGGTCTGGCCGGTGGCGAAGTCGTAGATCCGCGTGTTGGGCGTGAGCAGCAGCGCCGCGCCGGTCTGCTGCTGGCTTGGCGCGGCCTGATCGTGCAGTTCGCTGACCAGCAAGGAGAGCCCGGTGATCGGCTGCCAATGCAGGCCGTAGCCAAGGGTCTGCAGCACCCCGTAGCCGGTGACCGTCTGGGCCGCCACGTGGGCGTTGACGGTGAAGTCCCCGAACATCGGCAGGATCTTGTTCTTGGTGCTGGTCAGGGGCAGGTCGATGCTGGCCTGGGCGTTGCCGCTGTCCTGCGAAAAGGTTTCGGCCTCGCCCAGTCCCAGCCGCTGCGACTGCGATTGGAAGGCCGAGCTGGTCGCGCCCAGCCGGAGGCTGGTGCGGATCTCGCCCGCCGGGATGGTCCAGATCGGCCCCGAGGCGACGAACTGCATGTTGGCCGTGTCGGTTATGGTGCGCGAAGTGTCCGGGGCGCCGCGGGTCAGAAGGTTGGCGGGATAGGGTCCGGCCGGATTGACGGCCCCGGCGAAGATCGCCGCCTGGAGCGCCGAGGCGTCGAGGCCCGAGTCGTTGTCGTTCGTGGTGTCGGCGTGGTCGTAGTTGCCGGTGAGCGCCAGGCGCCACTTGGAGACGTCGCGGTTGAGGCTCACGCCCAGGTGGCCGGTCCAGGCGTCGGAGGTCTGGTTCAGAGCGCCGAAGCCGGTGACCAGCCGGTCGACGCTGGGGCCGGAGGGGGTCGTCAGGTCGATCGCCGGCAGGCCGCGCTGGGCGTCGGTGGTGGTGTCCTGCAGGGTGACGTTCACCGTGGCGCCGATGCCGGCGAAGACCGGCCGCGTGTAGACGGCGTTCAGCGACCACATCTGGCTTTCCGCCTGGAGGGTCCGATAGGGGCGCTGGTCAACCGGATTGCCGGCGAGGTCGAGGGTGGGGCCGGTGGCCAGCGATGTCACGCCCCGCTGCGCCTCTGTCAGGGCGGCCTGCGGATCGTACTTCAGGTCGATGTTGAGGCGCTGTTCGCCATTGATACGGGTTACGCCCCCTTCGGCCTGGCCGCTCGCCCCGCCGCCCTCGGTCGAAGAGCCCCCCTGAAGGTCCGCGAGTTCGACGTCGACGTGGTCCTTCAGAACGATGTTGACCACCCGCTGGTTGGCCGAGAAGCCGTACTTGAGCGCGGCCTCCTCCGGCAGGATGTCGACCCGCAGGATCGCCTCGGTGGGCAGGTTGCGGATCTCGTTGATGCCGGAGATCCGCTTGCCGTTCACCAGGATGGCCGGACCCTCGCCGCCGCGGCCGGAGTTGGAGCCGATCTCGGGCGCCAGCTCTGTGAGCAGCTCGGTGATGGTCGAGACGCCATAGGCCTGTACGTCCTCCGGCTGCAGCTGCAGGTCGGGCTTGATGTCGCCCACCACGGCGCCGGGCTCGACCTTGGGCGCGGCCTCGACCACCAGCTCGGAGACCTTGGGCGCTGGCGCGGCGGGGGCGGGTGCGGCCACGGCCAGGGCCGGGGCGGCGGTCAGGGCCGCGGCGCAGACGCCGGCGCGCAGGACGCTCGCTCGGCGCAAGCGCCGCGTGGGGTCGGAGAAGTGCAGGGTCACGCGTCCATCCATGGGCGGGCCGCGCGGCCCGCCAGTCCCCCCTCGGCTCCGGCATCAGACGTCGCCGTTCAGCCCGGCCAAATGAGGGCGGCATTGTTGCGTGGCGATTTCCCGCCCCTGACCGGCCCTGCGGGAATGAAATGTCAGAGGTCTTGGAGCCGCGCCTGCAGCGCCGCCATATCTTGCGGCAATGGGCTCTCGAAGCGCAGCGCCTGGCCCGTGACGGGGTGGCGGAAGCCCAGCACCGCGGCGTGCAGCGCCTGGCGCGTCAGGCCGGCCTCGGTGACCGCCGCGCGCACGGCATTGGCCGGCGGGCCGGAGCCGTAGAGCGGATCGCCCAGGCATGGCGCGCCGACCGAGGCCAGGTGGACGCGGATCTGGTGGGTGCGGCCGGTCTCCAGCGTGCACGCGATGTGGGCCGCCAGCGGCCTCTCCTTGGGCCCGTAGGTCCGCTCCACGGCGTAATGGGTGATCGCGTGGCGGCCGCCGGACTTCACCAGGGCCATCTTCTTGCGGTCGGCCGACGATCGGCCGATGGCGCCTTCGATGGTTCCCTTTGTCGCGCGCGGGGCGCCGCGGGTCAGCGCGACGTAGACGCGCTCGATGTCGTGGGCGGCGAACAGGGCGGAGAGGCCCTGGTGGGCGGCGTCGGTCTTGGCCGCGACCACGATGCCGGAGGTGTCCTTGTCGATGCGGTGGACGATGCCAGGGCGCGCCACGCCGCCGATGCCCGAGAGGCTGGCGCCGCAATGATGCAGCAGGGCGTTGACCAGGGTGCCGCTCTGGCTGCCGGGAGCCGGATGGACCGCCATGCCGGGGGGCTTGTCGATGACGATCAGGTGCTCGTCCTCGTAGAGCACGGTGAGCGGGATGGCCTCGGCCGCGGGTTCGGCGGCGAGCGGGGCGGGGATCTCCAGGCGGTAGTCGCCGGCGAGCGCCTTGGCCGAGGCGTCGGCGACAGGCGCGCCATCGCGGCTGACCCGGCCCTGGGCGATCAGGGCCTGGACGCGGGACCGCGACAGCTCAGGCAGCAGGTCCGCGAGCGTCTTGTCGATGCGGCTGCCGGCGTCCTGCGGCGCCAGGGTCAGAAGACAGAGCCCGAAGGCGTCTTCCTCGTCGTCCGACGGATCGACGGACGGGGCGGGGAGGCCTTCGCTCGACACGGCCGGACCTTCTCCTGTGATAGTGTGCCTCTAAATACGTGTGCAGGCGAATAAGCGCGAGGGCGTGAACGAAAGATGCGAATCGACAGGCGCAAAGCCCTGGCCTTGCTGGGCCTGGGCGCGGCGGCGCCCGCGCGCGGCGCCCAGGCGCGGGGCCGCGTTGCGTTTCAGCACGGCGTGGCCTCGGGCGATCCGCAGCAGGACCGGGTCATCCTGTGGACGCGCATCACCCAGCGTGGCTCCGACGAGGACGTGGCCGTTCGCTGGCGGCTCGACCCGCTTGACCGCAAGGGCGGCGGCAAGCACGGCAGCGACGTCACCGGCCCCGAGCGCGACTTCACCGTGAAGGTGGACGTCGTGAACCTGGACCCCGGCCGCGCCTACAGCTTCCAGTTCGAGTGCGGCGGCGTCAGCTCGCCGGTGGGCCTGACCCACACGCTTCCCGACGGGCCGACCAAGGACGTGGTGCTGGCCTTCTGCACCTGTGCGCTGTTTCCGAACGGCTACTTCAACGCCTACGGCGCCATCGCCAAGCTGCCGCGGGTGGACGCGATCGTTTGCCTGGGCGACTACATCTACGAGTACGGCGGCCCGGGATCCCTGGGCATGGACTCGCCCGTGGCCGGCGAGCGGCCGCACGATCCGGCCCACGAGTGCGTAAGCCTGGCCGACTACCGCCGCCGCCACGCCCAGTACAAGACCGACCCCCAGCTGCAGGCCGCCCATGCCCGCGCGCCCTGGATCGTGGTCTGGGACGACCACGAGACCGCCAACGACGCCTGGTTCGGCGGGGCGGAGAACCACCAGCCCACCACCGAGGGCGACTGGAATGTCCGCAAGGCGGCCGCCATCAAGGCCTATTTCGAGTGGATGCCGATCCGCGAGCCGGCCGGCGGCGGCTTTGCGATCAACCGCTCGTTCGACTTCGGCGATGTGGCCAGCCTGTTCATGCTGGAGACCCGGCTGACGGCCCGCGACCATCAGCTCTATCCCGACGCAGAGATGCCCAAGGACCCGACCTTTCCCGAGGTGGCGGCGTTCAAGCGGCGCCTGGCGGACCCCCGGCGAAAGATGATGTCGCCCGACCAGGAGGCGTGGCTTGGCAAGGGCCTTGAGGAGTCGGTGCGGGCCGGGCGGCCCTGGCAGGTGATCGGCAACGAGGTGGTGATGGCCCGGCTCTTCACCCCGCCCGTCCACCGCTACATGACCGAGCCGGCCTATGCGGCGGTGAAGGCCGAGCTCTCCCGCCCGGCCGCCGCCCGTCTGGCCAAGATCGAGGCCAACGCCATTCTGGGCCTGCCCTGGAGCACCGACATGTGGGACGGCTACGCCGCCGATCGGCAGCGGGTTCTGACCCTGATCGAAAAGGCGCGCTCCAACGCCATCGTCGTCTCCGGCAACAGCGACGCCTTCTGGGCCAATGAGCTGTTCAACGCCGAGACGGGCGGCAAGCGGGTGGCTGTCGAGTTCGGCGCGGCCGGCGTCGCCAGCCCCGGGCCCGGCGAGTCCTTTCCGGCGATCCCGCTGGGCGAGGCCTTCGCCAAGTACAACCGCGAGGTCCTGTTCAACAACCAGACGGCCAAGGGTTTCGTCCTCCTGACGGTCACCCACGCCTCGGCGACCGGCGAGATGATCGCGGTCTCGTCGATCAAGGATAAGGCGTTCACGACGCGGCCGATCGCCACCTACCGCGCGACGCCGGGACCGAACGGGATCTCCGCGCTGAAGCCGGTCTAGCGGCGTTCCAGCGCCAGCCTGGCGCCGAAGCCCAGGAAGACCAGGCCGGTCGCCCGGTCCAGCCAGCGCACCACGGCGGGGGTCTTCAGCATCCTGGCGATCGGCTGGGTGGCGGCGATGAGGGCGGCGAACCAGATCAGGCCCATCAGCACGTGCAGGCTGGCCAGCAGGAAGACGAAGGGCGCCGGGGCCACGCCCTTCGGCAGGAACTGCGGCAGGAACGAGACGTAGAAGACGCCGACCTTGGGGTTCAACAGGTTGGTCAGGAAGCCTTTGCGCAGCCAGGCCAACGCGCCGGCGCCTGTGGCGTCCGCCGCCCCGACCTCGAAGCGGTCCCTGGGCCTCAGCAGCATGCCGATTCCCAGCCAGACCAGATAGGCCGCGCCCGCCCACTTCAGGACGTTGAAGGCCAGCGCCGAAGCCTGCAGCAGGGCCGCCAGGCCCAGCGCCGCCGCCGCGCCCCAGACTAGGCAACCGCCGCCGATGCCGATGGCCGCCAGGCCGGCCCGCTTCGGCCCTTCGACGGCGGCGGTGCGCAGGACCAACGCGGTGTCGAGCCCCGGCGTCAGCGTCAGCAGGCCCGCGGCCACGGAAAAGGCCAGCAGGGCCTGGAAGACGGTCATGGCGCGTCCTTCAGTTCCCCGTTCTCGATCACCCGGTAAAAGCAGGACCGCGCCCCGGTGTGGCAGGCGCCGCCATCGCCCTGCGGCCGGACCTTCAGCCACACGCAGTCCTGGTCGCAGTCGATGCGGGCCTCGACGACCGCCTGGATCTGGCCGCTGGTCGCGCCCTTGTGCCAGAGCTCGCCGCGGCTGCGGCTGAAGTAGTGCGCCTCGCCGGTGGCGAGCGTCAGCTGAAGCGCCTCGGCGTTCATCCAGGCGAACATCAGCACCTCACCGGTGTCGGCGTGGGTGGCCACCGTCGCGATCAGGCCGTTGGCGTCGAAGCGCGGCGCCAGCTTCGCCCCATGCTCCAGGGCGTGCTTGTCGGGCGCGGTGGGAAAGGTGGCGGTCATGCGCCCCATATGGCGCCGCTGGGCCGGGTGGCGCTAGGCCTGCGCCCGCGCAAACGCGCCCACGAACTTGCGGCTCTTGAAGCGCCAGCCCTCCGGCGTGCGGGCGAAGACGTCGTGGTACTCGGCGACGAATTCCGGCAGGCCGTCGATGGGCGAGAACCGGCGGCCCGGCTCGCCGTCATGCCGGTAGAGCTGCAGATAGGTGACGGCGCGCGCGCTGTCGGGGCCGTCGACCTCGATCATCGGGGTGGAGCAGACGTGGCGCGACATGCGCGCGGTGTTGTCCTGGCGGGCCTGGAAGGCCTTGGCGATCTTCTCGCGGCCGTCGCGGGTGACCTCCGGGCTCGCCCAGACCCCGTCATCGGTGAACAGGTCCGCGACCTTCGCCGCCTCGCCGTGGTCGACGAGGTGGCAATAGCGATAGATCAGCCGCTCGCATTCGCGTTCCGCGAGCAGGCGTTCGATCGGATCCATTGCAATCCTTCCCTGGAAAGCCCTCCGGCCAAGCTTGTTTTTGCAGGCCAGGCCGGATCGCGAAAGAGGGCGGCTCGCCTGGCGGCGGTCACTTTTTGTTGGCGAAGTCCAGGAACCGCTGGCGCAGCGTCGGGTCGCTCTTGAAGACGCCGGTGAACTGGGTGGTGATCGTCGAGACGTGCCGGTGGTGGACGCCTCTCGTCGACATGCACTGGTGGTTGGCGTCGATCAGCACCGCCACGCCCGCAGGGCGCAGGCTGTCGGTAATGGCGTCGGCGATCTGCTGGGTCATGGTCTCCTGGGTCTGGAGACGCTTGGCGAAGATCTCGACGACGCGGGCGATCTTGGAGATGCCGACCACGCGGTTGGTCGGCATATAGGCCACGTAGGCCTTGCCCAGGAACGGCGCCATGTGGTGCTCGCAGTGGCTCTCCACCTCGATCTCGCGCAGCATGACGATGTCGTCGTAGCCCTGCACGTCCTCGAAGGTGCGGGAGAGTTCCTTGGCCGGATCGGCCGCGTAGCCCTCGAACCATTCGGCGTAGGCGTCCACGACCCGCTTGGGGGTGTCCAGAACACCCTCGCGGCGGGGGTCGTCGCCGGCCCAGGCGATCAGGGTGCGCACGGCCTCCATGGCCTCCTCGCGGGAGGGGCGCTTCACGGGGTCAAGATCAAGGTCGCCCTCTTCCGAAGAAGGAGAGCCGACCAGGGTTCGGTCGCGGACAGCGTCCATGTCGGGAGGTTTTCTTTCCGGGGCTGAGTTGCGCCGGGACGAAGGTCCCGGAAATAACGCGTGGCCACCCCATCATTGGACCGGAGAGTGGGCTCCAGGGTTCCCGTGGCTTCCCGATCCGGCCATCTGTATATGGGCCGGACCTACCCCTCGGCAACCCGGGGGAACCTGCAGCACTGCGTTAGAAAAGATCGATGTCCCTCAGCCTCTACGACACCATGGCCCGCAAGAAGCGGCCCTTCGTTCCCGCCGATCCCAAGCGGGTGACGATGTATGTCTGCGGGCCGACGGTCTACAACTACAGCCACATCGGCAATTTCCGTCCCGTCGTGGTGTTCGACGTGCTGTTCCGCCTGCTGCGCCAGCTCTACGGCGAGGCCGCGGTCCGCTACGCCGCCAACGTCACCGACGTGGACGACAAGATCAACGCCAAGGCCGCCGAAGAAGGCGTGCCGATCGGGGCGATCACTGACCGCTACCTGGCCGCCTACAACGGCGACGCCGCGGCGCTGGGCGCGCTCATGCCCACCGTCCAGCCGCGGGCTACCGAGACCATGGACGCGATCATCGCCATGATCGGACGGCTGGTCGCCAACAACGCGGCCTACGCCGCCGAGGGCCACGTGCTGTTCGACACCCAGAGCTTCCCCGACTACGGCAAACTGTCGGGCCGGCCGCTGGACGAGATGATCGCCGGCGCCCGCGTCGAGGTCGCGCCTTACAAGCGCCATCCGGCCGACTTCGTGCTCTGGAAACCGTCCAAGCCCGGCGAGCCGGTGTGGGAGAGCCCCTGGGGCCCCGGCCGCGCCGGCTGGCACATCGAGTGCTCGGCGATGATCGAGCAGGAGCTCGGCCTGCCCATCGACATCCACGGCGGCGGCATCGACCTGGTCTTCCCGCACCACGAGAACGAGCTGGCCCAGGGGATCTGCGACGGTCACCAGCATGATCACGAAAAACGGGGGAGCTACGCCAACTACTGGCTGCACAACGGCTTCCTGAACATGGGCGACGAGAAGATGTCCAAGAGCCTTGGCAACGTCGCGCTCGCCCACGACCTCCTGAAGCAACAGCCGGGCGAGGTGATCCGCTGGGCGCTGCTGGGCGCCCACTATCGCCAGCCGCTCTCCTGGACCGACGACGCCCTGGTCCAGGCGCGCAATTCGCTGGACCACCTCTATGGCGTGCTGGGCCGGGCGCGGCACATCGAGGCCGGCGGCAGCGGGGCGCTGGCCGAGGAGCAGCTGGAGCCGCTGCTGGACGACCTGAACACGCCGGCCGCCATGGCGCTGCTCAAGAAGCTCGCCACCGACCTGGACGCTGCGGTGCGCAAGGATTCCGGCCAGGCGCCGGCGATCAAGCAGGACCTGATGGCGCTGGCCTCCGTCATGGGCTTCCTGCAGGCGGATCCCCAGACCTGGTTCCAGGGCGGCGCCGACGAGGACCTGAAGACCCGCATCGATGGCCTGGTCCAGGCCCGCGACGCCGCGCGGGTAGCCAAGGACTGGCCCGAGGCCGACCGTATTCGCGCCGAACTCACTGCGCTAAATGTGGAGGTGATGGACGGTCCCGCCGGCGCCACCTGGCGGATTAAGGAGCAGGCCTGATGCCGATCGCACCCTCGCCGCAACTGAAAGCCGGATTGTTCGCCCGTGGGTCCGGCTCGCTGAAGGGCCCCAAGGCCACGCCCACCGGCGCTCCGCCGCCCAAGCCGCCCAAGGGCCTGCGCATCGAACACCGCGTGGGCGTCCAGGCGCCGGCCGAGGTGATCTGGGAGGTGCTCTCCGACCTCAAGTCTTGGGGTGAATGGTGCAAGCTCTATCCCAAGGCCGCGGGCGAGATCCACATCGGCTCGACGCTGGACCTTACCCTGGCGCTGCCCGGTCGGCCGCAGGAAGAGATCCACCCGACGGTGCTGGAATGGGTGCCGAACGAACAGCTGCACTGGCGGCTGACCATGCTGGGCGGCCTGGTGAAGACCACCCGCTACTTCGAGATCGAGACCCTGGCGGAAGCCAGCTGCATCGTCTCCAACGGCGAGCTGATCGCCGGCCTGATGGGCCCCTCGGTCGGCAAGCGCATGGGCCGCACGATCTACCGCGCCTTCGTGGAGATGAACGACGAGCTCAAGGCCCGCGCCGAACTGCTCTGGCAGCGCAGGAAGCCTTAGTCGCCGAGCCCCAAAACCTCCCCCGCTCGCGGGGGAGCGGGGACCACGAAGTGGTGGAGGGGGCGCTGCCGGCGCACTGAACTCAGAGCGCGGCCCCAACGCCTCCTCCGTCAGCTTCGCTACCACCTTCCCCGCACGCTGCCGCTGCGGGGGAGGAGCTTGGAGGCCGCGCCGAACCTCGGCGGCGCGGCTGCGAAACCCCAGTCCGCCCGCGTTGCCTGCCGGGCGGGCCGGTGTAGTGTCATCCTCCTGTCACAGGGGGTGTCCTTTGAGCATCAAGAAATGGGTCCTGGCGGGCGCGGCGATTGCGGCGTTCGCGGGCCTGGCCGACGGAGCCGCGGCGGCGGGCAAGGCGAAGTTCGGAGCCTGGGGCTATGACGCCTCGTCCATGGACGCCTCAGTGAAGCCGGGCGACGACTTCTTCAAATACGTCAACGGCGGCTGGGACAAGCGCACCCAGATCGCGGCGGACCGCACCTCGGCGGGCGTCGACGTGGTGCTGACCGACGACGCCGAGCGCGATGTCCACAAGATCGTCGACGATCTCGCCAAGGACCCCACCAAGGCCGGTCCGGGCGCGCGGCGCGTCGGCGACCTCTACGCCGCGTGGATGGACGAGAAGGGGATCGAGGCGCGCGGGACCGCGCCGCTGAAGCCCCACCTGGCCAGGATCGCCGCGGCCAGGTCCAAGGCCGACATCGCCAAGCTGTTCGCCGAGCCCGGCTTCGAGAGCCCGGTCAACGTCGGCATCAACCCCGACCTCGATAACCCCAATGTCTATGTGGTCGGCCTCGACCAGTCGGGCCTGGGCCTGCCCAACCGCGACTACTACCTGCGCGACGGCGCCAAGTACGACGGCTTCCGCAAGGCTTACCGCGACTATGTGATCAAGGTGCAGACGCTGGCGGGGATCAAGAATCCTGTCGCCAAAGCCGATGCGATCATCGCGCTCGAGCACAAGATCGCCGAGGCCCACTGGGCGCCGGAAGAGACCCGCGACATCGACAAGATCAACAACCCGATGAGCCTCGCCAAGCTCACGGCCACGGCGCCGCAGTTCCCATGGGCGGCGATGTTCGCCCATGGCGGCCTGGGCGCGCCGGCCAAGGTGCTGGTCTCCGAACCCAGCGAGGTGAAGGCCGCGGGCGCCCTGCTGGCCTCGACGCCGCTCTCGGTGTGGAAGGACTACCTGGCCTACCACTTCATCCGCACCCACGCCGCCTACCTGCCGCACGCCTTCGACCAGGCCAATTTCGACTTCTTCTCCCACACCCTGCGCGACGTGCCGCAGCAGCGCGAGCGCTGGAAGCGCGGCGTCCAGCTGGTCAACCGCAGCCTGGGCGAGGAGGTGGGCCGCATCTATGTGGCCGAGCATTTCCCGCCGGAGGCCGAGCGCCAGACCGGCGAACTGATCGCCAACCTGACCGCGGCCTACCGCGAGCGGTTCCAGAAGGCCGAGTGGATGGACGACGCCACCCGCAAGGCGGCCCTGGTCAAGCTTGGCACCTTCGATCCGCGCCTCGGACATCCGAAGAAATGGATCGACTATTCGACCCTGAAGATCAGCCGAACCGACCTTCTGGGCGACATGATGCGGGCCGCGAAATTCGACTGGGACCTGCAGCTGTCACGCTTCCCCAAGCCGGTGGACAAGGGCCTGTGGGAAATGGTGCCGCAGGAGGTCAACGCCTACTACAACCCACTCGCCAACCAGATCACCTTCCCGGCCGCGATCCTGCAGCCGCCCTATTTCGATCCCAACGCCGACCCGGCCGCCAACTACGGGGGCGAGGGCGCGGTGATCGGCCACGAGATGGGCCACGGCTTCGATGACGAGGGTCGACATTTCGATGAGACCGGAAAGGTGCGCGACTGGTGGACTGCCGACGCCGCCAAGGCGTTCGGGGCCCGCGCCGCCGTCCTGGGCGCACAGTTCGACGGATACGAACCTGTCCCCGGCGTGCACATCAACGGCAAGCTGACCATGGGCGAGAACCTGGGCGACCTGGGCGGCATCGAGGCCGCCTACGCCGCTTGGCGCCGCTATGTGGTCCAGCACGGCGAACCCGCCGTGATCGACGGCTTCACCGGCGACCAGCGGTTCTTCATCGCCTACGCCCAGTCCTGGCAGGACAAGGTGCGCGAAGGCGCCCTTCGCCAGCAACTGCTGACCAACCCGCACAGCCCGGCCGAGTACCGGGTCAACGGCATCGTCCGCAACGTCGACGCCTGGTACGCCGCCTTCAACATCAAGCCCGGCGACAAGCTCTACCTGCCGCCGGAGAAGCGGGTCCACGTCTGGTAGGGCTGGAATACGCGCGCTCGTCTGCCCTCGATTGTCCCGGCGAAAGCCGGGACCCATTCGGAGGTTGGGACACGGGTCCTGACAGCAGACCGAGCTCAGCTTGGATCCCGGCTTTCGCCGGGATAATTGGGGTCGGGGTGGGCTACGCCTGCCGGCCCAGCAACGGATCGCTGAAGCTGGGCGCGCCTTCCTCGCCGTGGCCGGCGAAGCGGCGCTGGAAGCTGGGGGCCTCGGCGCAGGTGACCACGAAGTCGTACCAGTTGTGGCTGGCGGTGACATTCCAGCCGTCCGTGACCTCGGCGCCGGGCGCCAGGCGGTGCAGGCGTGGCGGCGCCTTGATGTAGGCCACTGGCCGGACTTCGAGGCTGAGCGGCGAGGGACCGTCATTGCGCAGGACGATCGAAACCTCGCGTCGCCCAAGCCGGTAGGTCGCCTCGGCCTCGGGGCGAGGGCCTAAGCCCCCAGCCTCACCGCGGAAGCCGCGAAGGAAGCCGTTGGGGCCGAACAGGCTCATGTCGTAGTGGCCCGGCTCCAGCGGCACCAGGTCCGTCAGCCCCCCGGCGCGGCTCAGGGCGTAGTACCGCGGCTCGCCGCCGCCGGCCCGGTAGAGATTGAACGGCGCGCCGTCGCCGTCCGCGTTCTGCAGCGTCAGCGACAGGCCGTCGGGTCGCAGTTCAGCGTGTACCCTGAAGTCGTAGGGCAGAGGCCTCGCCGGCCGTTGGCCGGGCTCCTGGCGCGGATGCGGCGCGGCGTTGGCCGGGACCTTGGGAAAGGGCAGCGTCTTGGCCTTTTCGGCGCGCGGCGGGAGCGCCGAGGCGTCAGGCAGGGGCGCAAGCCCGCGGTTGGGCGTCTGGAAGTCGAAGACGCTGGTCAGGTCGCCGCAGACCGCGCGCCGCCATGGCGAGATGTGCGGCTCCATCACCCCGAAGCGCGCCTCCAGGAAGCGGATCACCGAGGTGTGGTCGAAAACCTGGGAATTGACATAGCCCCCCTTGGTCCAGGGCGAGACGACGATCATCGGCACGCGGGGGCCCAGGCCCACCGGCTCGCCGTGATAGTCCTCGTGGTCGGTGGGGACGGTGCTCTTGCCCGGGGCGGCGCCCACTGGTGGGATGGGCGGCGGGACGTGGTCGAAGAAGCCGTCGTTCTCGTCATAGTTCAGGATCAGGACGGTCTTGGCCCAGACCTTGGGGTTGGAGGCCAGCGCCGCGATCAGCCGCGCGATCAGGAAGGCGCCGTCGGAGGGGCTCGCCTGCGGGTGCTCCGACAGCTTGTAGGAGGGGACGATCCACGAGACCTGCGGCAACCGGTCGGCCGCCACGTCGGCCGCGAACTGGGCCACCAGGTGCTCGCCCTCCGAGGTCTTGGCGTTGTCGGCGTTGGAGCCCGGCGCCCACGCTCGCCCCTTCCTATAGAGCGCCGAGTCCGGCCCGATCCCGCGGAAGTTGGCGAAGTAGCTGAGCCCGTTGTCGCCGTAGTTGTCGTACTCCTGGTAGACGCCCCAGGTGACGCCCGCCGCCTGCAGCCGCTCGGCGTAGGTCGGCCAGGCCAGGCCCTTGAACTCCGGCGAGTCCTTGGCCGGGTCGGCGGTCTCGTTCTTCTCCTCCGGCGGATTGGTGATGACGATCCGGCTCTCGTCGCCGGCGGCCAGGCCGCTCGTGCCGGTGAACAGGAACAATCGGTTCGGATTGGTGGGGCCGAAGATCGAGCAATGGTAGGCGTCACAGACCGTGAAGGCGTCCGCCAGGGCATAGTGGAAGGGCAGGTCGGCGCGGGTGAAGTAGCCCATGGTCAGCGGGCCCTTGGCCGGGATCCAGGCGTCGTGGTGCTTCCAGCGCGCGTGGCTGCCTTTCCAGCTGTGGTCGAGGCTGAACATCGTCTCCGCGCGGGTGGAGCTCGGGTCCAGGTGGAAAGGGCTGACCGTGGAAGCGCCGTCCTTGGCCGGTTGCTTCCAGACGCTCTGGCCGGTGGGAAGCGCGATCGGGCGCGGGTCGCCATAGCCGCGCACGCCGCGCAGGGTCCCGAAGTAGTGGTCGAAGCTGCGGTTCTCCTGCATCAGGATCACCACATGCTGCACGTCGTCGATGGTGCCGGTGACGCGAGCGGCAGGCAGGCTGAGCGCCTTCGCGACCCCGGGCGGAAGCGCCGCCGCCCCGGCCGCACCGGCCGCCAGTTGCAGGAACCTCCTGCGCTCTCCCCAGCGATCCCTCACAACTTCCCCCGCTCTTGCGCCATCGCCGATGCTGGGTCTGACAATAGCGGAACTCAACACGCCCGCCGATAAACTTAGGAGGTCAATTCCCTAGTGATGCACTAGGATTTGAACCGACGTACTGGCCTGGCGATGTGTATGAGCGTTACATGACGCCTTGCCCTGGCGACGGTCCATCCCGGGGAATTGAGGATGCGGGACAAGAGATCGACTGTGCGGCGCATGCTGCTGGCGGCCGGGGTCATGAGCGCCCTCGCCACGACCGCCCACGCGCAGGCGACGCCCGATCCGCGAGACGCCGAGATCCAGGAGCTGAAGGCCGAAGTCCGCGCCCTCGCCGCCAAGCTCGACCGCCTTGAGGCGCGGGCCAATACCCCGCCCGTGATCGAGACCCCGGCCGCGCCGGGGGCGTCGGCCTCGGCCCAGCCTGCGGCCATCGCCAGCATTGCGGGCGGCAGGCCCTCGATCGCCAGCGCCGACGGCCAGTTCACTGCCAATCTCCACGCCGTGGTGCACCTCGACGCCGCCGACTACAGCCAGCCGAGCGCAGGACCGGTCAACACTGACTTCCGGCGCGGCGCGGCGGCCACCGACACCGCCCACGCCCGCGACCTATCCTCCGGAACCGATTTCCGCCGCGCCCGCCTGGGGGTTGACGGTCGAGCCTTCGGCGACTGGGACTACAACCTCACCTTTGAGTTCGGCGGCGCCGGCGAAGAGGACGCGGGCCATATCTACGAAGCGTGGATCCAGTATTCCGGCCTGAAGCCGTTCCACGCCCGCATCGGAGCCTTCACGCCGTCGGCGGGCCTGGAGGACCAGGGGTCGGTCAACGGCATGCTGTTCATCGAGCGGCCCGCGGTGGCTGATATCGCGCGCAGCCTCGCGGGCGGCGAAACCCGCGAGGCCGCCGAGATCTGGGCCGGAACCGACCGGTGGTACGCCAACACGGCCGTCACGGGCCGCCCGGTCGGCATCGTCAACTCCCAGGCCACCGGCGTCAGCCAGCCCTTCGACAGCCAACTCGGCTTCATCGGACGCGTCGGTCTTACCCCGTTCAAGACCGACCGCGGCCTGCTGGCGCTTGGGCTCCATGGCTCCTACGTCGACCGCCCCGCGGACATCGGCGGTCCCGATGCTGCGGCCGGCGCGGCGCGTTACGGCATCATCCTGCAAGAGCGTCCCGAACTGCGTGTGGATGGCACGCGGCTGATTTCCACCGGCTCCATCAATGCGCGGCACGCCGACACGCTGGGGATCGAGGCCGCGGGCCAGTTCGGCGGCCTTTTCCTGCAAGGCGAATACGAGCGCATCAAGATCGAGCGCCTCAACGCCGCCGCCGGCGCCAGTGACCCCGATTTCCACGGCTACTATCTGGAAGGCTCCTACATCGTCACCGGAGAAAAGCGCAGGTTCAACCCCTCGATCTGGGCCTTCGACGGCCCGGCGGTGAACCGTCCGTTCAGCCTCAAGTCCGGGACCTGGGGCGCCTTGGAGGTGGCCGTGCGCTACTCCGACGTCGACCTGAATTACCATGCCGGGGCGGCGGGAACGGCGCCGAGCGCTGACGCCGTGCGGGGCGGCGAGCAGGTGATCTGGACTGGGGGAGTCAACTGGTACCCGAACAGCTTCGTGCGCTTCATGCTCGACTATCAGGACGTCACCATCCTCCGGCTCTCGCCGTCGGCCACGAGTTTTCTGACGCCTGTGGGCGCTCAGGTCGGCCAGCATTATCACGTGGTTGCGGTGCGCTCTCAGTTCGCCTTCTGATGCTCGCCGTGCGCGGAGCGTTCGGCAGGTGGCGTGCCGATCGCCCAGCCCCTATCATAGGCTGGGGCTGGGATCGCAGCCGCCATCTGACCGCGTGGAGCCCGCCATGTTCACCCGACGCCTGCAACTGTGCGCTCTGCTGGCTGTCGGCCTCCTGGCGTCGGCTTCATCCGCCGCGTTCGCCGCCGAGACGCAGGTCGCGGTCGCCGCCAATTTCACCGAGCCGGCCAAGGCGATCGCGGCCGCCTTCAAGGCCAAGACCGGCCACACCGCGATCCTGAGCTTCGGCGCCTCAGGCCAGTTCTACGCCCAGATGTCCCACGGGGCGCCTTACGAGGTGTTCCTGTCGGCGGACGCCGAGCGGCCGCAGGCGGCGGAGCATGACGGCCTGGCCGTTCCCGGCACGCGCTTCACCTACGCGGTGGGCGGGCTGGTGCTCTATTCGAAGACCCCCGGCCTGGTGGACGGCGGCGGCGCGGTCCTGAAGTCCGACAGGTTCGCCAAGCTCTCCATCGCCGATCCCGCCGCCGCGCCCTACGGGACCGCCGCGGTTCAGACCCTGCAGAAGCTTGGCCTCTATGACGCGCTGAAGCCGAAGATCGTCACCGGCGGGACCATCGGCCAGGCCTATCAATTCGTGGACTCCGGCGCCGCCGAGCTCGGCTTCGTGGCGCTGTCTCAGGTGATCAACGTCCCCGGCGGTTCGCGCTGGATCGTGCCCGCCGCCGACCATGCGCCAATCGTTCAACAGGCGATCCTGTTGAAGACCGGGCAGGACAATCCCGCCGCCAGGGCTTTTCTGGCGTTCCTGAAGGCCCCGCAGGCGGTGGCGATCATCAGGAAGTACGGCTACGAGGTGCGTTGAGGTCGGAGGGGAAGACGCGTGGGCGAGGTCGTCTGGACGACACTTAGGCTGGCGGGGCTGACGACGCTCCTGCTGCTGGTGCTCGCCACGCCCATCGCCTGGTGGCTTAGCCGCAGGCGGGCCTGGTGGAAGGAAGTGGTGGCCGCAGTCACCACCCTGCCGATCATCCTGCCGCCCTCGGTGCTGGGCTTCTACCTGCTCATCGCCATCGCCCCGCAGAGCCCGCTGATGGGCCTGCTGCATCCTTTTGGCGTCCGCACCCTGGCCTTCACCTTCCCCGGCCTCGTGATCGGCTCAATGGTCTATTCCCTGCCGTTCGCGGTGCAGCCGATCCGCGGCGCGTTCGAGGCCATGGGCCCGCGGCCGATGGAGGTGGCCGCGACCCTGCGCGCCGGCCCCCTGGACGCCTTTGTCTCGGTCGCCCTGCCGCTGGCGCGGCGCGGCTTCCTGACCGCCGCGATCCTGGTCTTCGCCCATACGGTGGGCGAGTTCGGGGTGGTGCTGATGATCGGCGGCGGCATCCCGGGCAGGACCGAGACCATCTCGGTGCGCATCTACCAGCTGGTGGAGAACCTGCAGTATGCGGAAGCCTACCGTCTGGCCGCAGGCGTGGTGGCGTTCTCGTTCGCGGCCCTCCTGGCCCTGCTGCTGCTCGACCGGCGCATCGACGGGGCCGTGCGGTGAGCGTCGAGGGCCGGTTCTCCGGCAGGCTGGGGCGTTTTCGCCTGGAGACCAGTTTCGCACTGGCGGCCAAAGGGATCACAGCGCTGAGCGGCCCCTCGGGATCGGGCAAGACGACGCTGCTGCGCTGCATCGCCGGCCTCACGCGGATGGCGGGCGAGCTGAGCGTCGACGGCGAGGTCTGGCAGGACGCGCGCCGCTTCACCCCGCCTTATCGGCGGCCGGTGGGCGTGGTGTTCCAGGAGGCGAGCCTGCTGACCCACCTGTCCGTGCGCAGCAACCTCGACTATGGCGCGCGCCGGACCGGGGCGAAGGCGGAGATCGGCTTCGACGATACGGTGGACCTGCTGGGCCTGGGGGCGCTTCTCGAGCGCGCGCCGGCCAACCTCTCCGGCGGCGAGCGGCAGCGGGTGGCGCTGGGCCGCGCGCTCCTGAGCCAGCCCAAGCTGCTGCTAATGGACGAGCCGCTCTCCAGCCTGGACGCCGCCGCCAAGGCTGAGATCCTGCCGTATCTCGAGCGGCTGCATCGGGCGCTCGCGATCCCGGCGCTCTACATCAGCCACGACGCCGGCGAGATCGCCTGGCTGGCCGACCATGTGTTGTACATGCGCGAGGGGGCGATCGTGCCGGGCGAGGCCTCCGGCCCCCGCCTCGATGGGCTGGACAGCGCGACGCGTGACGGCCTGGCGCGCGCCGCCCTCAGGGCGGGGCTGTCTCCGGAGCCGTGAGGCCGTAGGCGCCGGCGAAGCGCCAGCCGATCACCAGGAAGATCATGCCGCCGGTCGCGACGATGGCCGCGTGCAGGCTCCAGAACTGGGCCGGCGTCAGGCTCTCGTAGAGGCCGCCCAGGCGTCCCGAGATCAGGCTGCCGAAGAAGGTCGCCGCCATGTTGACGCCGACGAGGGTGGCGCTGACCTGGGCCGGGGCGCTGCGGGTGAAGATCGCCACCATGGTGGGGGTGAAATAGAGCCAGCCCAGGTTCGACGTCAGGTGGAAGGCGATCGCCCACAGGAGCGGGCTGCGGCCCGAGGCGTCGGCCGCGAAGCCCGCGACCGCCAGCAGCAGAGTGGAGGCGCCGAAGATCAGGCAGCCGATTCCGGCCTTGGTGAACTCACCGGGTTCCGTGCCGTTCATCGCCTGCCAGCGCCAGAACAGCAGCATCGGCGGCAGGCAGATGAACGGCGCCAGCCCGTCGACGGCCTGCAGCCAGGGCACCGGGACCGTGAACCCGCCGATGCCGAGTTGGATGTGGTCGCGGACCCACAGGTTGTAGGTGTTCCAGACCTGGCTCTGGGCGATCCAGAAGAGGGCGGCCACCGGTACGAGGCAGAGCAGCGCGATCACCCGGCGGCGCTCTTCGGCGGTGAGGGGCTTCTCGGCGACCCGCTCGGCCGCTCGCGGGGCGACCGGGATCACCCACCTCTGGCCGGCCAGGTAGATGACCAGCCCTACGGTCATGCCCACGCCGGCGAAGCCGAAGCCCACATGCCAGCTGAAGGCCTGGGCGAGCGCGCCGGTGAACACCGGGGCGATGAAGGCGCCGAGGTTGATCATCGAATAGTAGAGCTGGAAGGCGACGTCGCGGCGAGCGTCGTCGCGGCGATAGAGCTCGCCAACCTGAGGGATGAGGTTGCCGCGCAGAGCGCCGGCGCCCAGGATCAAGAACAGCATGGCCAGCAGGAATGACTGGTCGAAGGCCATGCAGAAATGGCCGGCGGTCATCAGCACCGCGCCCAGGGTGACCATCGCCTTGCGGCCGAACCAGCGGTCGCCGAGCCAGCCTCCGAACACTGGCGTCAGGTAGACCAGGCCCACGTAGACGCCGAAGATCTGAGAGGCGAGCGCCTGGGTGGAGAGCGTGCCGGTGACCGCCTCGATGGCGGCGCGGAAGCCGGCGAAGCCGACGATGCGCTCCATGTGGCCGGGCGTGAACAGCTGGCCCACCATGTAGAGCACCAGCAGCGCCTGCATCCCGTGGAAGGAGATGCGCTCCCAGAGCTCCGTGCCGGCCAGCACCACAAGGCCGCGCGGATGGCCGAAGATGTCGCCGCGCGTCGCCTCGATCCCGTTTGCGGCCGTGCCTGCGGTCATGGCGCCCCCTGACTGCGACGCTAGGGCTCTCGCAGGTCCTGGCAAGCGCGCAGATTTGACAGCGTGCCGCCGGCCCCCGATCTAGGAGGCATGATCGACGATCTCTATTCCGCGAAACTGCTCGCGTTGGCGGCGAACATGCCCCGGATCGGGCGCCTCGCGGCGCCCGACGCCAGCGTCGAGAAGATCGCCAAGCTGTGCGGCAGCCGGGTGGTCGTCGACGTGGTCGTCGATGGCGGCCGGGTGACCGACTTCGCCCAAGACGTCAGGGCCTGCGCGCTTGGCCAGGCGGCCGCCTCGGTGCTGGGCGCCCAGGTGATCGGCGCGAGCCTCGAAGAGCTGGAAGTGACCCGCAGCCAATTCCGGGCTATGTTGAAGGACGGCGCACCCGCGCCCGATGGACGATTTTCGGACCTGGCCATGCTCGCGCCTGTGAAGGACTACCCCGCACGCCACGCCTCTACGCTGCTCGCGTTCGAGGCGGTGACCGAGGCTGTCCGCACGGCGACTGCGGCCCAGACGGGTGACCTCCCTGGGCGAACTAGCCCCGCCGGCGCAGCTTGATCCTCCGTTAGCGGCGGCGTAATCGCTGCCCTCGAGCGGAAGACCTTTGCCGGCATGACCTTTTACGAAAGCTGCGTCAGAGGCGCGCTCCACGCCTACAAGCTGACGCTTTCGCCGCTGATCGGGCGGCAATGCCGGTTCCTTCCGACCTGTTCGGAATACGCCGCAGACGCCCTGATCGGCCACGGCCCGTGGCGCGGGGGAGCCCTCGCCGCCCGCAGGCTGTGCCGTTGTCATCCCTGGGGCGGCGGTTCGGGTTTCGACCCGGTCCCGCCCCCGCGCCGCAAGAACGCCAAAGGCCTTGGCGATCAGGCGCGCAAGCGGACCTGTGAGACATGATCGACCTGATTTTCCCCGACGGCTCGAAACGCCAGTACGACGACGGCGTAACGGGCAAGGCGGTGGCCGCCTCCATCGCGCCATCGCTCGCCAAGCGCGCCGCCCTCATCAAGCTCGATGGCGAGCTCTACGACGTGGACCGTCCGCTGCCCGGCGGCGGTCACTTCGAGATCCTTACGCGCGACGCCCGGGAGGCGCTGGAGACCCTGCGCCACGACGCGTCGCACATCATGGCCGAGGCCGTGCAGGAGCTGTTCCCCGGCACCCAGGTGACCATCGGCCCGTCGATCGAGGAGGGCTTCTACTATGACTTCGCCCGCGCCGAGCCGTTCAGCCTGGACGACCTGGCGACGATCGAAGCGAAGATGAAGGAGATCGTCGATCGCGACGAGGCGATCAGCCGCGAGGTGTGGAAGCGCGACGAGGCCATCGCCCACTTCAAGTCCATCGGCGAGGCCTACAAGGCCGAGATCATCGAAAGCATCCCTGTCGGCGAGGACGTCAGCGTCTATCGCCAGGGGAACTGGAAGGACCTCTGCCGCGGCCCGCATTTCCCCTCGACGAAGTTCGTGGGCAAGGCCTTCAGGCTGACCAAGCTGGCCGGCGCCTATTGGCGCGGCGATCACCGCAACGCGCAGCTGCAGCGCATCTACGGCACGGCCTGGGCCTCCGACGCCGACCTTGAGGCCTACGTCCACCGCATCGAAGAAGCCGAGAAGCGTGACCACCGAAAGATCGCCAAGGCCATGGATCTCTTCCACCTGCAGGAAGAGGCCAAGGGGATGATCTTCTGGCACCCCAAGGGCTGGACGCTGTACCGCACGGTGGAGGCCTACATGCGCCGCCGCCTGGACGCCGACGGCTACGTCGAGGTCAAGGCGCCGCAGCTCATGGACCGCGAGCTGTGGGAGAAATCCGGCCACTGGCAGAAGTTCTCCCACGCCATGTTCACCTGCGAAACGGAGGAGGGCGAGGTCCTCGCCGTCAAGCCGATGAACTGCCCGGGCCACGTGCAGATCTTCAACCACGGCCAGAAGTCCTATCGCGACCTGCCCCTGCGCATGGCCGAGTTCGGCGCCTGCCACCGCTATGAACCCTCCGGCGCCCTGCACGGCATCTTCCGGGTGCGGGCCTTCACCCAGGACGACGCCCACATCTTCTGCCGCGAAGACCAGATCGAGGCGGAGTCGACGAAGTTCGTCCGCCTGCTGGAGAGCGTTTATCGCGACTGTGGCCTGGAGCTGCATGCGGTGAAGCTGGCGCTGCGGCCCGACTTAAGGTTCGGCACGGACGAGGTCTGGGACATCGCCGAGCAGAAGCTGGAGCGCGCGGCGAAGAACGCCGGGATCGCCGAGGTCGAGATGCTGCCGGGCGAGGGCGCCTTCTATGGCCCGAAGCTGGAGTTCCACCTGCGCGACGCCATCGGGCGGACGTGGCAGTGCGGTACGCTGCAGCTCGACTATGTGCTCCCTGAGCGCCTGGACGCCGAGTATGTGGCCGAGGACGGGAGCAAGCAGCGGCCGGTGATGTTGCACCGGGCGATCTGCGGCTCTCTGGAACGCTACATCGGCGTGATGATCGAAAACTACGCCGGGGCCTTCCCGCTCTGGCTGGCTCCCGTTCAGGTCGTCGTGGCTACGATCACCTCCGACGCCGACGAATTCGCCCTCCAGGCGGCCGCGGTGTTGCGGGCGAAGGGGCTTCGCGTGGAAACCGATCTGCGCAACGAGAAGATCAACCTGAAGGTCCGGGAACATT
This sequence comes from Phenylobacterium sp., assembly GCA_035656795.1. Taxonomy (GTDB): domain Bacteria; phylum Pseudomonadota; class Alphaproteobacteria; order Caulobacterales; family Caulobacteraceae; genus Phenylobacterium. The sequence goes on along the minus strand of DASRRU010000084.1, from coordinate 4,330 downwards.
CCCTGGCCAAGGCGCCGGTCATCGCCGTGGTCGGCCGGCGCGAAGCCGAAGAGGGCAAGGTCGCCCTGCGACGCCTTGGCTCCGACGGCCAGCAGATCCTCGACCTCGCAGCTGCCGCGAACCTGCTTGCCATGCAGGCGACTCCACCCGATGCTGCGAACGCCGGGGGGCTTGCTGATTTGCGCGCTCCAGGCGCGGTCGGCGCCATGGAGGCCTGATGAACGGCATCGCCGCACCGATCGTCGCCCACGAGTCCGCGCCGACCCCGGCTTTCCTGGCCGCGCGGCGCACCGTTTCGGTGGTCATGGTCGTCTATATGACCGGCCCGGCGCTCGGGGAGAGCGTCGAACGCGTGCTCAAAGACCCACTGGTCGATGAACTCGTCATTGTCGACAACGGATCGACTGGGCCGGAAGCGGCGCATCTGCGCGGCTTGGCCGAGCGCGACAAGCGGGTGGTGCTCAAGACCGGCCACGGCAACATCGGCTTCGCCCGCGGCGCCAACCTGGGCGCGCGGACGGCCGCCGGCGACATCCTGGTGTTCCTCAACCCCGACGCCTTCCTGCAGCCGCGCTGCATCGCCGAGCTGGTGCGTGAGATCGAGGGCCGGCCGTCGCCCTGCATCATCGGCGGCCGGGTGCTGAACGCCGACCTGACCGAGCAGCGGGGCGGCCGGCGCGGCGAGATCACGCTGATGAACGCGCTGATGTCGCTGAGCCAGCTGGCCGGCAAGAACGCGGCCTGGCAGCGCTATGAAGTGCATTGGGAGAGCGAGGCGCTGCCCGACCAGGCCGCCGCGGTGCCGACCATCTCCGGGGCCTGCTTCTGCATGCGCCGCGAGGACTTCGAGGTCGTCCAAGGATTCGACGAGGGCTATTTCCTGCACGTCGAGGACGTCGACCTCTGCTGGCGGGTGCGCGAGATGGGCGGCCGGGTGCTGTTCCACCCCAGGGCCGAAGTGATCCACCTGGGCCACACCAGCCTGACCAGCCCGATCAAGGTCGAGTTTCACAAGGGCGTGGGCCTGGCCCGCTACTTCCGCAAGCGCGCCGTCGGTGTCACCGAGCGGCTGATCGCCTGGCTGATGTCGCCGGTGGTGGTCGGTGCGGCCGTCGCCCGGCCGCTGATGTGGCGCTTCCGGGGCCGCGCGGGCTAGAGCCGCAAAGCGTGACGGGCATCATGGCGCCGCGCATCCTTCGCAGACTGCTTGCCGTCGCGCCGCCGGGCGTGCGCCGCACCCTGGCCGGCGCCCTGCTCGATCTCAAGAGCCTGCCCGCGCGCCTGGCCGACCCGGGACGCCGGGCCGAACCCTGGGCCTTCGTGCACAATGTCGGCGACGGCGACTTCGTGGCCGTGGGCGCCCAGTTGGTGCGGCATCTGACCGAATACGCCGGCCTGCAGCCCGTCGACCGGGTCCTGGACATCGGCTGTGGCAACGGGCGGGTGGCCGAGCAGCTCTCGCCGCTGCTGGCCCAGGGCGGCGGACGCTACGTGGGGTTCGACCTTTCGCCGGCGGGCATTCGCGCCTGCCGCCGCCGCTTCGCCGGCCAACCGCACATGGCCTTCGAGCATCTGGACGTCTGGAACGGCGAGTACAATGACGATGGCCGCCTCGCGGAGACCGAGGTGGTGTTTCCCGCGCTGGATGGCTCCGTCGACCTGGCGTTCGCGACCTCGGTATTCACCCACATGCGCATGCCCGGGATGCGGCGCTATCTCGCCGAGGCGGCGCGGGTGCTGACGCCCGGCGGGCGCCTCGCCTTCACCGCCTTCGCCCTGAAGCCCGAGCGCAAGGCTTCGGAGGTCTTCGCCTTCCGACCCTTCGACGAGACCTCGATGATCATCGACCCGCGCTCGCCGGAGCGCGCCATCGGCCACTGGCGGCCGGCCATCGAGGCGGCGGTCGCTGACGCCGGCCTGACGCTGACCGCGAGCCACAACGGCCTCTGGGCCGAGCCCAGCGACTACGACGGCGGCCAGGACCTGTTCGTGGCGGTGAAGCGGTAGCGGTCCTCTCGCGGGGGCTCTTTTCAGGCGGGAATTTTCAGGCGGGAATCGGAAACACCCCGGCCCGGCTGACCGACGCCGCGGGGGGCTTGCCCAGGAGACCCGCCATCCACTTGGAGGTATCGATCAGGGCCTTCAGGTCGTATCCGGTTTCGAAGCCGGCCCGCTCCAGCATGTAGACCAGGTCCTCGGTGCCGATGTTGCCGGTAGCGTCGGGCGCAAAGGGGCAGCCGCCAAGGCCGCCGCAACTGGCGTCCAGCACATCGACGCCGGCCTCGACGGAGGCGTAGGCGTTGGCGAGGCCCGTGTTTCGGGTGTCGTGAAAGTGCATGCGCAGGCGCTGGTCGGGCGCGGCCAGCCTTGTGGCTTCCACGCGTTTCCTGACCAGCCAGGGATCGGCGACGCCGATGGTGTCGGCGAGCGCGATCTCGGCCACGCCGGATTCGGCGGCGGCGTGCACGATCCGGATCACCTGCTCCTCGGAGACCTCGCCGTCGAATGGGCAGCCGAAGGCCACCGAGATGGTCACGGTGATCGGCGGACCGCCCTCGGCCTTTTGGCGGGCGGCGATGACCTGCATGGCGGCAGTCTGCTCGGCGGCCGATGCGCCCTGGTTGCGGATGCCGAAGCCATCGGTGGCGCAGATCACCACATTGGCCTCATCGCATTCTGCAGCCACGCAGCGGTCCCAGCCGCGTTCGTTCAGCACCAGGCCGATACGCGAGCGACCAGCGGCCCGGGGGAGGGCGGCGGAGATCTCCTCAGCACCGGCCATCTGTGGCACGCGCTTGGGATTGACGAAGGAGACGGTCTCGATGCGTCGGGCGCCGGCGGCCTCCAGGCGGGCGATGAAGGCGAGCTTCTGGTCGACCTCCAGCAGGACCTTTTCGTTCTGCAGCCCGTCGCGGGGGCCGACCTCGACGATCTCGATTGAGCGGCTCACGGCTGGCCTCCTGTCATTGGCGACCCCGGCGCCGCCTCGTAGACGCGCAGAGTCATTTTCTTGCCGTCCGAATAGTCGAGGCCTTTGACGCTCGCCACCAGATGGGCGCGCGCGCCGTAGCCTGCCAGGGCCTTCTCGAATTCGGCCTCCTTCCGTTGCTCGACCACCGCCGGGCGATGCTCCGAGATCGCCTGGGCGGCGTCTTCCGGTCCGGCGAGTTCGGTGGGGGTGCCGAGCGCGAAGACCAGGCTGGGCTCGGCGTAGCCGGCGACCGTCACCGGCGCATCGGCGATACCCTGCTCAGGCAGCAGCTCTGCCTTGGCCATGACCCTTTCAACGCGAGATGACAGCCATAGGGGGGTGAGCCGTGGGGCCAGGCCCGCTGTAAGGGTTGCGTGGCCGGCGACGCCCAGGGCAACCGCCGTCATCGCCGCGCGAGGCGACGGCTGGCGCACCAGCAACAAGCCGCCGATCAGGCCGGCGCCGGCCAGCAGCAGGGCCGCGGGAATGGCGGCGACCAGGTCAGAGAGGTCGCCATAGCGCCTGACCAGGAAGAAGACTCCGACGGACAGCAGCACCCCGAACAGGCCCGCCAGCACGGCGCCGGTCCAGCGTGAGCCCTTGCCGATCGGCGCCATCAGGGCTGCGGCGGCGAGCCAGGCCACCGCGCCGTAAGTCGGCAGGGTGTAGTGCACGAGCTTGGTCGGCAGGGCCTCAAACACCAGCCACGTGGGGATCAGCCAACATAGCGCGAACCGCACGCCCGGCTCGCTCCGCCGCGTCCAGGCGACCACGGCGGCGGCCGGCAGCAGCAGCGTCATTGGGAACATCGCGATTGGCGACAGGAGGGCATAGTAGCCGGGCGGCGCGCCATGGGTCTCCTGCCCGCCGGTGAGCTTGGGCGCGAGGTCGCCGCCCAACGCCGCGCTCCAGAAACCGCCGTCGGTGGCCACCGTCACCGCCCAGGCCCAGGGCCCGCAGATCGCCACCAGGAGGATCACGCCCCACGCCCAGTTCAACCGCTTGAGCCAGGCGCCGCGGCGCTCGCTCAAGGTGAGCGCGGCGATGGCCGTGGCCGCCACCATGGGCGCCACCGGCCCCTTCACCAGGGTCCCAACCGACATGCCGATCCAGAACAGCAACCAGGCGCGCTTCCCCGCAGGTGGTCCGCCGCGGGCCTCGGCGTAGATTCGACCGAGCGCCGCCATCGCCAGGGTGGTCGCGCCGCAGAGGGTGGCGTCGGTCTTGGCGATCAGAGCCTCGGTCGACAGCAGGAAGGTCGCGCCCAACAGCGCGCCGGCCATCAGGCCCGCGGGCGCGCCGAAGAACGCCGATGCGCCCCAGGCGCAGGCCGCGGCGGCCAGCATGGCGCCGAGCAGG
>DASRRU010000083.1:0-3899 GCA_035656795.1 Phenylobacterium sp. | reverse complement strand
AATTGAGATGTTCGCTGAGCTGACCGCGGCCGCCATCTCCGAGCAGGTGCGGCGCTTCTATGACAAGGCGCGGCAGGACGACCTGCTGGGGCCGGTGTTCGCGGCCGCCATCGCGGACTGGGAGCCGCATCTGCGCGATATCTCGGACTTCTGGAGCGGGGCTCTGTTGGGCGTGCGGCGGTACAAGGGCGATCCCCTGGGCGCACATCGCAAGCATCCGCTGTCCACTGAGATGTTCGACCGTTGGCTCACCCTCTGGGCGGAGACCGCCGACGAGACCTTCGTTCCTGAACTCTCGGATGTTCTGAAGGCGCGCGCCGGGATGATTGGGCGCAGCCTGCAGGCCGGGCTTTTCTTCCGGCCCGACTGAGGCACCGCGCGGGTTTCAGGTGTTGCGGCTAACCAGGGCGAACATCGCCCCTTGCGGATCAAAGGCTTGCAGCACCCAACTACCATCCGGGACCTCTTGCGGCCCGGTGAGGATGCTTCCACCCCCGGCCTTTACGCGTTCGGCGCCGGCCCCGATCCCATCGACGTAGAAGTAATAGGTCCAGAATGGCGCTGGCAGGTCGGCGGGCTTGGTCATCATGCCGCCGGTGGTCTCGCCATTCACAGCGAACAATTGATAGGTCCCCATTGGCCCCATGTCGAAGGCCTGATCCTTCGTCCAGCCGAACAGCTCGGCGTAGAAGCCGAAGGCGGCTTCCCAGTCTGAAGCCATCAGTTCACGCCACCCGGCTCCTCCGGGGGTCTGGGGTGGGACTGGAGGCGGCGTGGTGGTTCCGGCGTCCTTGAACAGGACGAAACTGGCGCCTTGCGGGTCGGCGACCACCGCAAAGCGGCCGACCGTGGGGATGTCCTCGGCCTGGCGCCATACCTTGCCGCCCTTTTCGACCACCTTGGCGACGTAGGCGTCGACGTCCTCGACCCAGATGTAGCCGATCCAGCTCGGGCGCGCGCCGTTCGCCTGCGCCTCCTCGGGCAGGGTCATCAGCCCGGCCACGCCCCGGTCGCCGTCAATCTTGAGAACGGTGTAGGGGTGGGCGCCGCCGTCCAGGGTTTCGGCGCTCCAACCCACGACCTCGCGGTAGAATTTCTCGGCGGCTGGGGCGTCTGTGGTGAGCAGTTCATACCAGCAGAACTGGCCGTGGAAACCGGGCATGGGCGCCTCTCCCGTGTTCGGAGCCGACGAGCGTTCATACCAGATCGGCGGGATCGTGTCGTCCACCTGGGCGGAGATCACATCGCGGTGCGCGCATGCGGCGTGGCGACCGATGTGCTTGCGGCGCGAGTCGATGGACGGGCATAAGGCCCGCATGGCTGATTCCGAGATGCAGGCTGCGCGCGAGATTCTGCGCCGCGTGTTCGGCCACCAGGATTTCCGCGGACTCCAGGCTGGAGTGATCGGCGAAGCCCTGGCGGGACGGAGCGCCCTGGCGGTGCTGCCGACTGGCGGCGGCAAGAGCCTGTGCTACCAGGTGCCGAGCCTGGTGCGTCCCGGCCTGGGCCTGGTGGTGTCGCCGCTGATCGCGCTGATGGCGGACCAGGTGGCGGGACTGCAGCAGCAGGGCGTCGCTGCCGCGAGATTGGACTCCAACGCTACCCTGGACGAGCGGAGCGCGGCGTGGCGGCGGATCGGGGAGGGGACCCTCGACCTGCTCTACATGTCGCCCGAGGGCTTGATGCAGTCGCACATGCTGGAGCGGCTGGCCAATCGGGACATCGCCTTGGTCGCCATCGACGAGGCGCATTGCGTCAGCCAGTGGGGCCACGATTTCCGCCCTGAATACCGCAACCTCGGGCGGTTGGCGGAGGTGTTCCCGGACGCGCCGCGTCTGGCGGTGACCGCCACCGCCGACGCCCGAACCCGTGAGGACATCCGGACCGAGCTGCGCCTGGAAGGCGCCCGGGAATTCGTCGACAGCTTCGCTCGCCCGGAACTGCAGCTTTTTGCCGAACGCAAGTCGGGCGCCGCTCATGCCCGGGTCGAAGCCCTCGTGCGGGCGCGTCCGGGCCGCTCGGGCGTAGTCTACGCCGGTTCGCGGGCCGGGACCGAACAACTCGCCGACCGTCTTGCTGCGCTCGGTGTTCCCGCCCTGGCCTATCACGCCGGCCTGGACAAGCAGGTCCGTCACGATCGGCTGGCGCGGTTCCTGGACCAGGACGAGGCGGTGATGGTGGCGACCATCGCCTTCGGCATGGGCATCGACAAGCCGGACGTGCGCTACGTGATCCATGCCGATCCGCCGGCCTCGGTCGAGGCCTACTGGCAGGAGGTCGGTCGCGCCGGCCGTGACGGGCAACTGGCGGAGGGCATCACCCTGTATGGCTCGGCCGATATGGCCTGGGCCTTCCGGCGTATCGACGAGCGCGAGGTCGCCCCCGAGGTGAAGCAGGTGCAGGCGCGCAAGGTCCGCCAGCTCTACGCCATGCTGGACGGCATGGGCTGCCGGGCGGTGGCGGTCCGGCGCTATTTCGGAGAAACGGGCGCGGAGCCTTGCGGGCAATGCGACCTGTGCCAGAGTCCGCCCGAAGCCCGCGACGCCACCAAGGCCGCGCAGATGGCCCTGTCGGCCGTGCACCGGCTCGGCGGCCGCTACGGGCGTGGGCGGGTGGTGGACCATCTCCTCGGCAAGACCCGGGACGTGCATCCGAGCGAGGCGGAGCTTTCCACCTTCGGCGTCGGGACGGACCTGAGCGCGGTGGAGTGGCGGGTCCTGCTCGACCAACTGCTGTTCGACGGCCTGTTGCACGAGGAGCCCAACGATGGGCGGCCATTGATCGGGCTCGGCGATCCGGAAGCAGTGCGTGAAGTCTATCGCGGCGCCCGCCGGGTGGAGACGCGCGCGCCGCCGCCGCGCCGGGAGCGTACGGGGCGTCGGGAGAGGCCCGCGCCCCTGGCGGACGCACCGCCCGAGCTGCAGGCTCTGTTCGAGGCGCTCCGGGCCTGGCGCAAGGGACAGGCGTCGCAACAGGCTGTGCCGCCCTATGTGATCTTCCACGATAAGACCCTGCTCGACATCGCTCACGCCCGCCCGGCGACCTTGGCCGCACTGGGGCAGGTCAGCGGCGTGGGCCAGGGCAAGCTCGATCGCTACGGCCCGGCGGTGCTGGAGGTGGTGAAGCGCTGCGAGGCGGCGGAGGCGGCCTAGCATCTTCCAGACCTGCAATATTTAACCGATCACTTTACCGGCGCGGACGGCCGCGGCGCCTCACCCCCGTTGCGCCCGGTCATTCGCCCCGCTACATCCGGCGCGACCCCCAGACGTCCGACTTGTTGCGAGGAGCGCCACCCGCATGGCCGCCCAGTACATTTTCCAGATGCAAGGCCTCACCAAGGCCTTCCCCGGCGGCAAGAAGGTGTTCGAGAACATCTGGCTGTCGTTCTATCCCGACGCCAAGATCGGGGTGGTCGGGGTCAACGGCTCGGGTAAGTCCACCCTGCTGAAGATCATGGCCGGGTGGGACACCGAGTTCAGCGGCGAGGCGCGCGCGGCCGACGGCATCAAGCGCGGCTACCTGCAACAGGAACCGAACCTCGACGAGGCGCTGGACGTCTACGGCAACGTCATTTCCGAGTGCGAAGAGAAGAAGGTCTTCGATCGCTACAACGCCATCGCCCTGCAGATGGCCGAGGAATATTCCGACGAGCTGATGGAGGAGATGAACACGCTCCAGGAGAAGATCGACGCCGGCGACCTGTGGGACATCGACTCCCGCATCGAGCAGGCCATGGACGCTCTGCGCTGCCCGCAGGCCGACTGGCCGGTCGACAAGCTGTCGGGCGGTGAAAAGCGCCGCGTGGCGCTGGCCCGCCTGCTGCTATCCAAGCCCGACATGCTGCTACTGGACGAACCGACCAACCACCTGGACGCCGAGTCGGTAGCCTGGCTGCAACA
>DASRRU010000082.1:0-9711 GCA_035656795.1 Phenylobacterium sp. | reverse complement strand
CGCCTCGATCCTGCCGCTCTCCACATAGTGGGTGCAGAGGTTCAGGTGCAGGCAGTCGGCCGCCTTCAGCCGCGCTCCGGTCAGGGCCATCCAGGTCCCCATCTCGCCGGGCAGGCGCGACAGCACCCAGCCCGCGCCGATGTCGGGAAACAGGCCGATGCCGGTCTCGGGCATGGCCAGCAGGGTCCGCTCGGTGGCCACGCGGTATTTCGCATAGACCGACAGGCCCACGCCGCCGCCCATGGTCACCCCGTCCATGATCGCCACCAGGGTCTTGGGATAGTCGTGCAGCAGGGCGTTCAGCCGGTACTCGGTGAAGAAGAATTCTCGCGCCAGCCTGCCGTCGGCCGCGCCGCTTTCAGCCAGCATGCGGATATCGCCTCCGGCGCAGAACCCGCGATCGCCCGCGTGGTCGATCAGCACCAGCCGCACCTTCGGGTCGTCGATCCAGGCGACCAGCGCCTCGATCATCAGCCGGCACATGTTGGTGGTCAGCGCATGCAGCGCCTGCGGCCGGTTGAGCGTGATCCGCCCGACAGCGCCCTCGATCCGGGTAAGAACTTCCGGTTCGCCGCTCATTGCCGGAAGAGTTCCCGCGCTGTGATCACCCGCATGATCTCGTTGGTCCCTTCCAGGATCTGGTGCACGCGCAGGTCGCGCACGATGCGCTCCAGCGGGAAGTCGCGCAGGTAGCCGTAGCCGCCGTGGAGCTGCAACGCTTGGTTGGCCACCTCGAACCCGGTGTCGGTGGCGAAGCGTTTGGCCATGGCGCAGTATCGGGTGGCCTTGGGATCGCGGTTGTCCAGTGCATGGGCCGCGCGCCGCACCATAAGGCGCGCGGCGTCCAGTTCGGTGGCCATGTCCGCCAGCCGCCACTGCAGGCCTTGGAAGTCCTTCAGCGGATTGCCGAACTGACTTCTGGTTTCCAGGTGCGCCTTGGCGGTGTCCAGCGCCAGGCCCGCGCCGCCCAGCGAGCAGGAGGCGATGTTGATGCGGCCGCCGTCCAGCCCCGCCATGGCGAAGCGGAACCCCTCGCCTTCCGCCCCGATGCGGTTGGCGACCGGCACGCGGCAATCGTCGAAGTTCACCTGGGCCGTGGGCTGCGACTTCCAGCCCATCTTCTTCTCCTGCGCCCCGAACGACAGGCCCGGCGTCCCGTTCTCCACCACCAGGGCCGAGACGCCCTTCGCCCCCGGCCCGCCGGTGCGGACCATGACGACGTAGATGTCCGAGGTCCCGGCGCCCGAGATGAAGGCCTTAGAGCCGTTCAGCACATAGTGGTCACCGTCGAGCCGGGCCGTGGTCTTCAGCGCCGCGGCGTCCGAGCCCGAGCCCGGTTCGGTGAGACAGTAGGAGGCCATGAGCTCCATGGTCGTCAGCTTCGGCAGGAAGCGATGGCGAATCTCTTCGCCGCCGAACCGGTCGATCATCCAGCTCGCCATGTTGTGGATCGAGATGAAGGCCGCGGTGGAGACGTCGCCATAGGAAAGCTGTTCAAAGACGATCGAGGCGTCGAGGCGGCTGAGCGCCGAGCCGCCTACGTCCTCCTGCACGTAGAGGCCCGCGAAGCCCAGTTCGGCGGCCTTGCGCAGCACATCGACGGGGAAGTGGCTTTCCTCGTCCCAACGGGCGGAATGTGGTGCAAGCTCCGTGGCGGCGAAGGCGCGCGTGGCGTCCTCGATGGCCTGCTGGTCGTCGGTCAGGTTGAAGTCCATGGGGGCCGGAGTCAGCGCGAGCCGGGGCGGCTGTCAATCGCGGAAGGCTTGCGCGCGAGGCCCCGCCGGGTGCAAACGGCGCGTCATGACCAAAGCCCCCCTCGCCGCCTACCCCGCTCTGCGTCTGCGCCGCCTTCGCCAGGCCGACTGGATCCGCCGGCTGGTGCGCGAGACGGTGCTGACGCCGGCCGACCTGATCTGGTCGATGGTGGTGCACGAGGGCGAAGGCGAAATTCCCGTGGCCGCCATGCCGGGCGTCAGCCGCCTGTCGGTGAAGGGCTGCGCGGCGGCCGCCAAACAGGCTAAGGCGCTGGGCATCCCGGCCATCGCCGTCTTCCCGCACATCGACGGCGCCAAGAAAGACGCCGCGGGAACCCTGGCGCACGACCCGAACGGCCTGATCGCCAACGCGGTGAAGGCGATGAAGGACGCCGCGCCCGAAGTGGGGATCATGTGCGACGTGGCGCTGGACCCCTTCACCGACCACGGCCACGACGGGCTGATCGAGAACGGCAGGATCCTCAATGACCCGACCATTGAGACCCTGGTCGCCCAGGGTTTGATGCAGGCCAAGGCCGGCTGCGACATCCTCGCGCCCAGCGACATGATGGACGGCCGCTGTGGGGCGCTGCGGACGGCGCTCGAGGCCGCGGGCCTGCAGGACGTGATGATCATGTCCTACGCGGCCAAATACGCCTCGGCCTTCTACGGCCCCTATCGCGAGGCCATCGGCTCCGGGAAACTGGGTACGGGATCGGTCGAGAACCCCGGCGACAAGAAAACCTATCAGATGGACAACGCCAACCACGCCGAGGCCCTGCGCGAGGTCGCCCTCGACATCGCCGAGGGCGCCGACATGGTGATGGTGAAGCCTGGGATGCCCTATCTCGACATCGTCCGCCAGGTGGTCGACGCCTTCGCCATGCCGACCTTCGCGTTCCAGGTCTCCGGCGAGTACGCCATGCTCATGGCCGCCGCCCAGAACGGCTGGCTGGAAGAAGAGCGCGCGATCATGGAGAGCCTCGGAGCCTTCAAGCGCGCCGGGGCGGCAGGCGTGATCACCTACTTCGCGCCTAGAGCGGCGAAGCTGCTCGGGGCCTGACCCAAATCTGATTATCCCGGCGAAAGCCGGGATCCATTCGGCGTTCCCATTTCGGCTCAGCTTGGGTCCCGGCTTCCGCTGGGACGATCGGTTGCCAGCCAGTCCTTCAGGATCGCGTTGACCTTCTCCGGCGCCTCCTGCTGCACCCAGTGGGAGACCTTGGGCAGGCGCCGGATCGTCAGGTCGTTCACGTAGGCGTCCGTACCGTCCAGAAGTTCGACGCCGAGCGCCGCATCCTCCTCGCCCCAGATGACCAGCGTCGGCGTCTCGATCTTCGGCCAGGGGCCGCGCAGCTTCCCGCCGAGTTGCAGAGCGGCGCGGTACCAGTTGATCATGCCGCGCATGGCCCCCGGGCGCTGCGCGTCCCTGGCGTAGCGGTCCAGAACGTCCGGCGTGAAGTTCGACTTGTCGACCGCCATGCTGTGGAAGGCCTTGCGGATCGCGCGCCCGTTGTTGGCGATCGCTCCCCACTCCGGCAAGCCGGGAAGCTGGAAGAAGAACATGTACCAGGATTTCTTCATCTGGGCCCAGTTGCGGCCCATCTGGCTGGACATCACCGCCGGGTGCGGCACGTTCATGATCACCAGCCGCTCCAGCGGCCGCACGCGGTTGGCGGCGAAGGCCCAGGCCAGACCCGCCCCCCAGTCGTGGCCGATCAGGGTGACGCGTTTCGCACCGCTGGCGTCGATCAGGGCCGCCACGTCCTCCATCAGCCGGTCGATCAGGTAGGCGGAGATTTCCCGCGGCTTGGGCTCGGTCTCGCCGTAGCCGCGCAGGTCCGGCGCCCAGGCGCGGTAGCCCATCTGCGCCAACAGCGGCAGCTGGAAACGCCAGGAGAACCGGCTCTCGGGGAACCCGTGCAGGCAGAGCGCCAGATGGTCGCCCTCCCCAGCCTCGTCCACCGCGAAGTCGAAGCCGTTGGCCGCGACGCGGCGCGTAGTGATGCTCATCCCGGCTCCGTGGTGAAGTAGGCGCTGTCGTGATCGTAGCCCGGTAGCCGGATTGTCCCTGCGTCGCGCAAGCCGATCTTCTTCAGCACCGCGATGGAGCCGACGTTGGCCGCCGTGGTGACAGCCACGATCGTCGAGAGCCCAAGCGCCTCGCGTCCATAGGCCAGCGAGGCGGCGGCCGCCTCCGAGGCCAGGCCCGAGCCCCAGAACCGCTCCAGGAAGGCGTAGCCCACGTCCGGGTGCTCCAGGCCGTCACGCTTGACCAGGCCGCAGAGGCCGGCCGCCTCGCCCGTGGCCTTCACGTCGCAGCGCCAGAGGCCGAAGCCGTTGGCGGCGTAGCCGGCGCGGGCGCGCTCGATGTAGCCGCCGGCGCTCTCCAGGTCGCGCACGCCGCGATCGCCGATGTTCTCGCGGAAGCCGCGGCTCATCAGCAGCTCAAGAATGAACGGCCCGTCCTCAAGGGTGAGCTCCTCCAGGACCAACCGCTCGCTCTCGAGGATCGGCACTCAGGGCTTCTCCAACCGCGCCACCAGGCTGGAGGTGTCCCAGCGCCGGCCGCCCAGCCCCTGAACCTCTTCGTAGAAGCCGTCGACCATGCGGGTCATGTCGAGCGCCGCGCCGTTGCGGCCGGCCTCGTCCAGCACCAGGCCCAGGTCCTTGCGCATCCAGTCCACCGCGAAGCCGAAGTCGAACGTGCCTTCGCCCATGGTCTTCCAGCGGTTGTCCATCTGCCAGGACTGGGCCGCGCCCTTGGAGATCGCCTCGTAGACCGCCTGGGGATCGAGGCCCGCGCGCTTGGCGAAGTGCAGGCCCTCGGCGAGCCCCTGGACGACACCGGCGATGCAGATCTGGTTGACCATCTTGGTCAGCTGGCCGGCCCCCGCACCGCCCATCAGCCGGGTGGCCTTGGCGAAGGCGGCGATCACCGGCTCGACCGTGGCGAAGGCTTCCGGCGTCCCGCCGCACATGACGGTCAGCTGGCCGTTCTCCGCGCCCGCCTGGCCGCCCGAGACCGGCGCGTCCACGAAAGCCCGGCCATCCTTGGCCGCCAGCTCCGCCATGTCGCGGGCCACCACCGCCGAGGTCGTGGTGTGGTCGACCACCACGCCGCCGGGCGCCATGGCCGGCAGGGCCTCGGCCACCACCTGACGCACGTCGTCGTCATTGCCGACGCAGAGGAAGAGGATCTCCGCCCCGGCCGCGGCCTCAGCCACGGTCTTGCCGGCGCGGCCGCCATGTGTGGCGACCCAGCGGGCCGCCTTATCCGGGCTGCGGTTGAACACCGACATGTCATGGCCAGCCTTGGCCAAGTGCCCCGCCATCGGGAAGCCCATCACGCCGAGACCGGCAAACGTCACTTTCATCTCAAATCCGCTCCTTAACCTCGTGTGCAACGCCATCTTAACGCGGGCCTGCGCACTTGAATTTCTCGTAACAGGCTTAGTTGGGGCGGACCATGGCGGTGGGCGGCGAGCGGCCGATCATCATCAAGCGGATCAAGAAGGGCGGCGGTGGGGGACACCACGGCGGCGCCTGGAAGGTCGCCTATGCCGACTTCGTGACCGCCATGATGGCGTTCTTCCTACTGATGTGGCTGATCAACACGACGAGCCCGGAACAGAAGCGCGGCATCGCCGACTACTTCGCCCCTGCCAGCGTGTCGGAGACCACCTCCGGCGCCGGAGGCATCCTGGCCGGCACAGCTCTGGGCAACGAGGGCACCAAGCAGAACGGTTCGCAATCCATCGTCCAGGACGCCAGTCCCGATGTGAAAAACCCAAGCGACGGCAAGTCCAAGGACGCCGCCAAGGCCGCCGACGCCGCCCTCGACCAGGCCAAGCAGGACCAGGCCAAGCGGGAAGAGGCCGCTTTCGCCTCGGCCGCCCAGTCCTTGCGCCAGGCGCTGCAGGACATGCCGGAGCTCGCGGAGCTCTCGAAGAACATCATCGTCGATGAGACGCCCGAAGGTCTGCGAATCCAGCTCGTCGACCAGGAAGGCCGCTCGATGTTCAACCAGGGCACGGCCACGCCTAACGACCGCGCGAAGATCCTGCTGCGCGCCATCGCCAAGATCATCAACCAGCTGCCCAACCGGATCAGCATCTACGGCCACACCAGCGCCAGCTCCGGCGGCAAGGCCGACAGCGACTGGCCGCTGTCGTTCGCCCGCGCCGACGCCTCGCGCAAGATCATGCTGGGCGCCGGCGTCGACGCCGACCGCGTCTATCAGACGAGCGGCAAGGCCACCTCCGACCCGCTTTACCCCGACGACCCCACCCTGCCCGGCAATCGCCGGATCGCCATCGTGCTGCTGCGCGAGGCGCCGGTGCTGCCGCCGGACCGCGGCCCTTAGCCCCACTCCGATTGCGGCTCTGCAACAGGTCTTGCGCCCGGGCGCGGCATGACGCCTAATCCGGCCAAAGGCGCATCGAGACGAAGGCGACCGCAGGTCCGTGACGCAGCATTTCCCGTCCCGACAGCTCAGGTTCTTCCTGACCGCCCCGTCGCCGTGCCCTTATCTGCCCGAACGCTATGAGCGCAAGGTGTTCGCCCACCTGCCGCTGAGCGACGGCGCCAGCGTCAACGACAGCCTTACCCAGGTGGGTTTCCGCCGTTCGCAGAACATCGCCTATCGCCCGGCCTGCGAGTCCTGCACAGCCTGCGTCTCAGCCCGGATCCCGGCGGCCGACTACCTATTCTCGCGCTCGGAACGCAAGGCGATCGCCCGCAATGAGGACCTGGAACGCCATCTGGTCGAGGCCGAGGCGACGATGGAGCAGTTCGACCTGCTGCGCCGTTACCTCACCACCCGCCACGCCGATGGCGGCATGGCCGAGATGACCTGGCCCGACTACGTGGCCATGGTCGAGGACACCGCCGTCCGCACCCATATCGTCGAGTACCGCACCAGGCCGATGGATCGCGGTCCGGGAGACCTGGTGGCCTGCGCGCTGGTGGACGTGATGAGCGATGGCCTGTCGCTGGTCTACAGCTTCTACGATCCCACCCAGGCCCGCCGCTCCCTGGGATCCTTCGTGATCCTCGATCACGTGGTCCAGGCCTGTCTGACGAGCATGCCCTACGTATATCTCGGCTATTGGGTGCGCGGCTCGGAGAAGATGGACTACAAGGTCCGCTTCTCGCCGATCGAACTGCTGAGGCCCGAGGGCTGGACCGTCGTGGTCGGCGGTGCGGCCAAGGCGGCGAACGGCACGCTCTAGGACGCATCATGGCCCGCCAGCTGCGGCTGAGCCTTCGCCGGCCCACCACCCATACGCGCGACGCCTTCGTGCGGGGCGCCTCCAACGCCCCTGCGCTGGAGGCTCTTGACGCCTGGCCGCGCTGGCCCGCCGGGGCCTTGGCGCTAATCGGGCCCGAAGGCGTCGGCAAAACCCATCTGGCGCGGGCCTGGGCCGCGGCGACCAAGGCGGTGGTCCTGGACCGGCAGGACCCTGATTTCGCCGCCGCGGCCGGACGTCCCGCGCTCGTCGAAGACGTGGATCAGGGAGCGCCCGATGAGGCGCTTTTCCACCTGATCAACCAGGCGCAACGCGACGGGGCGAGCCTGCTGTTGACCGCCCGTGCGCCGCCCGCCGCGTGGACGACCGCCCTGCCCGACCTGCGCTCACGCCTGAACGCACTGCTGGTGGCCGAGATCGAGGCGCCGGACGACGAGGTGCTGACCGGCGTCCTGCGTAATTTCTTCCGTGAGCGAAACATTCGACCGAACGACGATGTCTATCCCTATCTCTTGCGCCGCATGGAAAGATCCATTCCCGGTGCGCAAGACATCGTACGGCGCCTCGATGAGACCGAAGATGGCCAGATGCGGCCCGTTTCCAGGCTGCTGGCCCGCGAGATCCTGGAAAGCGATATCGAAAATCTTGACCTTTTCGAGGGATGACTTGAACCCGTCACATGCAGGGCTCAAATTCTTGCGACCGTCATCTCACCGGAGCGCCGAGGGCATGAGCTACGCCGAGCCGATCGCCGCCGCATCGAACGATGCGGACCCCGCAAGCGACGCCGTGCGTGCGCAACTGGCCTGGAACGCCGACCTCGCCGCCTCGCCGGCCCGATTCTTCAACCGCGAACTCTCGTGGCTCGCCTTCAACCGCCGGGTGCTGGCCGAGAGCAAGAACCCGCGGCACCCCCTGCTGGAACAGCTGCGCTTCCTGGCGATCAGCGCCAACAACCTCGACGAATTCTACATGGTCCGGGTGGCCGGCCTGCGCGCCCAGGTGCGCGAGGGCGTGCGCGCGCCGAGCCAGGACGGCCTGACGCCGGCGGAGCAGCTGGAGCGGGTCAACGCCGAAGCCGCTGACCTGATGGCCGAGCAGCAGACCCGCTGGCGCGAGTTGTGCAGCGCCCTCGCGGATGAGCAATTGCACGTCGTGCAGGCGCTCGACGTCACAAACGCCGAGCTCGACGCCCTGGAAGAGCCTTTCGTCTCACAGATCTTTCCAGTGCTGACGCCGCTGGCCATCGACCCGGCGCACCCCTTTCCCTTCATCCCGAACCTGGCGTTCTCCCTGGTGCTCAAGCTGCGCCGCCTGACCGACAGCCGGGTGCTCTACGCCCTGGTGCCGATCCCCGCCCAGGTGGCGCGGTTCTGGGAGCTCGCCGCCCCGCATCGCGGCCGCCGCAAGGGCGAGCGCCGGTTCGTGTCGCTGGAGGCCCTGGTCAGCCTGTTCCTCGACCACCTGTTCCCCGGCTGCGAGATCCAGGCGCAGGGTGTCTTCCGCCTGATCCGAGACTCGGACGTGGAAATCCTGGAAGAGGCCGAAGATCTGGTGCGCGAGTTCGAGCTGGCGCTGAAGCAGCGCCGTCTGGGCAGCGTGGTACGTGTCGAAATCGACGCCTCCATGCCGGAGGAACTGCAGAGCTTCATCACCACAAGCCTGCACGCCGAGCCGCAGGACATCATCCAGATCGAGGGCCTTCTGGGTCTGGACGAGCTCACCCAGCTGATCCCGGCCGACCATCCTGAACTCAAGTTCAAGCCCTTCGAACCGCGCTTCCCCGAGCGCATCCGCGATCATGGCGGCGACTGCTTCGCGGCGATCCGCGAAAAGGACATCCTGGTCCACCATCCGTTCGAGAGCTTCGACGTGGTGGTGCAGTTCCTGCGGCAGGCCGCGCGCGACCCCAACGTGCTGGCGATCAAGCAGACGCTCTACCGCACCAGCCACGACAGCCCGATCGTCGCCGCCCTGATCGAGGCGGCGGAAGCGGGCAAGAACGTCACGGCAGTGGTGGAGATCAAGGCCCGCTTCGATGAGGCTGCGAACCTGAAGTGGGCGCGCGACCTGGAGCGGGCCGGCGTGCACATCGTCTTCGGCTTCGTGGAGTACAAGACCCACGCAAAGCTCTCGACCGTCGTTCGGCGCGAGGGCGACCTGCTGCGCACCTACTGCCACTTCGGCACCGGCAACTACCACCCGATCACCGCGCGCTTCTACACCGACCTTTCGCTGTTCACGACCGACCCGGCGCTCGGCCGCGACAGCGCACGTCTGTTCAACTTCGTCACCGGCTACGCCCAACCCGAGGGCCTGGAGAAGCTCTCCTTCTCGCCGATCACCATGAAGCGCGACCTGCTGGCGCTGATCGCGCGGGAGGCCACTCACGCCCTGGAAGGCCGCCCGGCCGGCATCTGGGCCAAGATGAACTCGGTGGTCGATCCGGAGATCATCGACGCGCTTTATGCGGCCAGCCAGGCCGGCGTGGAGATCGACCTGGTGGTGCGCGGCATCTGCTGCCTGCGGCCCGGCATCCGCGGCCTGTCTGAGAACATCCGGGTGAAATCCATCGTCGGCCGCTTTCTGGAGCACGGCCGGATCGTGGCCTTCGCCAACGGCGCGCCGCTGCCGTCGTCGGAAGCCCGGGTCTACATCTCCTCGGCCGACTGGATGCCGCGCAACCTCGACCGCCGCGTCGAGGC
>DASRRU010000081.1:0-5867 GCA_035656795.1 Phenylobacterium sp. | reverse complement strand
TCAACGCCATGTCAAATTTCGTCGCCAACCCGCTGAATGTGCTGGGCTTCGATCCGCACGAGAATTTGATCGACTTCCTCGTCCGCGAGATCGCGGCCAGAGAAAGGACGCCGGCGTGAGGTACGGTTTCTGGGCCCCGGTGTTCGGCGGCTGGCTGCGCAATGTCCCCGACGAGGGCATGGCGGCTACCTGGGACTACACCAAACGGCTCTGCCAGCGCGCCGAGCAGATCGGCTATGACCTGACCCTGGTCGCCGAGCTCAACCTCAATGACATCAAGGGCACCGACCAGCCCGCGCTCGACGCCTGGTCGACGGCCGCGGCGCTGGCCGCCGTCACCGACACCCTTGAGCTGATGGTGGCGGTGCGTCCGAACTTCCACCACCCTGCCCTCTTGGCCAAGCAGGCGGCCAATATCGACAACATCTCGAACGGCCGCCTGGCGCTGAACGTCGTCTCCTCCTGGTGGGCCGAGGAGGCCACCAGCTACGGCCTGCAGTTCGACCAGCACGACGACCGCTATGGCCGCACCTCGGAGTGGCTGGACGTGGTCGATGGCCTGTGGCGGGAGCCCAAGTTCACCCACGACGGCGCCCGCTATCAGCTGAAGGACGCCATCTGCGAGCCCAAGCCGGTCAGGAAGCCCGTGGTCTACGCCGGCGGCGAGTCCGAGGCCGCCAAGACCCTGATCGCCAACCAGTGCGACGCCTACGTCATGCACGGCGACACCGTCGAGGTGATCGCCGAGAAGATCGCCGACATGCGCGCCCGCCGCGCCGCGACCGGCAAGCCGCCCATGACCTTCGGCATGGCCGCCTACGCCATCGTCCGCGACACCGAGGAAGAGGCCCGCGCCGAGGTCGCCCGGATCACCACCCTCGACCCCAACGCCCCCGGCTTCGGCAACTACGACCAGTGGCTCTCCGGCACTCAGCTGGAGCGCGAGATGAAGATCGCCGAGTACTCCGTCTCCAACCGCGGCCTGCGCCCGGGCCTGATCGGCACAGCCGCCCAGATCCGCGAACGCATCGCGGCTTACGAAGCGGCCGGCCTCGACCTCCTGCTGCTGCAGATGAGCCCGCAGTATGAAGAGATGGAGCGGTTCGCGGAGGCGGTGATCAACTAGCCGGACTCGAAGCTACTGCGTCGGGTTCAGCGATCCCGCGCCCTTCAGGTTCAGCCGGATCGGAATGCGCACCACCGCGCCCGTCACCGGGACGCCGTCGGCCGCCCAGAGGTTCATCCTCATGGTCCCGGCCAGCTTGACGGCGGCCTCGGAGAAGCCCAGGCCATCCGGGTCGCCCGGCTCGGCCCGGCAATCAGTCATCGCGCCATCCGGCCCCACCGTACAGCGGGCGACGCCCCGGCCGCTGGTCAGGCCGCTGGCCGCGGCCTCGGGCGGGAACAGCTTGGGTGTGGACCGGCCATCAAAGACCTGCACCCAGGACGGCGCCATCACCGTGCGCTCGGCCAGCTCCTTGGCGGTCGGAAAACGGACCGGGATGTCGACCCACAGCTCGTCATTGTGCGGTGTTTGGGCGACCTGCGCCGACACCCGGAACTTGGCGGCGAGGCTGAGCGCGGACTTGCCGAAGCCCTGGGACGTCGGCTCCTCCATGATGGTCTGGCAGCCACCGAGCGTCCCGTCGCGCTGCACGCGGCAGTGGTCGACCGCATAGCCCTCGCCGCCGCCCGACTTGCCTGGATAGGCCGCGACGAGGTCGTCGAAGCCGGCGGCCGCGACCCAGACCGGATTGTCCAGCATGGTCACCTTGCGCATGGACAGGCCGTTGCGGCTGCCCTCTAGGAAATCGCTCACGTCGGTGCCGGCGAGCGGCCCCTTCGCGACGTCGTGCTGCCAGTGGGCGAGGCCCGCCTGATCGACGTGCATGTCCGGCGCCTGGAAGCCGATATCGATTGTCTTGAACCCGCTGACCGGACCGGTGGGCCCCCTCGGAGGCGCCAGCTTGATGACGGCGCGCATCTCCAGCGCCGCCTTGCCGAAGCCCATGTTGCGCGGGTTTTCCTGCGCCACCTCACAGCGCTCGGCCAGGCCGTGGACGTCGATCCAGCACTTTAGCCGGACCTTGCCGCTGACGCCGTTGTGGTAGGCCGTGCCCGGCCAGATGCCCACGAGCTGGGCGTCGGCGTCGCTGCCCGCCATGTTGATCTTGGCGTCGGCGGGCGTGTCCTTCTTCTGCCCCGACACGGTCAGGGGCGAGACCGTGTCGGTCGGCGTCCGGTCCGGTAGATTGTGCGGCATAGCCAACGGTCCGAACATCAGCATCATAAGCTGCGGCAGCATCCTGGAATCTCCCCGTTTCTCGTTATCGGCCGCCCCTGAGGTCGAGGCGGATTGGAATGGCGTCAGCCCTCGGCGCCCTTGAGCCTGAATTGGATCGGCACGTGGACGACGCCGCCCGCCACCGGCGCTGCGTCTTCGGACCAGAGGCTCATCCGCAGGCTCGACGCCAGGCGCGCTGCGGCCTCGGAGAAGCCTAGGCCGTCGGCGGTCTCCGGATCGGCGACGCAGGCGCTCAGGGTCCCGTCGGTCGCGACGGTGCACCGCGCGACGCCGTGGCCGGAGGTCAGCCCCTTTTCCACCGCCGCCGGCAGGAAGATGTCCGGCCGCTGCCTGGCGTCGACGTCGGCCACCCACATCGGGGCGGCGACCGTCCGATCGATGGCGCCGGGCGGCATGAAGCGGATCGGCACATCGACCCAGATCTTGGTGCGGACATACGGTGCGACCAGCTTGGGATCGACGCGGAATTTGCCAGTGAGCGTCAGCGCGGCCGCACCGAACCCGCTCTTCTCCGGCGCTTCCTTGATGACAAAGCAGGCGCCGAGGCTTCCGTCACGCTCCACATGGCAGTGGGCCGCGGCATAGCCTTCGACACCGCCGCCCTTGGCCGGATAGGCGCGCGCCAGCTCGTCGAAGCTGGGCGCGGCGGTCCAGGCCGGGGACTCCAGCGCAGCGGTGTCGTGCGAAAGCGCCACGTGGCCGCCGACGCAATTACTCGAACTACCGCCACTGCCAGCCGAGGCTCCGCCGCCCGACATCGAGCTGATGCTCTTCTCGGCGCCCAACGCAGACGAGGTCGCGCTCTGTTCATCGGCGCAAACCACGAGCGGCTGCTTGAACGTGATCGCGATCGACATGATGGACTCGATGGGGCCATCCGGTCCGCGCGCGGGGGTAAGCTTGAGTGTCGGGCGAAGTTCGAGGGCGGCCGTGCCGAAGTGATGGCCCTGCGGAGATTCCGAAAGGACCTCGCAGCGCTCGGCCAAGCCGTGGACATCGACCTTACACCCCAGGGTGACGTGACCGTCGAAGCCGTGGGTGAAGGCGTTCCTGGGCCAGACCTGGTAGCCGCCGGCATGGTCCCCATTCCCGGATATCTCGATGTTGACGTCCGGTTTGGACGGCAGGCTCGGCGGTTGGACGATCAGGGGCGAGAGCGTCTGCGCCGGCGGCGCGGCCGCGAGCGCGAGCCGGATTGGTGCGAGGCTAGGTGGCGCTTCCGCGACCTGCAGCGGGCTGGGCGTAACGGGGAGCGGCGGCGCAGGCAGCGGCGCGGCCTCGGCCAGCACGATGCGCGGCGCGCGCTGGACCGGCTCTGCTGCCCGCGCAGAGACGCTCGCGGTCGGGGTCGGGGTCGCGTGCGCCGTGGCGGTCGCGGTCGCGAGCGCGGTGGCGGCGTCTCGAACCGCCGGCGCGGGTCGGTTGGTCCTGTCCGGCTTGGCCTGCACGGCGGCGCTGTGGGTCATGGCGGCCGCGGCGGCGGTGAGGATCAGGATCGCGGCGGTGCGCGAGAGCGCTGGGCGCTCCGGCGCCGAAGCCAGGCCCAGGATGCGGGCCGCGCGGCTCTTCAGGTGGCCGCCGTTGGCCGCCAGCACGCCGTAGGATGGCGCACGCAGGGCCTCGATCGACTGAAGCGCACGGACGTAGAGCGCCGGGTCGCGCACCGCGGCCACCGCCATATCGTCACAGCACCGCTCGCGCTCCAGTCGGACGCAGCGGCTCACCCACCAGACGGCGGGGTGGTAGAAGAGTATGGTCTCAACCACGCTCTGGACCAGATTGGCGAAGGCGTCGAGCCGGCGCACATGGGCCAGCTCGTGCAGGATCAGCGCCTCCAGCTCGGCCGGCGCAAGACGGGTCAGGAAGCCGGCCGGGATCAGCACCATCGGCTTCAGCCAGCCGGCGACGATCGGCGTGGCCACCGCCTCGGACTGGGCGAACAGCACGTGTAGCGGCGCGGCGATCCGCTGCTCCAGCCTGCGGCAGCGCTCAACCCAGTCGAACGGTAGCGCCGTCGCCGTACGACGCAGGCGTTCCACCAGGACGAGGCCGCCGGCCATGCGCACCGCCAGCGCCGCGACCCCGAACAGCCAGGCGGCCACGGCCAGGGTCTCCCACCGCTGGCCGGCCGGGATCAGGCCCGGAAAGCCCCTCGGGACCAGCACGATCCGCACGCCGGTCTGCAGCCAGGCGAAGGTCGCGACCGGAATGATCGCCATCACCACCAGAGCCGCCAGCGCCCAGTCATGGCGGGCGCGGGCGGTGCGGCAGGCCTTCAGCACCACCTGCAGCACCAACGCCACCAGCGCGCCTTGCCAGAGGAAATTGGCCAGCGTCCATCCCAAGGCGGGGATCAGGCTCTGCAGGTAAGTGAGCGTGACCGTCATCTGTCCCTCTCCTTGGCCTCATAGGCATCCAGCATGGCGCGGATCTCGGCGATGTCCTCGGCGCTTGCCTGCCGATCTTCCAGCGCGTGCAGCACGAGCTGGCTGGCGGAGCCGGCGAAGACCTTGCGCATCAGGTCACCGGCCACCTTGCGCTTGGTGGTCTCCGGCCGCTCGGCCGCCTGATAGACGTGCGCGCGCTGGTCCTCATTGCGGACGACCGAGCCCTTGACGGTCATGATCTGCAGGAACTTGAGCACGCCGGTGTAGCCGATGGCCCGCTCGGCGCTCAGCGCTTCGTGGACGCCGCGGACCGTCGAGGGGCCGCGCTCCCAGAGGATGCGCAGGATATCGAGCTCGGTGGCCGTGGGGCGTGCGGAGGACTCGTCATCCATCATACGAAGGATGGTGTACGAAGGTATTCGTAGAGTCAAATGACGCCTGTCCACGCCACGCGTCGACCTCGCCGGAGGTCAGCGCCTTTTGACCGCCCCCGCCCGGAACAGCAGCGCCATCAGGCCCAGGAACGGCAGGCAGGAGAGCAGGTCCGACCAGGGGCCGTTGAAGACCGGATTGATCCCCTCCATCAGCTTGGTGATGTCGCGGTCGAAGTTGCCCAGCACGCCGGCCGAGAACGCGATCCCGATGCCGGCGATGGCGCCGCCGGCGATGTAGCCGGAGGCCATCAGCACGCCGGGGCTGCGGTCGGACTGGGCCAGGAGCTCGGCTTCCGACAGGGTTTCTGCGTGCGCCAGGCCGCGGCTGCGGCGGTCCACCAGCCAGCGCACGGCCCCGCCGACGAAGATCGGCAGCGACGAGGAGACCGGCAGGTAGACGCCCACCGCGAAGGCCAGCGACGGGATGGCGCACATCTCCAGCACCACTGCGATCATCACCCCCAGCAGCACCAGCGCCCAGGGCAGCTGGCGGTTCAGGATGCACTTGATGATGTAGCTCATCAGGGTGGCCTTGGGCGCATCGAACTTGGTCACGCTGGTGCCGTCGGGGCGCAGCTTGGTGTGGCCGTTGATGCCCGGATCGACCAGGTAGGCCAGCGTGCCGTCGTTGCGCACCAGGTAGCGGGTCGCCGCGCCGCCGGACGGATCGGCCTTCTGCCAGACGTGATAGACGCCTCCGTCCTGCACATGCTGCGGGCCCTTCAGGGTCTCGGTCGGCAG
>DASRRU010000080.1:0-26348 GCA_035656795.1 Phenylobacterium sp. | reverse complement strand
CTGGATCATTTCCGTCGGGACGCCGCGGATCTGCAGGGCGTCGAAGAACTGCTCTGCCTCGGACGGCGGGGTGCGGTGGTCGTCGGTGCCGACGATCACCAGGGTCGGCGTCGTGACATTGCCCACCAGCGACAGCGGCGAACGGCGCCAGTAGTTCGCCTGATCCTCCCACGGCATCTTGCCGAACCAGGAGGTGGCCATGAAGTTGTAGCCGTCGGTGGTGAGCACCTCGCTGGTCCAGTTGATCACTGGCTTCTGGGCCGCGGCGGCGCGGAAGCGGGCGGTCTTGCCGACGATCCAGGCGGTGAGCGCCCCGCCGCCGGAGCCGCCGGTGACGTAGAGGTGGTTTGGATCGACCGAGCCCTTTGCGACGGCGGCGTCCACCGCGCTCATCAGGTCGTCGTAGTCGTGGCTGGGATAGTTCTTGTCGATGGTGTTGGCGAACTCATCGCCATAGGACGTCGAGCCGCGCGGGTTGGCGTAGATCACCATATAGCCACCCGCCGCATAGAGCTGATCGTCGGTGGAGAACACCGGGCCATAGGCCGCGAACGGCCCGCCATGGATCTCCAGGATCAGCGGATATTTCTTCGACGGATCGAAGTTGGGCGGGGTCATCAGCCAGGCGTCGATCGGCTTGCCGTCGAAGGACGACTTGACCGCCAGGGGCTCGACCTTGGCCAGGGTCTTGTCGGCGAACAGGTCGTCGTTGAGGTGGGTGAGCCTGGCGATCTTGCCCGCCCTGACCACGCCGATGTCCGGGGGAGAGGAGGCGTCGCCCATGGTGAAGGCGATAAGACCGTTCTTGCCGACCGAGAACGAGCCGCCGGTGTAGGGCCGGTCCATCTCGGCGCCGTCGGTCAGGCCGCTCGCCACGTCCTGCATCTTCCCGTCCAGGGTGACGCGGGCGACCTTGGTGACCCCGTGGTCGGCGTAGTCCACATAGAGGCTCTTGCCGTCGGCGGCCCACTGCGGAGCGCCCACGCTGCGGTCGAAGTCGCCGGTGACCACGCGGCTGTTCTTGCCGTCTGCGTCCATGACGTAGAGGTGGACGTTGTCGTAGCCGCGGTGGCCTTTGTCGTCGAAGCCGACGTAGGCGATCTTCGTCCCGTCCGGCGAGGGCGTCGGCGCCTGGTCGGGACCCTTGCGGGTGGTGAGCTGGGTCATGGCGCCGGTGGCGACCGAGACCGAGTAGATGTCGCTCTCGCCCGCGTCGCGCTCCCAGTCCTTGGAGCGGTTGGACGAGAACAGCAGGCTTTTGCCGTCCGGCGTGTAGGCGAGCTGGCCGCCCTCGTCGAACTTCCCGAAGGTGACCTGCCGCGGCTGGCCGCCGTCGGCCGAGACCGTGAACAGGTGCCTGTAGCCGGGCCGGATGTAGCCCGCGCCGTCGCGGCGATAGGTGACCCGCTCGATCAGGGTCAGGGGCGCGGCCCACTTGGCCCCCGGGGGCGGCGCCATCGGCGCGCCAAGCGGCTGCGGCGGAACCGGCGTCAGCATCACGAAGGCCAGCGTCTTGCCGTCCGGCGACCAGGTAATGGCGTTGGGCGCCTGTTCCAGGTTGGCGACCTTGGCCGAGCGGCCGGTGGCCATCCAGCGGACATAGAGCTGGGCCCCGCCGGGGCCGGCGGAGATGTAGGCGATGCGGGTTCCGTCCGGCGACCACACCGGGTGCAGGTTGGCGGTGTCGTCGGCCGCCAGGGGGGTCTGAGCGCCGGTGGCCGGATCGACCAGCCAGATCGACGGATGGCCGTTGTCGGTCATGATGTCCTGGGTGGTGCGGACGTAGGCGATCATGCCGCCATCGGGGCGCACCTGCGGATCTCCGGCCGCGCGCAGCCCGAAGATGTCGCGGCCCTGGAAAATGCGGTTGGGGCCGTCCGCCACCTGGGCGGAGGCGGGCGCGACGACGGACGACGCACACGCGATCGCGGACACAAGCAAGGCAGAACGCATAGAAGATCCCCGGAAACTGAAGGCGCTAAGAAAGGCTGCACCGGGAGGGTTTGTCCAGCGGGGCGGCGGTCGCTACATGCTTGTTCCATGACCGAAGCCTTCAACGACACGATCCTGCCCGCCGAGAAGGCACAGCGGTATGCCGCAGTGGCGCAGGAGATCGCCGCCGTGCTCGACGGCGAGCCCAATCTGACGGCGCGGATGGCGACCGTCGCCTCGATGCTGGCCGCCAGCTTCGACCACTACTTCTGGACGGGCTTCTATGTGGTCGATCCGGACAAGCGCGAGGAACTGGTGGTCGGACCCTACCAGGGCACGCTGGGCTGCCTGCGCATCGCCTTCGGCCGCGGGGTCTGCGGGACGGCGGCTCGCACCCGCCAGACCCAGATCGTCGAGGACGTCGAGGCCTTCCCCGGGCACATCGCCTGCGACAGCCGGTCGAAGAGCGAGATCGTCGTGCCGGTGGTGGACGCTGATGGGCGTTTGCTCGCTGTGTTCGACGTGGACGCCGAAGTTCCGGCCGCCTTCGACCAGGCCGACGCCGACGGGCTTGAGCGGATCCTGCAGGACACCTTCGCCCACTAGGCTCCGATCGGAGCGCGCCGAGCGTCAATAGGTCTTGATGTACCAGTCATCGACGTTGGACAGGTTCTCGAAGCGCCGTTGATAGCCCTTGGACGTCGGGAGATCGAGCAGAGCCTGGCGCTTGTCGGTGTGGTTGTGTTCGACGGTGATCAGCCGGATGTCGTAGGCGGCGAAGTCGAAGCTTTGCAGGATGTCGAACTCTGAGCCTTCCGTGTCGATCGCGCGGTCGTCGATCTGACGTGGCGCGCGCCAGTGGGCCAGGAGGTCGATCAGGGACACCGTGGAGACGGGATAGCGTTCTCCGTTTGCGGGTATCGGCGTGCATATCGCTGTCCCAATAGGCCTAAATGGTGGAATGGGCGGCGATCGGAGGCTGGTTGAAGGTCAGGGTCTCGCCCGAATTCGTCCAGACGCAGCGGCTGTCGATGCAGCAGGTCCGGTTGGCCCTCAACGCCGCTTGCCAAATCCGCGCCGGCTCGGCGACGATCCCGTTCCAGCCGAGCTCCCGTTCCAGGAAACAGCTGTTGCTGCCTTGATCCCGTCGGCGCCGCCAAACTCGACGAAATGGCCGTTCTTCCGAGACCCAAGTTCATAGGCGACCCACAGGTCCTGCAGGAATTGCGACCGGCTACGGAGCAGGTTAGCGAGGCAGAAATTCACGAACTCCAGCTGCTTGTTGGGAGATGTCGCGGCGGTCTGATCTCGCAGAGCGACCAGGATTTTCAGGGCTTCTGCAATGGTGGTGGGCCGCATTTCGGCGGCAATCCGGAGGCTGAGGCCTCGGCGCGCTGAGCCAGACCTGACCTGGCGTCTTGGCTTCGCTCGGTCGACCGAGGCCACGTTGACGTTTGCGTCAACCGGTCTTGTCTTACGCAGCGGCGCCTTCATACAGTCGTTTTGACGCGCCATAGAGCGCTTGAATTTCACCAGGGAGCCCGGCCATGGCCGAAGCCTATATCGTAGCTGCGACGCGGACCGCTGGCGGGCGCAAGGGCGGAAGACTCCGCGATTGGCACCCGGCCGACCTGGGCGCCGTGGTGCTGAACGAACTGATCGACCGCACCGGCATCGACCCGGCCGTGGTCGAGGACGTGGTCATGGGCTGCGTCATGCAGGTGGGCGAACAGGCCACCAACATCGCGCGGGGCGCGGTGCTGGCCTCCAGGCTGCCGGAAAGCGTGCCGGCCACCAGCGTCGACCGGCAATGCGGGTCCTCGCAACAGGCCCTGCACTTCGCCGCCCAGGCCGTGATGAGCGGCACCATGGACGTGGTCATCGCCTCGGGCGTCGAGAGCATGACGCGGGTGCCGATGGGGCTCTCCGTCGCCCTGCCGGCCAAGGAAGGCTTCGGCAACCCGATGAGCCCGAACCAGCAGAAGCGCTATCCGAACATCCAGTTCAGCCAGTTCATGGGCGCCGAGATGATGGCCGCCAAGTACGGGCTGACCAAGGATCAGCTGGACGAGTACGCCTACAACTCTCACCAGCGCGCCATCGCCGCCACCCAGGCCGGCGCGTTCAAGGACGAGATCGTCGCCATCGACGGCCGGGACGGCAAGGGCGACGAAGGCTCGACCGTCCGTCACGACAGCGACGAGGGCATTCGCTACGACTCCAGCCTGGACGCGATCCGGGCCGTGAAGCTGCTGCGCGAGGGCGGGGCGATCACCGCGGCCACCTCCAGCCAGATCTGCGACGGCGCCTCCGGCGTGATGGTGGTCTCGGAAAAGGCGCTGAAGGAATACGGCCTGACGCCGCTGGCCCGAATCCACCACCTGACGTTGATCGGCCACGACCCGGTGATCATGCTGGAAGCCCCGCTTCCGGCCACCGAACGCGCGCTGAAGAAGACCGGAATGTCGATTGACGACATCGACCTCTTCGAAGTCAACGAGGCTTTCGCCTCGGTGCCGGTGGCCTGGCTGAAGACCACGGGCGCGGATCCGGCAAAGCTCAACGTCAACGGCGGCGCCATCGCGCTCGGCCACCCGCTGGGCGCCTCGGGCACCAAGCTGATGACCACGCTGCTGCACGGCTTGAAGGCGCGCAACAAGACGTGGGGCCTGCAGACCATGTGCGAAGGCGGCGGCCTCGCCAATGTGACCATCGTCGAGCGGCTCTAGGGCTCGCCCGCCATGGCCGGACGCGTCTTCGCCATCACCGGCGCGTCCGGGGTCCTGGGCTCCGCGGTCGCCAAGGCCGTGGTGGGTCAGGGCTGCCGCGTGGCCCTGATCGATCACGTGCATCACACGCCGCACGGACTGGTCGAGGGCGATGACGTCCTGATCCTGGGCGGCGTGGATCTGACCGACGCCGAGAGCGCCAGCGCGGCCATCGACGCAGCCGCGGCGCGGTTCGGCGGCCTGGACGTGGTGCTGAACATCGCCGGCGGTTTTTCCTGGGAGACGGTGGAGGCCGGCGGCGGTGACACCTGGCGCAGGCTCTTCCTGCTCAACGTGCAGACGGCGGCCAACGTCTGCCGCGCGGCCATCCCGCATCTGAAGCGCAGCAAGGGCGGGCGGATCGTCAATGTGGGGGCCAACGGAGCGGTGAAGGCCGCGCTCGGCATGGGCGCCTATGCCGCGTCCAAGGCCGGGGTCCATCGCCTGACCGAGGCGCTCGCCGAGGAGCTCAAGACGAGCGGCGTCACCGTCAACGCGGTCCTGCCGTCTATCATCGACACCCCGACCAACCGCGCCGACATGCCCAAGGCCCACTTCGCGACCTGGGTGACGCCGGAGGAGCTGACGTCGGTGATGCTGTTCCTGGCGAGCGAAAAGGCCAGCGCCGTGACCGGCGCCCTGATCCCGGTGACCGGCCGGGTCTGATCAGATCCTCCCCCAGCGCGGAGTGCGATTGAGGGGGTGGATCCAAGCGAAGCGACGAGCCGGAGGGGGTTTCATCCGCTGAGTCCGCGACGGCCCACAACCCTGTCGCCGGAGCGGAAACCCCCTCAGCCAGCTTCGCTGACAGCTCCCCTTGAGGGGAGCATCTGACTCAGCGGTCGGCGCGCTGGGCGAGCTTGGGGTCCAGCCGGATCGCCGTGTCGTCGTCGGCCGTCGCCCGGCGGAAGTCACTTTTGCGAACATAGGCCTGGCTGCGGAAGTGGTAGGCCAGGCCGTCCTTGTCGTTGAGCGTGATCGCCTGCGTCAGGTCGGCGAGCGCTGCGTCCCACAGTCGCGCGTCGAGGTGCGAAACGCCGCGTCCCCGCCACGCCTCCTCGTCCCTCGGGTTGAGTTCAATCGCCTTGGAATAGTCTGCCGTGGCGCGGGCGTAGTCGCCCTTGGCGTGCTCCAGGAAGGCGCGGTTGCGGTAGGCGATCGCGGAGGCGGCCCGCAGGCGCAGCGCGCTCTCGAAGTCGGCCAGGGCCCGGTCGCTGTCGCCCACCGCGATGAACGCCTGGCCCCGGTTCAGGTAGCCGCTCTGTTGGGCGGGATTCATCTCGATGACCTTGGTCAGGTCGGAGATGGCGTGAAGCCAGTCGGCGTTGGCCATGTAGGCGGCGCCGCGGTTCATATAGGCGTCGGCGAAGCGAGGCTCGACGGCGATGGCCTGGCTGTAGTCGACGACCGCCAGGTCACGCTGGCCGCTGGCCAGATAGGCGTCCCCGCGCGCCTTGATGGCGGCTGCGTCGGTGGGATTCATGGCGATGGCGCGGCTGAATTCCGCGATCGCGCGATCCGGATCGCCGCTGGCCTGCAGCGCCATGGCGCGTTCCAGGTGGGCGCCGGCGCTGTTTGGATTCAGCCGCAGCGTTTCGGCGGAGTCGGCGCTCGCGTGGGCGGCGTCGCCCTTGCGCCGATATGCGAGGCTGCGGCCCCGCCAGGCATTGGCGTCGGCCGGATTGATCGCGATGGCCGCGGTGAAGTCGGCGATGGCGCGGTCGGCGTCGCCCAGGTTGAAGTCGAGCGCGCCCCGGCTGACGAGGACCGCCGAGTCGTGGGGATCAAGGTCGGCGGCTGCGCTGAGGTCCGCCAGCGCCTTGGCCTGTTCGCCATGTTTGACGGCCAGCCCTGAGCGGTTGAGGTAGGCGCCGGCCGCCTTCGGGTCGAGGCCGATGGCGGCGTCATAGTCGGCCCGGGCCAGGCTGTCCTCGCCGCGGGCGGCGTGGAGGACGCCCCGATTGACGTAGATGCGCGCCAGATGGGCGGCGACCGGCGTCCCCGCGCGACCGAGCCTGATCGCCGCATCGTAGTCCCCGATCGCCCGGGCGAGATCACCGCGTCCCTGATAGATGAAACCGCGATTGCGCAGGGCGCCGGCCAGCAGGTCGGGCTGGGCGGGGGCCTTGGACTGGATGATCCCAGTACAGGCGATCAGAGCCTTGGCCTGGTTCGATCCGGCGCAGGCCGTTGCGTCGCTGATCCCGGCCGCGCCGCTTCCGGCCGTGATCTGAGCCCAAGCGGCCGGAGCGCCGGCCAGCAGGGCGACGGCCATCACGGAAAGGGCAGAGCGCCGCATCGTCTTCATTTCGCCGGCGTTAGGCTGACGACCAACTCGGCGTCGCGGTCGATGGCGGCGCGGCTGAAGTCGAGGGGGACGTAGGCGCCGGAGGCCCACAGCGGGAAGAGATCGCGGTAGTGGACGCTGAACGGGTCGCCCGACTGCCCGGGGGTGTTGACGGCCACGGAATTATCCCAGGCGCCCACGTCCATCACCAGGCGCACCGAGGCGCCGGCGGTCTGGTTGAAGTCGCTGGGGCGATAGGTGGCCGCGCGCGGGCTCTGGGCGGAGCCGGGGATTTCCAGGGCTCCGGTTCCCATCTGCCGAGCAAGCTGGCCGTCGGCGAGGACGGCGGCGGGAGGGGTGAAGTCGGCGTGGTGCAGGCGGCCCCAACTCCACGTGGCCATGTCGGGCCCCAGGCGGGTCTTGAGGTCGCCCATGGCCTCGGCCAGGCTGCCCAGTAGTAGGGTGTCGCGGGTCGAGGCGGCCTCGGGCGTTTCCAGCCAGGTGACCACGCCGTCTATGCTGCCGGAACCCACGAGCGTACGGGCCGCCGGCGGGATCGCGGCGGCCACGACGGTCTTGCCCAGATGGTTGGTGGCCCAGACCTGGTAGATGGCGGCGGCGGCGCTGCCGGTGGTCTCGTCGTTGTCCCAGGCGCGCAGCAGCTCCAGCGCGCGGGCGACGGACGGGTCGGGTGAATTCAGCCCCTTCAACAGGGCGATGGTGCGGCGCGACAGGGTGTCGTGGCTGTCGGTCTGCAGGGCCATGGAGTCGGCGAGCGTCGCCTTGGGCAGCGCGCCCAGCACCTCCTCGATGCGGTTGATCCGCGAGCGGTCCGCCCACTCGTAGCTGATGGTCCGGTTGGCCGGATAGTCGGCCGGCAGGTTCATCTGATTGGCGGTGGCGACGAAGCCCCTGGGCGGATTGTGCAGGGCTGGGAGCTGGCTTCCCGGCATCATGCCCGCCCATTCGTAGCGCCCGTCGCCGGGCGCCGGCAGCAGGCCGTCCCAGTTGGGTCGCGCCGGCGTCAGGCCCGCGGCGGACCAGCCGATATCGCCGCTGGTGTCGGCGAAGACCAGGTTCAGCGGCGGCGTGCCCCAGGCCTCCTGGCCGCTCTTGAAGTCCGCCCAGGACCTGGCCCGCCACATCCGCGAGGAGCCGAAATAGCCGGAGGCGCCAGGCAGGTTCCAGACCGTGCGCATGGCGAAGGCGTGGGCCCCGTGTCCGGAATCGGGCGTCTCGGCCAGCACTGGGCCGTGGCGCGTGAATTTGAGCGTGACCTCGCGCGGCGCCTCGCCCTTCACCTCAATGGTCTCGTGGACCACCTTCATCGGCTCGAGGCCGGATTTGTAGCGGTAGGAGTCGCCTTTCGTGTCGTAGACGTAGAGGTCCTCCTGATCGATGTAGAAGATGGTCAGGCCCCAGGCCATCTGGGCGTTGTGGCCGAATGAGACGCCCGGCAGGGCGGGCTCGCCCGCGCCGATGATGTCCAGGTCGGGCGCGTTCAGGTGCACGATGTAGCGCAGCGACGGCGCCCCCACCGACCGGTGCGGGTCGTTGGCCAGGATCGGCCGGCCGGTCGCCGTGCGCGAGGGCGCGATCACCCAGTTGTTGGAGCCCTCGTTCTGATAGGCGTCGAGAGCCTGGGCGAGCTTGACCTGGGCGGAGGGCTCGGCCTGAGCGGTCTTCCCGCCCGGCGCGAGGGCCTCGAAGCTCACCGGCTCAGTGGCCAGCAGATAGTCCTTCAGCACGTCAGCCGGGACGACGCAGGGATCGAGGCCGGCCGGGACGACGGTGGTGTGCGGCGGCTCGAGCTTGCGGCGCAGGAGGTCGGCCGGCAGGCCCGCGGCGCAGGCCACCTGGGCGCGCGCGACCTCCGAGGCGACGTTGGAGACCAGCGCGTGGCTGCGGATGCGCAGGATGTCCTCAGGCGTCCAGGCCTCCGGCCTGCTGGCCGTCAGCTTGAACTCGACAGGCAGGGGGCGCTTCCCGGCATTCACCTCGGCCACATAGGCGTTGACGCCGGCGGCGAAGGCCTCGACCGCGTCGCGGGCGCCCGGTGCGTAGGCCGCCCATTCCGCCGCCATGTCGCCGCGGTATAGGAACAGCCGTGCGGCGCGGTCCTGCGCCACATAGGACGGCCCGAAGCTGGCCGAGAGCCGGCCCAGGCCGCGCTTGCGCCACAGGTCTATCTGCCAGAGCCGGTCGCGTCCGGCGTTGTAGCCCTGCAGGAAGAAGGCGTCGCGGGACGAGGCGGCGAAGATGTGCGCGATGCCCCAGCGGTCGACCACCATCTGGGCCGGGGCGTTCAGGCCCGCGACGCTCCAGGCCTCGCGCCTGACCGCTGTCGAGCCCGGCTCCGCCTGCGCCGCGCCCGCCAACAGCGCGCCGACCACGACACCTGCCAACAGCCTGCTCTTGCCTGCCATCCCCGCCGCTCCCCTTCTGGTTGTGGGGAGTTGACGACAGATCGCAGCTTTCGTCCACGCGGTCTTGCAGAGGCTGGCATAACGGCGTTTTTATGGGTCGCGTCTGGCCACCACGAACAGGGGAAACGCCATGATCGGCTATGCCACAATCGGCGCCAACGACCTCGACCGCGCCCGCCGTTTCTATGATCCGGTGATCACCGCCCTGGGCGGCAAGCGGACAATGGCCTTCGACCGCATGCAGTTCTACGGCGGCGTCGGCGACACCATGCTGGCGATCTGCACGCCCTATGATGGCGGCGAGGCCACGGCCGGCAACGGCTCGATGTTCGGCCTGCGCGCGCCCTGCCGCGAAGTGGCCGATGCGGCCCACGCCGCCGCCATCGCCGCCGGGGGGACCTGCGAGGGCAAGCCCGGCCAGCGGATGGACGGCTTCTACGGGGCCTATTTCCGGGATCCGGACGGCAACAAGATCTGCGTCTTCTACACCGGGAAATAGTCGGGTCCGACCAGGGCGCGAAATTCGCACCAGGCTTCGGCTCAAACTCGGAGAACAACGGTCTTGCATATGCCGGATCGCCGCCGCAAGACTGCCCGGGCCCACATCGGGGTTGGGCGCCGTCCTGAGGTGCTCAGACCATGCGCGCCATGCCGATGTTCGCGGGCCTTGCCGCACTGTTCGCCACCACGGCCCTGGCGCAGACGCCCAGCGCTGACCTCGCAAAACCGCCGCCCGGCGCGACCCATTTCATCATCGAGTCCACCGGCGGAAAGCACGGCGATTCCTGGAGCTGGACGACGCCGGACGGCACGCGCATGGCGCGCGAGACCTGGAACCTGCGCGGCCAGCAGTGGGACGAGGACTATACGGGCAAGGCCGGGCCCGATGGCATGCCGTTCAGCATGACCATCCGCGGCGTCACCCCCCAGGGCGACGCCGGCGAGACCTTCAATGTCAGCGGCGGCTCGGCTGCGTGGAAGAGCCCCATCGACGCTGGCCACGCACCCTATGGCGCGCCGGCCTTCTACGTCGCCCAGGGCGGGCCGGCCGACGTCAACGCCTGGTTCCTCGAGCGCCTGTTGGCGAGCCCGACCAAGACGCTGGCCCTGCTGCCGAGCGGCAAGGCGAAAGCGGAGAAACTGACCACCGTGGAGGTCGGGGAGGGCGCGGCCAGGCAGACCGTCACCCTGTGGGCGCTCAGCGGCCTGGCGCCGACGCCGATCGGCGTCTGGGCCGACGCCGAGGGCAAGTTCTTCGGCACGACCACCGTCGTCGACTGGCTGCCCGAGGCCTACGCCGGCGAGATCAAGAAGCTGGAAAAGGTGCAGTCCGAGGCCATGGCCGCCCAGGCGCCCAAGATCTACAACGCCGTGGTCAAGGTCCCGGCCGGCGCGGTCGCCTTCACCCATGTGAAGATGTTCGACGCCGAGGGCCTTCGCTTCCTGGCCGACCAGACCGTGGTGGTCGAAAAGGGCGTGATCACCGCCGTCGGGCCCGCCGCCTCCGTGAAGCCGCCCTCCGGCGCCCAGATCATCGACGGCAAGGGCAAGATGCTCGTCCCGGGCCTCTGGGACTGCCACATGCATTTTGGCGACGACTATACGGGCCCGCAGGAGCTGTCGCTGGGCGTCACTTCGGTGCGTGATCCCGGCAACAACGACATGCTGACCATCGACCGGCGCACCCGCGCCGCGGCCGGCCAACTCCTCACCCCCCACGTCTATCCGTCGTCGCTGATCGACGGGAAGGGGCCCTACACCGCCCAGGTGGCCAACGTCGCCACCAGTCAGGCCGAGGCCATCGCGCTGGTCGACAAGGCCAAGGCCAACGGCTTCACCGGCGTGAAATTCTACGGGACCTTCAACCCCGCCTGGCTGCCCGCCGCCACGGCCGAGGCCCACAAGCTCGGCCTGCACGTGCATGGCCACATCCCCGCCGGCATTCGCCCGGTGGACGCGATCAACGACGGCTACGACGAGGTGACCCACATCAACTGGATCATCATGCAGGCCGCGCCGGACGACGTGATCAAGGTCTCCAACGGCATCATGCGCTTCGAGGGGCCAGGGCGGTTTGGCAAGGACGTGGACCTGAACGGTCCGGCCATGAACCTGATCGTGGGCGCCATGGTCGCCAAGCACATCTACAACGACCCGACGATGGTCGCTTTCGAGAGCCTCTATGTGCCGGACAACGGCGACCTCAGTCCATCCTACGCCCCCTTCGTCGGCACCATGCCAGCGGCCACCGAGCGCGGCTTCCGCAGCGGCGGCTTCGCGGTGCCCAAGGACCTGACGCGCGCCGACTATCGCGCAAGCTGGGCCAAGATGGTGGGTCTGCTCGCCAAGATGCATAAGGCCGGGGTTCCGATCGTCGCCGGGACCGATGGCGCCGGCATCGAGATCATTCACGAGCTCGAGATCTACGAGATGGCCGGATTCACGCCCGCCGAGGCCCTGGCGGCGGCGACGATCGTGCCGGCGACCCTGGTCGGGCAGGACAACCACACCGGCTCGATCAGGGTCGGCAAGGCCGCCGACCTGGCGCTGGTGGAAGGCGACCCGGAGGCGCGCATCGGCGACCTGCGCCAGACCCGCGTGGTGATGCTGGACGGCAAGATGCTCGATGCAGACGCGCTGCGCACCGCAGCGGGCTTCTCCGGTCGGCCGAAATAGCCCCTATGCGGCGGGCTTCGCGCCCGCGGGCGTAGGCGTCACCCGCCAGACGATGCCGCCGACATCGTCGGCCACCAGGAGTGCGCCGGTCTTGTCGACGACCACGCCGACCGGACGGCCCTGGATCTGCTGATGCTTGTCCAGGAAGCCGGTGAGAAAGGCTTGCGGCGCGTTCTGCGGCTGGCCGGCGGCGAAGGGGATGAACACCACCTGGTAGCCGTTGAGCGGCTTCCTGTTCCACGACCCGTGCTGGCCGATGAAAGCCCCGCCGCGGTACGACATGGGGAAGGCCGCGCCGGTGTAGAACACCAGGCCGAGCGAGGCGGTGTGGGGGCCTAGCCCGAAGTCCGGGGCGATGGCCTTGGCGACCATCTCCGGGTTCGCGGGCTTGGCCCGGACGTCGACGTTGTGACCCCAGTAGCTCCACGGCCAGCCATAGAAGGCGCCGTCCTTGACGCTGGTCAGGAAGTCCGGCGGCAGGTCGTTGCCGATTTCGTCGCGCTCGTTGGAAACCGTCCACATCACCCCGGTGGTCGGCTCGAAATCGATGCCGTTGGGGTTGCGGATGCCGCTGGCGAAGATCCGCGGATGGGCGGTGGCGATGTCGTATTCCCAGATCGCCGCGCGGCCGGTCTCGTTCTCCAGCCCGTTGTCGCCGACATTCGAGTTGGAGCCGACGGTGGCGTAGAGCTTGGTCCCGTCGCGACTGGCGACGACGTTCTTGGTCCAGTGGTGGTTGATCGGCGGGCCGGGCAGGTCGAACACCTTCTGGCCGGTTCCGGTCTCCGAGGTCTGGCCGTCGGCGTACGGGAAACTCACCACGCCGTCATCGTTGGCGACGTAAAGGGTGTGGCCCACCAGCGTCATGCCGAAGGGCCGGGTCAGCCCTTGCGCGAACAGCATGCGGCTCTCGGCGACCCCGTCGCCGTCGGCGTCGCGCAGCAGGAAGATCTTGTTGGGGCTGGGTTTGGCGGCGCCCACGTGCTTCATGATCAGCTTCTGGAAGAAGCCCTTGATCCCCTGGTTCGACTTGTCGGCGGCTGAAACCTCGGACGCCGACTCCGCCACCAGGACGTCGCCGTTCGGCAGGACGTAGAGCCAGCGCGGGTGGTCAAGGCCCTCGGCGAAGCGGGTGACGGTGAAGCCCTTCGGCGCGACCGGGGCGGCGCCTTGGGCCCAGCCCACCACCTTCGGCGTGCCCACCGTGGGGATCAGCGCGCTCTGCGGCTTGGGCAGCGGCGGGTTCGGCCCGTAGCCGGTCCAGGGATTTGAGGAGCCGGCCGGCATGCAGGCGCTGAGCGACAGTGCGGCAAGGGCCGTGGCGGCGAAGAGGGCGGATTGGCGCATGTGTGGAAGTCTCCCTGTCGCCCTTATAACCTAAGCTTCGCCACATCTGTTGCACCCTCGCGTTGGGTGGCCGTTGCGCGACGGCTGGAAGGGGCTCACCTTAGCGCCGGGAGCGACGAAATGGACCTGAACGAAACGCCCGAGATGGCGGCGTTCCGCGGCGAGGTGAGGGCCTTCCTGACCGTCCACCGCGACGACTACGCCGCCGGCGCGGCCAAGGACCCCAAGACCTGGCAGCAGCTGTTGATCGCCAACGGCTATGCGGCCCGCACCATCCCGCGGGAGTACGGCGGCTATGGCGCCCGGCCCGACATCCTGAAGTCGCGGATCATCGCCGAGGAGTTCATCGCCGCGGCCGCCCCGCGCGGCATCGCCAACCAGGGCGTCTCCATGCTGGTCCCGACCCTGCTGGAGGTCGGCTCCGAGGACCAGAAGACGCGTTGGATCGAGCCGACCCTGAGGGGCGAGGTCGTCTGGTGCCAGGGCTACTCGGAGCCGGGCGCCGGGTCGGATCTCGCGAACCTTCAGACAAAGGCCGTAGAGGACGGAAAAGACTTTATAATCTCCGGATCCAAAATCTGGACGAGCACGGCCCAAATGGCCCAGATGATGTTCGCCCTGATCCGCACCGAGCCCAAGGCCGCCAAGCACGAGGGCATTTCCTACGTGCTGATCCCGATGGATACCCCGGGCATCGAGGTTCGGCCCCTGAAGACCATGACCGGGGGGTCTGAGTTCAACGAGGTGTTCTTCACCGATGTGCGCGTGCCGCAGGCCAACGTGGTGGGCGGACGCGGGCGCGGCTGGTTCGTGGCCAACACCACGCTGAAGCATGAGCGGGGTATGCTGGGCGATCCGAACGCCACGGAAGCGCGCCTGGGCGCCCTGATCGAGCTGATGAAATCCGAGACGGTCGATGGCCAGCGGATCATCGACAACCCGGTCTTTAGCGATCGGTTGATGCAGCTGCAGGGCCGGGTGCTGGCGATGAAGTTCAACGGACTTCGGCTGCTGACCGCCCAACTCACAAAGGAGCCGGCGGGCCTGGCGGGGCTGATCGTCAAGCTGCAAGGGTGCGAGCTGAACCACCAGCTTGCGGCCCTGGCCATCGACGCCCTGGGCGAACTGGGCGTCCTCTACACCGACGGCCCGCACCTGCGCGCCAAGGGCCGCTGGCAGTGGAACTACATGTTCGACCTGGGCCTGATCATCGGCGGCGGCACAGCCCAGATCCAGAAGAACATCATCGCCGAGCGGGGCCTTGGCCTGCCGCGCGAGCCCAAGCCGGCGGCGGCCTGAGGCCATGGATTTCGCCCTCACCCAGGACCAGCGCCTGATGCAGGAGAGCCTGGTCAGGACGCTTGAGCAGGCGAGCAGCCTGGAGCGGGTGCGCAGGTTCGCGGGCGACCTGAAGGACAAGGGCGGCGACGTCTGGCAGGCGCTCGTCGAGTTCGGCCTGGCGGGGATCGTGGTGCCGGAAGAGCATGGCGGTCTGGGCCTTTCAATGCTCGATGCGGCCTTGGCCTCGGAGGCCTTGGGCGCGGCGATCGCGCCCGTGCCGTTCATGGGCGTGGTGCTCGGGCCGATCGCCCTGCTGCGCGGCGGCTCGGCGGAACAGCAGGCGCTGTGGCTGCCGAAGATGGCGGCGGGCGATGTGATGGCGGCCGCGGCGATCTCCGAGCCGATCGCCGGCGCGCGGGATGGCGCGGGCGTGACGGCGGCCGATGGCAAGCTCTCCGGCAAGGCGTTGTTCGTGCCGGGCGGCATGGCGGCGGGCCTGCTGATCGTCGCCGATACGAGCGGCGGCCTGCATCTGGTGAAGGGCGACGCCGCCGGCCTGACGCGGAGCCTGATGCCTGGCATCGACGAGACCCGGCGGCTGGCGGAGCTTGGCTTCGACGGCGTTGAGGCCGAGCCCCTGGGCGGCGGCCCGGAGCTGCTGTCGGCGCTGCGCGACGCCGGCTGGGTGCTGGTGGCCGCCGACAGCCTGGGCGCGGCGCAGGTCATGCTCGACAAGGCGGTGGCCTACGCCAAGGAGCGGCGCCAGTTCGACCGGGTGATCGGCTCGTTCCAGGCGGTGAAGCACATGTGCGCCGAGATGGCCGCCGAGCTGGAGCCCTGCCGCTCGCTGGTCTGGTACGCGGCCTATGCCTTCGACGCCGCGGCCCAAGGCGTCTCTGGCGAGGCCTCGCTGATGGCCGCGCACGCCAAGGCGCTGACCTCCGAGGTCGGCCGCTTCGTGGCCCGAACGTCGACCGAGGTGCACGGCGGGATGGGGATCACCGACCTCCTGGGTCTGCATTTCTGGTTCAAGCGCCTGGGCCTCAATCGCCAGTTGCTGGGCGGCCCGGAGCGTGTGCGCGAGATCGCGGCGCGGATGCAGGGGCTGGCGGCGTAATCTCCCAGATGCTCCCCGTCAGGGGGAGCTGTCGCGGAGCGACGGAGGGGGTTTCACCTCGGGTGCTCGGGATGCCGGCGGTTGCGGACCCGGTTGAGGAAACCCCCTCCGGCCGCTTGGGCCACCTCCCCCTGAGCGGGAGGATCCAGGCGCCTAGACGCGCACCGGCGGGATGCGCTGGGCCCAGGGGCTGGCGGCCTCGAGTTCGTAGGCCAGTTCGAACAGGGTCCGCTCGTTGCCCGCGCGGGCGGCGAACATGGTCCCGATCGGCAGCCCGGCCTCGGTCCAGTAGAGCGGCACGCTCATGGCCGGGGCGCCGGCAATGTTGTGGATCGGGGTGTAGCCCACGTACTCCATCAGCCGCGGGACCAGGGTGTCGAAGGGCACGAGGGGGCCGACCTCGCCCAGAAGCGGCGGCCCTGAGGACACGACCGGCGACAGCACGACGTCGAACTGATGGGCCGGAAACCAAGTGTCGTAGGCCAGGGCATTGGCCTGCAGGCGTTGCAGCACCTGACCCATGGCCGCCGGGCCGGCCTTGCGGGCCAATTCCACGAGGCCGAGGGAAAACCCTTCCAGCTCTCGTCCGTCCGGCGCGCGACCGATGGCGTGGGCGATCTTGTCGGCGGTGATCATCGCCCCATTGGCCCAGAGCAGCAGGAAGTCCTGGATGAACTGGCCGCCGTCGTAGGGCAGGTGGGTGTAGTCGATGTGGTGGCCGAGGCCGGCGACCAGCTTGGTGGCGTGGTCGGTGGCCGCCACCACCTCCGGCGACGGGCTGTGGCCCAGGCCGTTCTCCAGCAGGACGCCAATGCGCAAGCGTCGCGACGCGGGTCCAGTGACCGGCGGGATGGGCGGGAAGTTGGCGCGCAGTGCGGTGTCCTGTGTGAGCGCGAAGAGCGCAGCCGAGTCCCGCACGGTGCGCGAGACGACGTGCTCGACGCCGACGTCGGTGATCCCGGCCTTGCCCTCGAAGTCGGCGATCCGCCCGCGCGACGGCTTCAGGCCGAAGAGCCCGCAATGCGAGGCGGGGATGCGGATCGAGCCGCCGCCATCGGTCGCGTGGGCGACGGGCACGATCCCGGCCGCCACCGCCACGGACGATCCCCCCGACGATCCGCCCGACGATCGTGTCAGGTCCCAGGGATTGCGGGTCAGCCCCGTCGCGATCGGCTCGGTGGTCGGCAGGAAGCCGAACTCCGGCGTCGCCGACTTGCCGAGGATGACGAGGCCCGCCCGGTCGAAGGCGTCGCAATTGGGCGCCTGGATGGTCGCCGGCCCGGCGACGCGGCCGGACTGAGATCCCGCGCGGGTCGGCAGGCCCTTGTAGTCGACGAGGTCTTTCACCAGGAACGGCACGCCCGAGAAAGGCCCGGCAGGTGGCCCCGCCTTGGCCTTGGCCAGCGCGCGGTCGAAGTCGGAATTGACGATGAAATTCAGCGCGCCCTGCATCGCCTCGGCGCGCGCGATGGCGGTCTCCACCACCTCCACGGCGGTGATATCGCCACGGCGGATGCGCGCGGCGGTCTCGGTGGCGTCGGGCCAGGGCGAGACAGGCGCCTGGGCGAGCGGCGGCGGCCTGGGCGCGGCCATCGCGCGCGTAGCGGCCAGGACCAAGGGGGCGGCGGCCAGCGCGCGGCGGGTGATGCGAGTCATGCCGCGAGCTTGAGCGCCACGACGCGGGGGCGCAATGCCGACCGCTCCGCGCCTCCCGCGGAAAGCCGGGGTCCAAGCGGCCCGGGATGAGGCTCGACGTCAGCTTGGGTCTCGGCTTTCGCCGGGACAGACGGAGGCGATTCTAGCCGCCCTTGGCCACATGCTCGGGTTTTCCCTTGCGCTTGGTGTGGGCCATCTTCTCCAGCTCTGTCGCGCTCATCGACATCATCGACTTGGACGCGCCCTTGAGCTTGGACTTGGGCGTGTCGCCGCGCTTGGCGGAGAGCGCGGCGCCGGCGGCCTTCTGCTGGGCGGCGGACTTGGCGGGCATTGGGGACCTCCCTTGGGCTTGGTCCCCCTTCAACTCGGAAGCGGCCGCGCGGTTTCCCTACTTGCCCGGACGCGCGCGGAAGTCCTGATCGGGATAGGCGCCCGCCGCGGGCGACTTGATCATCACCTCCGGGTGGGAGTTGCTCTGGTGGCAGGCGTTGCAGCCCTTGGTGACCTTGCCGTAGGCGACGGTGAAGGCGGCGGCGTTGCGCGCCTTGATCGCCGCGTCCAGGGCGTCCAGCGGCGCCTTCATGTTCTGCTGCGCGGCGCCTGCGACGTCGTTGTCGCGGTAGACCGGGATGGTCTTTGCGACGCGGTCGAAGGCGTGCCGAAGCTCGCTCGATTCATAGGCCGCGTAGGTCCAGTTATGCGCCTGCCCCGCGAGCCCGATCTTGGTGTGCCGCGGCTGTACGGCCATGGTCATCAGGTCCCCCATGCTGGGGTGAAAATCAGGCTGGGGCGGAGCCGCCAGGGCCGCGCCGGCGGCGGTGACGAGCAGGAGCGCGAGGCTGAGCACAGGTTTCATGGCTCAACGCTAGCGCCGCCGGATTGCGGTTCGATTGCAGGGTTGTCCGTTGTCAGGGCCTGCCGTACGGGCCGCGCCGGAGAGGCGCGGGCCTGAGGTTTCAGGCTGCCAGCCTTCGGCGCCAGACGTTGTCGCCCACGGGCTCGAAGCCGTTGTCGCGGTAGAGATTGCGCACCGGCGTGTTGCGCGGGGTCTCGATGATCCGCCCGGTCAGGGCCGCGTGATCCGGGGCCAGGGCCTCCACGATGAACTGCAGGAACCGGTGCTCCACGCCCAGGCCCAGCACCCGGCAGCTCAGCGCCAGGGCGATGATCTCGCCCTTGTCGATCACGGCTGCGCCGGCCACGCCATTATCCCCGAACCGATCGGAGACCTGGATGGTGAAGACGCTGGCGTCGGGCCGCAGGATAAAGCCGGCCAGGTCCGCCTGCGAGAACTTGGCGCCGGTGGCGTTGAACTGGGTGGTGCGCTGGAACAGCTCCTCGACGCGATCCAGCCGCGCGCCAGGCTCCAGGCGTTCGATGTTGCACTGGACGTTGAGCGAGGTCACGAACGCCTGCTCGTCGGCGCTGTCGGCGCGGGTGCGCTGGCGGCTCAGCTGGGCCTGGGTCAGCGCAGTGCGCTGGGCCGACTCCTCGGTGATCCGCGGCGCCTGCAGCCTCGGATCGGTCAGCAGCCGGCGGCGCAGGCTGAACAGTTCCTCGCCCCAGGCCTCGACCTGCGGCAGCCGCTGGCGGACGTTGTCCCGCTCCACCGGGTTGTCGTCGATGAACAGGAAGGTCTCCAGCGCGAAGCCGAGCTCCTCGGCGATGGAGCGGATGTTGTCGACCTTGTTGTCCCAGTTCACCCGCCAGGTGACGAAGTCGTCGGGCGTCAGCAGACGCGCGCGCGGATAGTGATCCTCATATTTCCAGAGCTCGCGGACCGTGGCCTCGTCATTCTTGCTGACGCAGGCCAGCACGATGCCCCGCTGCTTGAGGCTCAGAAGCGCCTCGTGCAGGCCGAAGAAGAGACCGATGTACGAGAACGGCCCGCTGACCTCCGGCGACCAGGCGAACGGGGCGCCGGTCTCTGCCAGGACCCCCGGCCACAGCACGCCGTCCAGGTCGACGATGACGCATTTCTTTCGGTCCAGGCCGGTGACGACCAGCAAGGCGTCCACATGAGCCTTGGCCATCACCGTCTCGCGGCCATAGGGGTCGCCACCGACGGCCTGCGCCAGGGGGGCGACGTCGGGGAAGATGCCGTGGACGGCGGCCTTCTCGTCGGCGGGCCGCTGCAGCATCCAGCCGGGCGATCCGAAGTGGGTGAAGCCGACCTGGCCATCGTCCACCAGCCGCTCGGCGCCGATCCCGGCGAGGGTCGCGGCCACGTCGACGACGTGCACGTCCGGGTAGTTCTCGGCCAGGTCCGAAAGCAGGACATTGGCCAGCCGGAAACGGTTGCGATGGCCGTAGCCGCCGCGGTCCGCCATGCCCAGCGGCTGGAGCGTGGGCTCGGGAAGATTGTCGAACAGGATCGGCGCGGCGGTTTGGGCCCGCAGTCCCTCGATGATCGCCCGGGCCTGGGCGATGTAGGGCGCGCAGGGCGGCGCCTGGATATCGGCCGGCAGCGGGTCGGTGATCGCGTGGCGCGCCGAGAGCGCGCCGATGACAATGGCGTCGTGCTTGTGCTCGGCGGCCAGACGAAGATCGTCGGGAAAGGTCGCCGCGACCCGCAGGTCGATGCCGCGCGACGCCGCATCCCGGCGCAGAAAGTCGGCTTCCATCTGGATGTCGCAGTCGCCGAACAGCAGCACGTCCAGCCGCCGAGCGTGCGGCTTCAGGTCCGCCGCGCTCAGCGCT
Organism: Phenylobacterium sp.; assembly: GCA_035656795.1. Taxonomy (GTDB): domain Bacteria; phylum Pseudomonadota; class Alphaproteobacteria; order Caulobacterales; family Caulobacteraceae; genus Phenylobacterium. The sequence goes on along the minus strand of DASRRU010000080.1, from coordinate 6,158 downwards.
CCGCCCGTCGACCAGTAGGCCTCGCCGCCCTCCTTGGCCTCGCGGCGCAACCGGTCCAGGGCCTCGACGGGATCGCGCCCGTAGTAGGCGCCCAGTTCGCCGGTGAGTTCCGCCAGCTCCTCCTGCGGCGTCCTGTCGGTGAGGATCTGCCGTTCGATCAAGGCCGAGAAGGACCCCACCTCGGGGTTCTCGCCGAGGTCCCGCGGCTCGCGGAAGAACTCGATCATCTCCGCCACCTCGCGGTCGACGACCAGCCGCATCTGGGTCGCGGCATGGATCACCAGCACCCGCCCGTCGGCCACCGGCAGCAGGTGTGCGAACTGCGAGAGGCGCAAGATCATCAGAAAGGTTCCAGGCTGGCAGGGGATGCGGTCCGAAGATCGGCGCAGTTGGTTAGCGATCGGCTAGCGAGTCTGAAGCAATCCGGGCGGCGACGCCAACGCCGTCCGGGGGTTTTCGGCGCCTGTAGCGCTTTCACTTCACCCTCTCGACGCCTAAGTCTGGGGCATGGCTGTCGCCTTCACCCGCGAGGAAGACTACGAGGCCCAGGCGGCGAACCTGCCGGACCGGCCCATCTCGACGCACCCGAACCTGGTGACCTCCAGCGGCCTGGCGGCCATCGACGCCGATCTCGCCAGCGCGCGGGCGGCCTATGCCGCGGCCCAGGCGGTGGGCGGCATCAGCGCCGATCGCACGGCCATGGCCCGGGCCACCCGCGACCTGCGCTACTGGTCGGCCCGCCGCGCAAGCGCCCAACTCACGGAGCCGGAACGGCAGGCCGGCAAGGTGCAGTTCGGCGGGACAGTGGAGATCGAGCGCGAGGACGGGCGGCGCCAGACCTTCCGCATCGTCGGCGAGGACGAGGCCGACCCGGCCAAGGGCAGCGTCTCCTATGTCTCGCCGCTGGCGCGGGCCCTGCTGGGCAAAGGCGAGGGGGATGTCGCCACGATCAATGGCGGCGAGGTCGAGGTCGTGGCCGTCCGCTGAACGGGCGGCTCGCCAGCCCTGTCGGCGATTGATAGTCTGACCTGCCTAGACGCCAGCATGGCGCGGGGCCGGGAGGGAGCACTATGAATCGCACGATCGGATCGACACGGCTTGCGGGGCTCGCCGGCCTCGCCGCGCTCTGCGCCGCCGGCGCGGCCAGCGCCAAGGACGTCCTGGGGGTGGCCTGCAAGAGCCCGCCGCCGGCGCACTGCTCGGGTGACGCCTGCCAGGCGCTGCTGGCCGACCCCGGCAACGCCACCGACGCCAAGACCGGCCGCAAGTTCTGGCTCGACTATCCCTGCGACCTGAAGCCCGGGGACAAGGTCATCTTCATCCTCAACATCCATGGCGCCGGCTCGATCGGCGAGTGGCAGCGCCACTACTTCCCGGCCATGGACTACAAGGACAAGTACAAGCTGGTGGTGGCGACGCCGACCGCGGCGACGTCGCCGACGCGCGTCCCCGGGCAGCCCGGCGTGCGGGTCTGGGTGCCGGACGCCGACGACGCCCACCTGCAGAACATCACCACCGCGGTGTTCGACGCCTTCGGCAAGCAGAACATCAAGGCGTTCTGGCTGGCCGGCCACAGCCAGGGCGGGATGACGTCGCACCGAATCGTCTGCTCCGACTTCTTCAAGGACAAGGTCGATGGCCTGCTGAGCCTCTCCGGCGGCCGGGTCGGCCGCGCCGAGATCAATCCGCGCTTCGGGCCGCCGAAGGCCGACGGCTCGCCGCCCGACCCGCGTCCGCCGGGCGGCGGCGGCGCGCTGGGCGGGGCGAACCTGCCGGCCTGCCAGTTCAGCCACATCTTCGAGACCGGCGAGCATGAGATCGTCAGCCTGCCCGTCACCTCGCCCCTGGCCGAGCAGTTCGGCTGCGCGGCCCGCGTCGAGGAAAAGGACGTGGTCGACGACCAGCCGGGCTATGTCTGGGACTACGCCCGCCAGGGCTATCCCGTCTGGGGGATGAAGGCGCGACCGGGGACCGCCCATGTCTGGGTCTATCCCAAGTGCCAGGGCGGCCGACTGGTCGCCGACGTGGAGCGTCTCGACAAGGGCCACACCGAGGGCCTTGAGCCGCACGTCACGGAAGCGATCATCAAGCTGATCGTCGCCGCGCCCGGCGGCAAGGCGCAGCGCGCCAGCTGACGAGGGCGCGCTGGCGGACTTTGCGGCGGTCGCGAACCGTCGCAAGGTCGCGCCATGTTTCCACGCCACCGCCTCGACAGCCTGACCGACGGGGTCTTCAGCGTCGCCATGACCCTGCTGGTGCTGGAGGTCCGGTTGCCCGACGGGGCGGACCCGCGCTCCGCCCAGGCGCTGGTCGACCTGCTCTCTGGCCTGTCCCCGAAGTTCTGGCCCTATGTGCTGAGCTTCGCGGTCCTGGGTGTGCGCTGGCGCGAGCTGATCAGGGGGCGGTCCAGCCACGGCGAAGTCAGCCGGAGCGTGGTGAACTGGGGCCTGGCCTATCTGCTGCTGGTCACCTTGGTTCCGTTCTCCACCATGGTCCTCGGCCGCTACGCCTCGCTGCCGCCGAGCATCTGGCTCTATACGGCCAACCTCACCGGCATGGCGGTCTGCGCCTGGCGGCTCTCGGCGTCGCTGCCGCCGGCCGAGCGCGCGGAACTGGGCGAAGGCTCGGTGAGCCTGGCGGTGTTCATGGTGTCCGCCGCCCTGGCGGTGGGACTGAGCTTCCTGCACACCGCCTGGGCCTGCCTGGCCTTCGCGCTCAACGGCGTCACCCCGGCCGCGGAGCGGATGTTCCGCAGCCGCGCGGCCAAGCCGGCTCTACCCTAGGCCTGGACGGAGACCGAAGGGGCGGCGGCGGCCGGAGCCGCAACGGACTGGCCATCGGCCGAATAGGCCGCGGTCGCGTCGTTCGCGCCCAGCGCCCTTTCCGCGTCGCGGATCGCCTGGTCGGCGGCGCTCATCTTGTTCTGGTCGTCCTGCAGCTCGGCGGGATCGGCGTGCTGCAGCTTCGCCTTGGCGATGGCCGCCTTGAGGATCGCCTTGGCCTGGGCCGCCAGTTGCTTGGCCTCCTCGATCACCGGGTCTGGCCCCGAGGGCTGTGCTCCGGCGGACGCGGGCGAGGCCGGGGCGGCGGCGGTCTTCGCCGGCGCGGCAGGATCGGTCTTGACCGGATCGGCGGACGTGGTCGCGGCAGGGGGCGCGCCCGGCGCTGGAGGGGAGGCGGCTGTCGAGGGTGACGCCGCCAATGGCGCGACAGCGGCGGCGTCGCTTGCGGGGGTCGTGGCTGGTGTTGGGGCGCCGCTCTGCCCGCTGGACGCCGCCGTGGCGTCGGCGGCGGCCGAGGCGGCCGCGGGCTGGGTGTCGGAGCCGCCGCTCATGGCGTCGGCGTAGTCCTTGGCCGCCTGGCCGATCTCCTTGGCGATCTGGGCCGCCTCCTTGGCGATCTCCTTGGGATCGCCGCCGAACATCATCAGCGTCTTGAGGCGCTGTTTCAGGGCGTCCAGCTTCTGCTTGGCCATGCCCGCCGAGACGCCGTTGGAGGCGGCGCGAACGCCCGTCAGGGTCGTGAGCGCACTCCGGGCCTGCCGCAGCTTGGCGGCCTGCCGCGCCTGGTCAGCAGTGGAGGTGTCGCTGGACGCGCTGGCGCCGGCATTCGTTGTCGAGGCGGCCGCCGTCGTCAGGACCTGCGCCCCGGCTGCGAGCGACGATAAGCTGGCCGCGCTGATCATGCGGTCATCCTGCGTGGCATAGGTTAAGGGGCTGTGGCGGCCCGGCGACGACGGCCTAGCGGCGTTCTTCGGCCCATGGTCTAGTCGCCGCTCGCCTCGGAGAGCCTGAGTGACCGACACCCTCGACAAGCCCGCCAGGACCACGCCGCTGAAGCCGGTCTTCCGACCGTTCATCCCGGCCGGCGTCGTCCTGCCGGAATTCACGGTCCTGCACCTGGTGACCGGCGCCATCCTGGGCGTGATCTTCGGGGCCTCGTCGCTCTATCTGGTGCTGAAGGTCGGCCTGACGGTCTCGGCCTCGATTCCCGTGGCGGTGATCTCGATCACCCTGTTCCGCCTGCTGCAACGGCTGGGGATCGCCAAGGCCTCGATCCTGCAGAACAACATTGTCCAGACCGCCGGGTCGGCGGGCGAGTCCATCGCCTTCGGCCTCGGCGTCACCATGCCGGCGATCATGATCCTGGGCTTCGACATGGAGATCGCCCGGGTGATGCTGGTCGCGATCCTGGGCGGCCTGCTGGGCATCCTGATGATGATCCCGCTGCGCCGCGCCCTGATCGTCGAGCAGCACGGGATCCTGAAGTATCCTGAGGGCACCGCCTGCGCCGAGGTGCTGAAGGCCGGCGCCACCCGCGAAGAGCATGAGATGGGCATGGAGGCCAGCCAGGCGCAGACCGAGGCGGAGGTCTCGGCCGGCGCGCGGACCATCGTCGCGGGCTTCGGCCTGGGCCTGGTCTACAAGCTGGCCGAGGGCGTCTTCAAACTGTGGAAGGACACGCCGGAGCACATCTTCGGCGCTCCGCTCGCCAAGGCCTCGATCGCCGCGGAGATTTCGCCGGAGCTGCTGGGCGTGGGCTACATCATCGGTCCGCGCATCGCCTCGACCATGGCCGCCGGCGGGGTGCTGGCCTACATGGTGCTGATCCCCGCGATCCAGTTCTTCGGCTCGGCCGCCACCGGGATAATTCCGCCCGGCAAGACCCTGATCAGCGCCATGTCGCCGGGCGACATCCGCAGCGCCTACATCCTCTATATCGGCGCGGGGGCAGTCACCGCCGGCGGCCTGATCAGCCTGGCCCGCGCCATGCCCACGATCTGGCGGAGCCTGAAGGCGGGCCTGACCGACTTCGGTGGAAAGCCCGTCGCCGCCGACGGCCAGTCCAGCGTCAGGCCGCGCACCGACCAGGACATTTCGCTGAAATGGGTAGGGCTGGGCGTCGTGGTGCTGGTGGCCGCGATCCTGCTTTCACCCTCGCTGCATATGAATATCGCGGGCGCGCTGCTGATCGTGATGTTCGGCTTCCTGTTCGTGACCGTGTCGTCGCGGCTGACCGGCGAGCTCGGCTCATCGTCCAACCCGATCAGCGGCATGACGGTGGCGACGCTGCTGCTCACCTGCCTGATCTTCCTGCTGCTGGGCTGGACGGGGCCGAGCTATTTCGTCACCGCCCTGTCGGTCGGCGGCATCGTCTGCATCGCCTCGTCGAACGGCGGCTCGACCTCGCAGGACCTGAAGACCGGCTTTCTGATCGGCTCCACGCCGCGCGCCCAGCAGATCGCGATCATGATCGGCTCGCTGGCCTCCGCCATCGCGCTCGGGCCGATCCTGCTGTCGCTCAACCAGGCGGCCACCGTCTATGTGCCGCAGGCCGCCGGACCCGCCGTCGTGCCGCCCGCGGCCATCGCCGGCCTGCCGGTCGAGGCCCTGACCGGCCCGCAGCATGTGCAGGACGGCCAGACCTACCATGTCTGGCAGAAGGCCGATCCGTCCGGTGGGGCGGCCACGCGCTACCTGGTGCGCGCCGACGGCACCTTGGCCTACCTGGTCGATCCCGGCATCAACGGCCACGTGAAGGTGCGGCCCGACGGCACCACGGTGACCAAGTTCGATGCGCCCAAGGCCACCCTGATGAGCTACATCATCAAGTGCATCCTGAACCGCCAGCTGCCCTGGGCGCTGGTGCTGCTGGGCGTGATGATCGCGGTGGTGCTGGAGATGTGCGCCATCCCGGCGCTGGCCTTCGCGGTGGGCGTCTACCTGCCGGTCTCCTCATCGCTGCCGATCTTCATCGGCGGCGCGGTGCGCTGGCTGGTGGACCGCCGCAGCCGCAGCCTCGCTCACGCCGAGACTCTGTCGGAGGCCGAACTCGCCGCCGAATCCGACCGCAGCCCGGGCGTGCTGATGGCGTCGGGCTACATCGCCGGGGGCGCCATCGCCGGGATCGGCATCGCGTTTTCCGCGGGCGTCCTCGGGAACTTCGACCGCGACATCACCGCCCTGATGGGCAAGGTGAACCCGTTCTTCGACGGGCCCTGGGCGGACCTCCTGGCCTGCCTGCCGTTCCTGGGGCTGATGGCGCTCCTGTTCCGGGCGGGGACCCGCAAGCCGGGCTAGGGCAGGGGCGGCGTGGCGCGCACATGTACGACCGCCCAGCGGTCGGCGTAGAGCCGGCGCCAGCCGGGCGTCTCGTCC
>DASRRU010000079.1:0-6303 GCA_035656795.1 Phenylobacterium sp. | reverse complement strand
CCACCAGCACCTGGCGCGGCGCGTCACTAGAGACCACCCCGTTGGCCGCGTCTTTCGGCAGGACGAGCGCCGGCGAGGATTTCAGATAGGCGTCGATCTGCTCGGCGGTGCTGGTGGGCGGCGCGCCGGCCCCGGCGGATGCGGCCGTGGCGACGGCCTCCGGCTCGCCCGCCCTGGCGGCCCCGGCCAGCGCCAGGACGGCGAGTGCGGTGAGAACGAGGGTTGGGCGGCGCGGACTGGTCATGCCGATACCATGCGCGCGCCAGCGCGCCGGAATAAGGCATGACCGAAATGTGACCGCAACACTGTGACGGCAGGCTACGTAGCGTAAGCGTGTGAGCCTTGTCGCACGCCCAGGCGCGTGCCTTCAGGCCCGCTTTCAAACCTTATCAGAGGGTGCACGTATGATCCGACACACCGCGGCCGCAGTGGTCGCGCTGGGCCTGTCCGCAACAGTCGCTTTCGCGCAGCCGCCGGCGGCCCAGACCCACCCGAGCGCCGCCGCCCGCGCCGCCCGCGTCTCGCCGGACGAGCCCCCGAACAACACCGGCCCGGTGGTCGAGCGCCGCACAGAACGCGGAGCTCAGGCCAGCGAGCGCAAGATCGGCGACAGCGACATCGCCACCGCCCCGATCAATGAGGTCGCCAAGGTCTCCCACCACACGGTGACCATCGACGGCAAGACCATCCCCTATACCGCCACGGCCGGCACGCTGACCCTGCGCTCGGACGACGGTAAGCCGATCGCCTCGATGTTCTATGTGGCCTACACCGCCGATGGCCCCAAGGATCCGAACCGCCCGGTGACCTTCAGCTACAATGGCGGTCCGGGCTCGTCGTCGCTGTTCGTGCACATGGGCCTGGCCGGTCCGATGCACGTGATGACCGACTCGCCGAACGCCACGCACAATGCGCCGTTCACGATCACCGAGAACCACCAGTCGCTGCTCGATAAGTCCGACATGGTGTTCCTCGACGCCATCGGCGCCGGCTATTCGCGCCCGCTCGGCGACACCAAGGGGACCGAGTTCTGGGGCGTGGACCAGGACATCGACGCCTTCGCCCGCGGCATCCAGCGCTACATCACCATCAACCACCGCTGGAATTCGCCGAAGTTCCTGTTCGGCGAGAGCTACGGCACGACCCGCTCGGCGGGTCTGGTCTATGCGCTTCAGCAGCGTGGCATGCAGGTGAACGGCGTGCTGCTGCTCTCCTCGGTGCTGAACTACGGCGCCCACGACAGCGGCTTCGACCACTCCTATGTCAGCTACGTCCCGAGCTTCGCGGCGACCGCCGTCTACTGGAAGAAGTCGGCGACCCAGCCGGCCGACCTGCCGGCCTATCTGAAGGAAGTCCGCGCCTGGGCGGCGGGCCCCTATCTGGCGGCGCTCACCAAGGGCGGCAACATCTCGCCTGAGGAATTCGACGCCACCGCCAAGCAGCTTTCGGCCTACATCGGCATCCCGGTGGACTTCATCAAACGCGCGAACCTGCGCGTGGACCTGTCGCGCTTCCGCACCGAACTGCTGCGCGACCAGGGCCGCATCCTCGGCCGCTATGACACCCGCTTCACCGGTATCAACACTGACAACGCGGGCGAGAACCCCGAGTACGATCCGTCGGACACCGGCATCAACGGCGCCTACGTCGGCGGGCTGCACGACTGGCTGGAACAGGGCCTGGGCTACACGACCGACCTCAACTACTGGCCGTCGGGCCCCGGCATCAATCAGGCCTGGGACTGGCGGCACCGTCCGCCGGGCGGCAATGGCGGCGGCGGTCGCAAGGAACCGGTGGCCAACACGGCGGCCGATATGGGTCTCGCCATGCGCCAGAACCCGCACCTGAAGATCTTCTCGCTGAACGGCCTCTACGACATGGCCACGCCGTTCTTCGGGACCGAGTACGACATCGCCCACCTCTATCTGGACCCGTCCATCAAGAACAACGTGCGCTTCGGCTACTTCCCGTCCGGGCACATGGTCTATCTGAACCAGGACGCGCTGAAGACCATGAAGGCCGAGGTGTCGAAGTTCTACGACGACGCCAAATAGGCCAGACCAAGGTCTGATCTCTGCCAGCCTCCCTCGCGGGCGACCGCGGGGGAGTTTTTTTGGCTCAGGGCTTGAGGCTCGCCGCCGCGAGCGTGGCCGAACCGGTCAGCGAGGCTGTGGCGGCGTCGGGGCCGGCGAAAACCTTGTAGGCGCCGGGATCGAGGCGCCAGCCGTGGGCGGCCGCATTCCAATTGGCCAGCATCCGCGGCGACGTCTTGACGATGACCTGGCGCGCCTCGCCGGGCTTCAGGGTCACCTTCGACCAGCCGATCAGCCGTTGCTGCGCGCGCTTGGGCGCCGACGACAGATAGAGCTGCGGCGTGTCGGTCCCGGCGACACTGCCTGCATTGGTGACCATGAAGCGGGCGGTGAGGGTCTTGCCGCCGGTCAGCTTGAGGTTCGAATAGCGGAACTCGGTGTAGGAGAGCCCGTACCCGAACGGGTAGAGCGGCGTCTGGCTGGAGTCGGCGAAGCCTCGGTAGCCGACGTTGGAGCCCTCGGCATAGCCGACGTCGAAGGGCCTGGCGGTCGAGGGCGCCAGGGTCTCGACGATATGCTGGTCGGCGCCCGGCAGCACGGGCCGGGCGAGCTGGTCGACGCTGGCGGGGAAGGTGGCGGGCAGGCGGCCCTGCGGATTGACCTGGCCGAACAGCACGCGGGCGATCGACACGCCGCCCAGCGCGCCCGGATACCAGGCCTCGAGGATCGCGCCCGCCCTGCCGCGCCAGGGCATCAGCACCGGGCCTGCGGTCTCCAGCACCACCACGGTCTTGGGATTGGCCGCGGCGACGGCGGCGATCAGGGCGTCCTGCTGGCCGTCCAGGGACATTGCGATGTCCATGCCCTCGCTGGACCATTGGGTGGCGAACACCACGACGACGTTGGCGTCCTTGGCGACCGCGGCGGCGGCGGCCGGGTCGGCGCCGTCGTCGAAGGTGATCGTGGCCTTTGGCGCGCGGGCCTTGATCGCCGCCAGCGGCGCCGATGGATAGTAGACTTCGCCGCCGCCCCACTGCGGCGCGCCCGGCGGTTTGGGGAAGGTCTTCGACCCCAGCGGGATCACTTGCGACGAGCCGCCGCCTGAGATCACGCCCACGTCCGCATGCCCGCCGATCACCGCGATCCGCTTGGCGGTGGCCAGCAAGGGCAAGAGGGCGTTGTCGTTCTTCAGGAGCACGATCCCCTGCTCGCCCGCTCGGCCGGCCACCTTCGAATCCGCCGCGGTGTCGAGGCCGCCCGCCGCCACCGGATCGTCGATCACGCCGGCGGCGAACAGGCTCCTGAGATAGCGGTGAGCCATCTCATGGATGCGGGCCGCGGGGACCTCGCCGCTGGCTGCCGCGTCCTTTAGCGGCTTGTCGAAATAGACCTGCTTGTCGAGCTGTTGGCCGCTCTCCTGGTCGAGACCGGCCTTGGCGGCGGCGACTCCGTGCACGGCGCCCCAGTCGCTCATCACCCAACCGGGGTACTTCCAGTCGGTGCGCAGTACGTCGGTGAGCAGGAAAGAGTTTTCGCAGGCGTAGGTCCCGCCGACGCGGTTGTAGGCGCACATCACCGAGCCAGGATGGCCGCTCTCGATGGCGATCTCGAAGGCCAGCAGGTCGCTCTCCCGGAACGCCGCCGCGTCGATCTGGGCGTCCAGCACCATGCGCCCGGTCTCCTGGTCGTTGAGCGCGAAATGCTTGACGGTGGAGACGATGTGGTTGGACTGCACCCCTTTGATGGCTGCGCCCGCCATCGTTCCGGTCAGCAGCGGGTCCTCGCCGAGGTATTCGAAGTTGCGACCGTTCCGGGGATCGCGCAGCAGGTTGGCGCCGCCGGCCAGCAGGGTGTTGAAGCCCTTCTGGCGGGCCTGCTTGCCGATCATCGCGCCGGCCGCAAAGGCGGTCGTCGGGTCCCAGGTGGCGGCCAGCGCCATGCCCGAGGGCAGCGGCGTCGCGTCGTCGTCCTTGCGCCCCGCATTGGCCACGCCCAGGCTTGCGTCGCTCTCGGTCAGGTCCGGCACGCCGAGCTCCGGGACGCCCGGCATGTAGCCCGCTGAGATCGCCACATTGGCCGGCTTCCTGGGTCCCAGGAAGATGGGCATGTCGCCATGCAGCAGGGCGATCTGTTGATCGAGAGAGAGCTTGGCCAGCACCAGGTCCGCGCGGGCGTCGGGGCTGAGCTTGCGGTCCATCCAGGGCTGGGCGGCGGGCGGCCTGGCCGCATCCGCCAGCCCGGCCGCCGCCAGCGACAGGGCGGCCGCGCACACGCCCGCCATCAGACTCCGACCCATGACCGCGCCCTTCGTATGATTGTTGGATGGAGTCCTAGCTCAAGCCCGGGACGGCGGCGAGCGCACCCAACGTCACCCTTGCGGCGCACCCGCGACCGGGCGCACGCTGGTATCCAATGAGAAACGGGGAGGATGTCTATGCGTCGTATGATTCTGGCGGCCGGCCTGTTCGCCGCCCTTGGCCTTTCAGCCTGCGATAGTTCCAAGACCGATGAAGCAGCCACCGCGCCCGCGGCGCCGCCCAAGTCCATGGCCCGCCAGGCGCAGTTCTACGCAGGCCAGGAACAGATTTCGAAAGTCGACACCGCTGCCGTCAAGCTCGGCAAGGCCGGCGTGCTGGAGATGCAGGCGGCCGGCAGCGTCGGAATGCCGGGATACAAGAACGCGGGCCTCGTGCCGCGGATCAATGCCGCCCCGCCCAAAGATGGCATCTACGAGGTCGACGTCGTGGCCGACAAGCCGGCCACGCCGGGGGCCGCGGTGATGACCCCGCTCGATGTGAAGGGCGCCTGGTCGGGCTATCCCGCCGAGCACCTGAAGGGCGTGAAGTTCATCGCCAAGAGCAACTCCGTCACGGCCCTGCTGCCGCCCGCCTGAGTTGACGCGCCACGGCTGATCGCGGCCTGATCTCTGCGGACCTGGGAGTGGATCGGGATGGCGCAGGGCTCTGCGCGGGTGGTGCTGATCGCGCTCGCCGGCAACGCCGCGATCGCGGCGGCGAAGTTCGCCGCCGCGGCCATCTCCGGGTCGACGGCGATGCTCACCGAGGCGATCCACTCGCTGGTCGATACCGGCGACCAGCTGCTACTGCTGGTCGGCCAGGCGCGCGGGCGGCGGCCGCCCGACGAGACGCATCCGCTGGGCTACGGGATGGAGGCCTATTTCTGGTCCTTCATCGTCGCGCTGATGGTCTTTGTCCTCGGTGGGGTGCTGTCGGTCTACGAGGGCGTGCGCCACATCCTGCATTCCGAGCCGGTGGTCTCGCCCTGGATCAGCCTGGGCGTTCTGGCGGTCTCGGCGGCCTTCGAGGGGTTGTCGTTCCGGGCAGGCTACCGGGAGTACAGGAAGGTCGTGCGCGGCGCGCCGATCCGCGTGTGGACGTTCATCCACATCTCCAAGGACCCGGGGCTGGTCTCGGTCCTGCTGGAAGATTCCGCGGCGCTCATCGGCATCGTCCTCGCCGCGGCCGGGGTTATCGCCGCCGGCTTCTTTCACATCGCCTGGGCGGACGGCGCCGCCTCCATCGCCATTGGCCTGCTGCTCGCCTGTGTGGCCTTCGTCCTGGCCAACGAGACCCGCAGCCTGATCGCCGGCGAGTCCGTGGCCCCAATCGTCATGGCGCGGATGAAGCAGACGCTGGACGGGATCACCTGCATCACCCGGCTGGACGAGATCGCCACCCTGCATCTCGGCCCCGGCGCGATCCTGGTGGCGCTGACGCTGGCCTTCCGGCCGAAGGCCACCAGCACCACGATCAATGCCGCCATCCTCGAGATCACGCAGAGTCTTCAGGCCGCCGACGGGCGCGTCGCCTACGTCTATGTCCGTCCATCGCACAAGGATGAAGCGCCGGCCGCCAAGGCGGCGGAATAGTCGGCCCCGGCGGCTTGCAAAAGCCAGGCGATTGCGCGCCTGATCGGCGTCCGCGCAGCTCCAGAAGGCTCACGCATGGACATCGGCGTCTTCATCCCGATCGGCAACAACGGCTGGCTCATCTCGGCGACCTCGCCGCAGTACATGCCGACCTTCGAGCTCAACAAGCAGATCGTCCAGAAGGCGGAGGGCTACGGCTTCGATTTCGCGCTCTCGATGATCAAGCTGCGCGGCTTCGGCGGCAAGACGCAATTCTGGGAACACAATCTGGAGAGCTTCACCCTGATGGCGGGCCTTGCCGCCGTCACATCCAAGATCAAGATTTTCGCCACCGCCGCGACGCTGACCATGCCGGCGCCGATCGTGGCGCGCATGGCGTCG
>DASRRU010000078.1:0-3827 GCA_035656795.1 Phenylobacterium sp. | reverse complement strand
GGACACCAAGCTGCACGCCCTCCTCGACCCCACCACCGTGCTGAACGGCCAGACCTTCAGCCGCGCCGACTACTTCGCCTACTACGGCGGCGACGGAGCCAACGGCCTGGGAACCAAGGCCGCCATGGTCGGCTGGCTGCTGGCCGAGGCCGAGAAGGCCGACCTCGGGACCTATGCGCTCTCCAACGACGCCTTCCTCACCGATGTCGCCCTGCACAACGCCCCCTTCGGCGTCGACCTGGTCGGCCACTACGCCCAGCCCGGGTTCGTGTTCAATCCGGGATAGCGCCGCGCGCCGGCGCCGCAGGCGGGTGTCTCGCCGAGGAAACCGTCTGTTTCAGCGCTTCCTGGGCCAGGTCCATCTCCTCCCATGCGCCCAGATCGGGCGTCTATATACTTTGCAAACTCACTGCCCGAAGGCGTGAATGACGGCCAGGATCAAGACGATTGCAATTGCGAGGGTGGTCCAAAAGACACCCAGCCAGTTGGGCGCCGGGTCCTTCTGTCGCCTGACGCTATACGGCGACATGTGAATCGGGACGATTCCCGTAGCGAGTTCGAGCGCCAGGACCATCCCGGCAAACGCGACGGCTCCCCACCAAGCCGCCATGCTTACGCAGCGTCCTCCGGCGGCGATTTCGCTTTCGGTGTCGTCGCCAGCTTCTTCAGCCGCTGGTCAAACGCAGTTTCGTCCACATCGCACTCTAGCGCCTTCAGGTTCGCGCGCGCGTCCGTGAACGTGGTGACGTCCGGGCGGGCAAACCCTCCCAGCCGGCTCAGTCGGGGCCAGCCACCCGCCGCACTTTGGATTGCCTTCCGGCCAGATGCGCGGCGCCCTTGTCTCATCTGAGACCAACGCCGCGCCCTCGACAGGGGCGTTGCTCCCCAAAGCCCCGAAGCCGCGCGCATCATCAATTAGCGGTTTTCCGCTGCCGCCAGCGCTCTGCACGCGCTCGGCGCAGCGATCCGCCGCTCCCGGCCGATCGCGCAACTCCCCCGAGCCGGGCATTCCCGCCACCTACAACCGCTGGCTTCAGCAGCTCCTGTATTGCAAGGTGCCTACTCCCCGAGCCCAGAATCGAGCCCGATGCAGTTCAACGGCAAGACGCGTTTCCAGCCCGACGCCATTGAGGCCTACGCCAAGTACAAGGGCGCCGCGGTCAACTACGTCGCGAATCTCGCCTTACAGGATCGGCGGGGATTGCGGGAAAAGCCGCTCGATTGGAATCCGGGCCATCCCAGCTATTTCTCGGCCATGACGCAGCTGCTCGCCGCGCTGCAGCTGATGAAGTTGCCGGTGGGCGCTGACATCCTTGAGGTCGGCTCGGGAGCCGGCTGGGCGACAGAGATCATGGCGTCGCTCTGTTATAGCCTGAATTGCATCGAACCGGCCGCAGAGATGATCGCTGTCGCGCGGGAGCGTGTGCACGCTCACTTGGCGCATCATGGCCTTGAACGCCTGGCGACCAATGTGACCTTTCACTGCGCGACCATCGAGGAATGTGAATTGCCTGCGGGCTCCGCCGACGCAGCAATCTATTTCGAGAGCTTCCATCATGTCGTCGATGAGCACAGGGCGCTCAAGCGCACGTTCGAGGCCCTACGCCCCGGAGGTTGGCTGGTCATCCTGGGCGATTCCAACTGGATCCCCGGAAACCGCGAACAAGAGACCGCCTGGACGGCGGAAATGAAGCAATACGGCACGCTAGAGAGTCCCTTCACGGCGGAATATCTCGTGTGGCTTCTCGGGCAACACGGCTTCACGGATGTCGCGCGAAATCATTTGGTGACTGGGTTGGTGCCGACAGATCGGGATTCCGAGCCCGTAGCCGGCTTCGCCCTGATGGATGCCCAATGGGTCAACCTCGTGACAGCCCGCAAGCCGCCCGTAGGATGGGAAGCGTCGCGCGTCGCGTCCCTTGAGCCGGCCGAGGTGCGTCGCGAAGCCACGTCTGAAGGTCAAGCGCGCTCGAAGACCGTCCGCCAGGTTCCGGCCTTCAGAGCCCAGGCTGCGTCTGTCTTGCGCCGACTCGCGTGCGCTCTTGCGCCGTAAGCTTCCCACGCGCTTGCGCCGCGCCCTTGGGCGTCGTGGAGGTGGGCGCCTTAACTTCGGGGTTAAAGCCATCACCCATGGTGGGAAGCGCCCAGAACGCGGCTCGTCGTCCGCGCCACGCGTCACGTCGAGGCGACGGCCTGCTCCAACGCCTCGCCCGGCAGTTCCAGCTCGCAGACCAGGCCCTCCGCGCGCCACTCCAGCCGGCTCGAGCCGCCCAGGGGGCCGGCCAGCGCGCGGGCCAGCATCGCCGTCCCCAGGCCGCGGCGCGAGGGCGTCGCCACCAGGGGCCCGCCGCTCTCGCTCCAGCGCAGGAGTAGCGGTCCGCCGCCGGTCCGCGTCCAGCTCACCGCCACCTGGCCCTGCGGCTTCGACAGAGATCCGTACTTGGCCGCGTTGGTGGCCAGCTCATGCAGCGCCATGGCCAGCGCCTGGGCCGCCGCGGGCGACAGCGCCACGTCCGGCCCCTCGATGCTCACCCGCGTCGCCTCGCCCAGGCTGAAGGCCAGCAGCTCCTCCTCCACCAGCCGGCGCAGATCCGCCCCCTCCCAGCGCGCCTCGGAGAGCAGCTGGTGCGCCCGGCCCAGCGCCGCGATCCGGCCCGACAGCACCTCCTTCAGCGCCTGCACCGTCGGCGCCTGCGACAGCTGCACCGTGCTCAGCACCACCGTCAGCAGGTTGTTCGCCCGATGGTCGACCTCGCGCGCCAGCAGCTTCAGCCGCTCCTCGGATTCCTTGCGCTCGGTGATGTCCATCACCACCCCGATGGCGCTGCGCGGCGCGCCTTCAGCGTCCAGCAAGAGCTCGGCCCGCGCCAGTAGCCAACGGACCGCCCCATCCACCCGGCGCGCCCGATACTCGACCTCGAACCGCCGATCGCCGCGCGCCAGGGCGTCCTGCGCCGCCTGGCGCAGACGGTCCTGCTCGCCGGGGAGGTAGAGCGCGTTGATCTCCTCCAGCGTCGGTTGCGCATCGTCAGGAAAGCCCATGATCCGATTGAGCTCGGGGCTCGGGCTGATCCCCCGATGGTCGACCTGCCAGACCGCCATGCGCCCCGCGTCGATCGCCAGCGCCAGGCGCGCGGCGCCCTCGTCGCGCTCGATCTCGGCCCGCTTGCGCGCAGTGATGTCCTGCAGGGTGCCCACATAGCGCGTGGCGACCGTGCTCCCGTCGCGGGTCTCGAACACCGCGCGCGCGTTGGCGAGCACCCAGCGCACCTCGCCGGCGGCGAGCTGCAGCCGGTATTCATAGGGCTGCTCGTCGCGCACCAGCGGGTCGAGCGCGCGCCGGGCCTGGGCCGAGGTCTGCGCGAAGTCGTCCGGGTGGGTGACCGCGGCCACCATCTCATAGGTCACCGGCGCGTCCGCCGGGAAGCCGCAGATCGCCTTGGCCTCCGGCGAATAGATCATCTCGTTGCTGATCGGCCGCCATTCCCAGACGCCCACCGCGGCCGCCTTGGTGGCCAGCTCCAGCCGCGCCTCGCTGGCCTGCAGCGCCGCCTGCCCGCCCACCAGCATCCGCGCCCGCGACCGGAACACCTCGGCGAACGCCACGATCGAGCCCGCCGAGACGAAGTAGAGCACCAGCGTCACCGCATCGGCCTCGGTGGGTCCCGCGCCGCCCGGATGATGCATGGCGATGAGCCAGGCGGCGACGCCGCCGACCACGACGACCGCCGCGCCGGACATCCAGCCCGCCAGCAGGGTGGCCAGCAGCACCGCCGGGAACTGCAGGGCGAAGGGCAGCACGCCGGGGAACGCGGCCTCCAGGCTCC
>DASRRU010000077.1:0-11921 GCA_035656795.1 Phenylobacterium sp. | reverse complement strand
CAGTTCTTCGACGCCCTGCAGATCCGCGGCGTGCCCACCGAGATGATCCAGGTGCCCGGCGCCTCGCACGGCGGGCTGGCGGAGCGGCCTTCGCAGGCCGCGGCCAAGGCCAATGCGATCATGGCCTGGTTCCACCGCTACCAATGAGCGCGCGGTCCCTCCTGACCGGGCTCGTCCTCGCCGGCCCCATCCTCGCAGGGATTTGGACCGGCGGGGCGAGCGCCGCCCCGCCCCGTTCCGCGAGTATCAGGGACCCGGACACCAAGGCCTGGTGGCAGATCGCCGAGGTGCTCTCCTCCGATGCGATGGAGGGCCGTGACATCGGCTCGCCCGGCTACGACCGCGCCGCCGACATCGTTGTGCAGAAGTTCAAGGCTGCGGGCCTCAAGCCGGCCGGCGACCCGAATGGCAAGGGGGCCGGCTGGTTCCAGGTCTTCTCGGTGCACGAGGTAAAGGTCGAAGACGCCTCGTTCAGCACGGCCCCCACTGGCGCCGACGCGGGCAAACCGATCGAGTTCCTGCGCCAGATCACGGTGCGGCCCACCGAAAGGCTGCCGAAAGACCTGCAGGGAGGCCTGACCTTCCGCGGCTACTGCGGACCCAAGGACGTGGCCGACGCCAGCGGCAAGGTGATCGTCTGCTTCAACACCAAGCGGGCTGGCCTGCCGTCCGCCGCGCAGCGGGTGGCCGCCGCCGAGAAGGCCGGCGCCATAGGCCTGATCCAGGTCGACGACCCATATTTCAGCATCGAGCCCCCGCGCTGGCCCGCCGCCTATGCGCGCGCCGTGACGATTGCGGGCAGTCCGCAACCCACCGCGCCGTCACTGGCGGTGATGACCATGAGCGCCGAGGCCTTCGGCGACCTTGCAAAGAGCGCGGGCAAGGACCCGGACGCCATCCTGAAGCTGGGCGGGACCAGCCAGGCGCTGCCGGCTTTCGACATTCCCCGCAGGCTGACCGCCCACTTCAGGGTCACCACCCGCGACTACACCGCCAAGAACGTGCTGGGCGTCCTGCCCGGGCGCGATCCGGCGCTTAAGAACCAGTACCTGGTGCTGTCGGCCCACCTCGACGGCTACGGCTATGGCGAGCCGGTGAACGGCGACAACCTCTACAACGGCGCGCTCGACGACGCGGCCTATGTCGGGACCCTGATCCGCTTCGCCGACAAGCACAAAGGCAAGCCGCTCCGCCGGAGCGTGGTCATCGCGGCCTTCACCGGCGAGGAGAAGGGCCTCCTGGGCGCCCACTGGTTCGTGGACCATCCGACCGTGCCCAAGGCCGCCATCGTCGCCGACATCAACCTCGACCAGCTGCGCCCGCTGTTCCCGCTGGAGCTCATGACCGAGCTGGCGGTCGACGACACCACGCTCGGCCGCACCTCGCGCGAGGTCGCGGGCTCCATGGGCATCCGCATCCAGCCGGACCCGGAGCCGGAGCGCAGCCTGCTGACCCGCGCCGACCATTGGCCGTTCATGCAGGCCGGCATCCCCGCCACCGGCTTCATCTTCGGCTATGAGCCGGGAACCGACGCCGAGAAGCGCTATCGCGAGTGGTATCAGGTCCGCTACCACCGCCCACAGGACGACCTGACCCAGCCGATGGATTTCCAGGCGGCGGGCAAGTTCAACCGCTTCTTCTACAAGCTGGCGGAAACCGTCGCCGACGCCGACGCCAAACCGACCTGGACCAAGGCCCGCTGATCGTCCCGCCCCGTTCCGGGCGGGTGGCGAGGCCCCCGGGTCCCGCGAACGCGAGCCCGAGGATAAATTCCGCCGGGACGGGTGGGGAAGTAGGGCTCGGCGTGCTGAGTCAGCGCTTGAACGCTGCGCAAGCTGATCGCTTTGCGATCTGTCCCTCCCCGGCACGGGGAGGGATGAGACCTAAACCCCCGGCACACCCGCACCGGCGGCGGCCTGGCGCAATGCCGCTTGGTCCGCCGGAGAGCCAGCGAAGGCCTTGGCCGCGTCGCGGTAGGCCTGGCCCGCCGCCTGCGGCTGGCCCAGCACCATCCGCGCGCGGATCAGCCGCTGCCAGCCGTCGAGGTCGTGCGGATTGGCCTTCAGGGCGGCGGCCTGCTTCTCCACCATGCCCTCGATCATCGCCTGTCGGCCCTGCGCGCTCATCTGGCCTGCGGCGGCGACCTGGTCAGAGGTGGGCCCCGGAGCCGTGGGCCCTGGCGCCGCGTCGGCGGCCGCCGCCGGCGCGGGCGGCAGGCGCCCCGTGAGGTCGACATGCCGCTCCTTAGCGACCTTCTCGACGAAGGTGCGGACTTCCGGGGCCCAGGGCGCGTCCGGCGGCGCGCTCTTGAGCAGCGCGATCCAGTCGTCCATCGCCCCCTTGGCGTCGCCCTTCTGGTCCTTGGCGACGGCCAGGTAGTAGCGGGCCCGCGGGTCGGCGGCGTCGAGCGAGGCCGCCTTTCGGAAGATGTCCTCGGCGGCCTGCGTCACCTGGCCCTGGGCGGCCAGCACCGTCGCTTCGCCCTGGGCCGACAGGTACTGGCCGTTGTGCGGGTCCAGCGCCACGGCGCGGCCGTAAGCCGTGGCGGCATCGGCGTTGCGGCCCACCTGCAGATAGGACCAGCCCAGCATCCGCCAGCCCTCCGCGTCGTTGGGCGAGGCCTTCATGCGCTGTTCGAGCTGGCCGATCATCGAGGCCACCTCGCCGTTCGGATGGCCGGGCGGCAGGGCTTCGCTTCCTCCGGCGCTCACCGTGACCTGGCCGTTCGCGGCGCTCGGCTGGCCGATTGTCAGGTAGAGGCCGGTTGCGGCCAGCACCACGACAGCCACCAGGCCGAGCGCCAGGATCAGCAGGGTCCGTTCGCTCAACGGGCGCGCCGACGGCTCGGCGTCCTTGCCTTCGGCCAGCACCCGGCGCTTCACATCGGCCTTCAGGGCTTCGGCCTCGTCCACCGGCAGGGCGCCTGCGGCGGCCTGGGCCTCGATCTCGCCGAGCTGACCTTGCAGCACCTCGGCGACCGAGCCGCGCGCGGTGCGCGCCGCGTCATGGCGGCGGACCAGCGGGATCGCCAGGCCGACGGCGGCCAGGGCGACCATCAGGGTCAGGATCATCCAGAGCATCAGTCGCCTTTGTCCGCCGACAGCAGCTGCGCCGCCTCCGCCTCGTCCGCCGCAGAGAGCGGCGACTCAAGCCGACCCGCTCGCCCACGCATGTAGACCGCCGCGCCAGCCCCGCACAGCAGCAGCACCGCCAGCGGACCGAGCCACAGCGCCCAGGTGTCCGGCTGAAACGGCGGGTTGAGCAGCACGAAGTCGCCGTAGCGTGCGACCAGATAATCCACCGCCTGCTTGTCGCTGTCGCCCGCCGCGATGCGCTCGCGCAGGATCACCCGCAGGTCGTGCGCCAGGGGGGCGGCGGAATCGTCGATCGACTGGTTCTGGCAGACCAGGCAGCGCAGCTCCTGGCTGAGCGCACGGGCGCGGGCCTCCAGGGCGGGATCGCGCAGCTGCTCGTCCGGCGTCACCGCCAGGGCGGGCCCGGCCAGCGCCAGGGCGACGGCGGCGATCAGCGTCAGGCGCTTCATGACTCCGCCATCAGCTTGGCCATCAGGGGCGCGATCGTCTGGCTCCAGACCTCCGGGGTAATGGCGCCGACCTGGCGATAGCGGACACGACCGCGCCGATCGAGGACAAAGGTCTCGGGCACGCCGGAAACGCCCAGGTCGATGCCGGTCCTCCCGCTCGCGTCATTGCCGGCGCGGACGTAGGGGTCGCCGTTGGCCGCCAGCCAGCGCGCGCCGTCCGTGGCCCCTTCCTTCCAGTCGAGGCCCACGATCTTCACCCCCTGCGCCTTCAGTTGAAGGAGCACCGGATGCTCTTCCTTGCAGGGGCCACACCAGGAGGCGAAGACGTTGAGCAGCACCGGCTCGCCGATGAGCTCGGCCGAGGCGAAACCGGGCTCTTCGGCCCGCAGCGGCGCCAGCACGAAGGCCGGCAGGGGCTTGCCGATCAGCATCGACGGCAGGATCGACGGGTCGCGGCGCAGCCCGATCATGAAGCCCAGCAGGACCAGCACGAACAGGCCCACCGGGAGCAGGGCCAGCGCGCGCCTCATTCCGCCGGCGCCGGGACCAGCGCCGGGCGAGGCGCGCGGGCGGCGACGCCCAGCCTCAAGCGCCGGTCGCTGAGCGACACCAGGCCGCCCAGCGCCATCGCGAACCCGCCGATCCAGATCCAGACGATGAAGGGATGGTCCCACAGCCTGACCACGATCCCGCCGTCGGCCTCGTCCCCGCCGGAGATGTAGAGGTTGCCCAGCGGGGTGACGTGGATCGCGGCTTCGGTGGTCTGGCTGGTGACGTAGGCGCGCCGCTCGCCCACCATGGCGTAGGAGCCGTCCTTGCCGGTGATCTCGAACCGCGCCTGCCGCGCCTGGTAATTGGGTCCGTCCGCCAGGCCTACGGCGTCAAGCGTGATGGTCCGTCCGGCGAAGGCGGTGGAGTCGCCCGGCCGCATGGTCAGCACCTTGTCGCTGTGCCAGGCGCTGACGCCGGTGACGCCAAGCAACAGCAGCCCCAGCCCTGCGTGCGCCAGCGACAGGCCGAGCACCGCCGGCGGCGTGGTTCGGATGGAGCGCGCGAGGTTCGCCCGCCCCGCCCACCAGCGGCGCGCTGGAATGGCGAACGCGCCCGCCACCAGCCAGGCGGCGAGGCCCAGGGCGGCGGCCGAGACCACGCCCTTCCAGCCCACGGTGACCAGACCGATGAGGACGGCGGCGGCGGCGATCGCGGCGGGGATGCGGACACGGCGCAGGACGGCTGCGACCGCGTCCCGCTTCCAGTTCAGCATCGGCCCGAAGACCACCAGGGCCAGCAGCGGGATCGCCAACGGCGCGAAGGTGCGCGCGTAGTAGGGCGGCCCCACAGAGATCTTGTCGCTGCCCACCAGCTCGATGAACACCGGGCTGAAGGTGCCCAGGAACACGGTCGCCGCCAGCGCCACAAGGAACAGGTTATTGAGCGTGATCCCGCCCTCCCGCGACAGGGGCGCGAACAGGGCGCCGGTGCGAAGGCCAGGCGCACGCCAGGCGTAGAGGCCGAGGGCCGCGCCGGTGGTCACCGCGATGATCCCCAGGATGTAGATCCCCCGCCGAGGGTCGACAGCGAAGGCGTGCACGCTGGTCAGGATGCCGGAGCGCACCAGGAAGGTGCCCACCAGGCTGAGCGAGAAGGTCAGGATGGCCAGCAGGATCGTCCAGCTGACCAGGGCCCCGCGCCGCTCCAGCACCAGGGAGGAATGCAGCAGGGCCGTGCCCAGGAGCCAGGGCATCAGCGAGGCGTTCTCCACCGGGTCCCAGAACCACCAGCCACCCCAACCCAGCTCGTAGTAGGCCCAGAGGCTGCCGAGGGTGATGCCGGCCGTCAGCGGGACCCAGGCGGCCAGCACCCAGGGCCTGACCCAGCGCGCCCAGGCCGCATCCACGCGGCCCTCCAGCAGGGCCGCCACCGCAAATGCGAAGGCCACCGAGAAACCGACGTAGCCCAGGTAGAGCAGCGGCGGATGGGAGACCAGGCCCGGGTCCTGCAGCAGGGGATTGAGCTCCGTCCCCTCCAGCGGCACGGGGCTCAGGCGCAGGAACGGGTTCGACGTGAAGATCAGGAACCCGAGGAAGGCCACGCCGATCAGCCCCTGCACGCCCAGCACCCGGGCCTGCAGCGTCTCGCGCAGGGCCCCGCCGAACAGCGACACCGCAGCGCCGTAGATGCCCAGGATCAGCACCCAAAGCAGCATTGAGCCCTCGTGGCTGCCCCAGGTGGCGGCGAAGCGGTAGGCGAGCGGCTGCTGGGTGTTGGAGTGCTGGGCGACCAAGGCCACCGAGAAGTCGCAGGCGACGTAGCTCGCCGCCAGGCAGGCGAAAGCCAGGATCACGAATCCGCCTTGCAGAACCGCCGCCGCGCGGCCGAGCGCCATCAGCACCGGCTCGCCGCGATGGGCGCCCCAAAGCGTGGCGACGGCCTGCACCACGGCCAGGACGAACGCCAGAATCAGCGCGAACTGCCCGACTTCCGCAGCCATGGTTCTTTATGCCCCCTCCGGCTGTGCGGCGCTTTGGGGCGCATTGTCACGGCACGGGAAATGCTACAGTGCCAAAGGTTCGCGGGGGCGTGAAGCCGAAAGCCTTGCGACGCGTGCGCCCACCGGACGCATCGACGTCCCGGGATGGGGTTCTGAGAGCGGGAATGTCGGAGCTGTTTCGCATCGCGATCGTAGGATCGGGCCCGTCGGGCTTGAGCGCCGCCGCGCATGCCGCGGCCAAGGGTGTCAGCCACGTCCTGCTGGAGAAGACCGACCACCTGTCCGACACCATCTTCCGCTACCAGAAGGGCAAGCACGTCATGGCGACGCCGGCTCAGCTGGTGTTGCGCTCCGACTGCGACTTCGCCGCCGGCAAACGCGAGGCGGTGCTCGCCCAGTGGAACGGCGACGCCGCCAAGGCCGGCGTCAATGTCCGCTACAACGCCGAGGCCAAGGCGATCACCGGAGCCAAGGGCGACTTCGCCATCGCGCTCGCCAACGGCGACGTGATCCGCGCCGAGACCGTGGTCCTGGCCATCGGCACCCAGGGCAATCCCAATCTGATGCGCTGCGACGGCGCCGCTTTGCCCCACGTCCAATACCAGCTCGATGACCCGGCCGAGTACATCGACGAGCACATCTTCGTCTTCGGCGGCGGGGATGCCGGCATCGAGAACGCGCTTGGCCTGGCCGCCGACCAGGCGCAGGGCAACGTCGTCACCCTGGTCAACCGCTCGGCCGACTTCGCCCGGGCCAAGGACGCCAACGTCAAGGCCCTGAACGCGGCGCGCGACGCAGGACGCATGAGCATCCTGTCGGAAACCACGCCCAGCGCGATCGAACCCGGCTGGGTGACGGTGGAAACCCCGCAGGGCGCAGCCCGCTACAGGTGCGACCGGATCATCGCCCGGATGGGCTCGGCGGCGCCTCGCAAGTTCGTGGAGGCCGCCGGCGTGGCCTTCACCAGCGATGCGCCCAGCGCCTTCCCGCAGCTTTCGCCGACCTTCGAGGGCGCCACGCCGGGCATCTATGTGATCGGCGCGCTCGCCGGCTTTCCGCTGATCAAGCACTGCATGAACCAGGGCCACGACGTGGTCGAATACATCTGCGGCTCAACCGACCTGAAGCCGGCCGACGAGCCAATCCTGGAGGCCAAGCTGGCGGGGCTGCCCGGCAAGATGTCGGTCTCCGAATGGCTGGAGTTCCTGCGCACGCGCGTCGAGATCCTCTTCGGCCTGTCGCCCCTGCAGATGCGCGAGTTCCTGCTGGATTCCGATGTGCGCGCCTTCCGCGCCGGCGAGGTGATCTTCGAACGCAACGGTGTCGGATCCTCGCTGTTCGGCGTCGCCCAGGGCTCGGTCCTGGTGGAGGTCGACCCGAAGAACCCCAAGATCACCGTGCCGATCCCGGCCGGCTCGATCTTCGGCGAGGTCGGGCTGATCTCCGGCCGCCGCCGGGGCGCCACCATCCGCGCCGGCGAGAACACCATCGTCATCGAGATTCCGCGGACCGCCGCGCTGAAGCTCATGGCGCAGGTGCAGGAGGCCCGCGAGGCGGTGAACCGCATCACCACCGAGCGGCAGATCCTGCAGATCTTCAAGTCCGGCCTGACGCCCGCCGACCTGGCCGAGGTGCTGCCCGAAGCCCAGACGATCGATATCAAGGCGGGCCAGCCGATCATGACCGAGGGCGACGACGGCGACGACCTGTTCATCATCCGCTCCGGCTCGATGATCGTGGAGAAGTCGGTGGGGGGAAAGAGCGTCTTCCTGTCCTACGTGCCCGCCGGCTCCTACTCCGGCGAGATGGCGCTGCTCGACGGCGGACGCCGCACCGCCACGGTCAAGGCCGCGATCCGCTCGCAGGTCGTGAAGCTGCCCGCCGCGCCGTTCCGCCGGCTGCTGGCCAAGAAGCCCGAACTTCTCAAGCGGATGCGCGACGAGGTCAGTTCCCGCCGCAAGGTCAATGCCTTCGTCGAGGAGCAGAAGGACAACTTCGGCGGCGTGGTGGACATGTATTCCTCGGTTGCGCGGTTCCTGATCGACCAGGGTCTCGGCGAGGCCACCGACGTCCTGCTGATCGACGAAAGCCTCTGCGTGGGCTGCGACAATTGCGAGAAAGCCTGCGCCGACAGCCACGATGGCCTGTCACGGCTGAACCGAGAGGCCGGCAAGACCTACGCCCAGATCCACGTGCCGACCTCGTGCCGGCATTGCGAGCACCCCTACTGCATGACCGATTGCCCGCCCAACGCCATCCAGCGCGGGCCGGACGGGGAAGTGTTCATTTCCGACGCCTGCATCGGCTGCGGCAACTGCCAGCGCAACTGCCCCTACGACGTGATCCAGATGGACAAGCCGCCGCCGGAAAAGCCCGGACTGCTGGCCTGGATGCTGTTCGGCAAGGGCCCGGGCCCCGGCGAGCCGGACAAGGCCTGGCGCGAGAAGCAGCCCAAGGCCGCGGTGGAAAAGGGCAAGGTCGCCATCAAGTGCGACATGTGCCGCGGCAAGTCCGGCGGGCCGGCCTGCGTCCGCGCCTGCCCGACGGGCGCCGCGATCCGGGTGTCGCCGGAAGAATTCCTGTCCGTCGCCCATATGGATCGGGGTTGAGCCTTGGCGGTGGCTGGAGGGCAGACACAACGGCGCAAGACGGCGGCGCACGAGAGTTTCCTGCGGCATGGCGGATTCCTGTTCGCCAAGGTCGCGGTGGCGCTCAGCGTCATCGTCGCCGCCGCCTACTTCCTGGTTGACGCCCGTCCGCACCGCGGCGGCGGGACCGTCGTCGGCTATGCGCTGGGGATCATCGGAGCTCTGCTGATCGTCTGGCTGGCGCTGCTCGGCCTGCGCAAGCGGGCGATCACCGACGGCCACTATTCGCTGAAGGCCTGGGTCTCGGCGCACGTCTACCTGGGCCTATCGCTGATCGTCATCGCAACCCTGCACACAGGCTTCCATTTCGGCTGGAACGTCCACACCCTGGCCTACGGCCTGATGCTGCTGGTGATCGGCTCGGGGGCCATCGGCGTCTGGGCCTACGTGACCCTGCCCAGCGCGCTCAGCAACAACCGCGGCGAGACCACACGCAAGCAGATGCTGGCCCAGATCCACGGCCTCGACGAGCAGATCCACGAAGCCGCCCAGCCGTTGCAGCGAGACGACGCCGACCTGGTGCGTCTGTCCCTGGAGGCGACTGATATCGGCGGCGGGTTCTGGCGGCGGCTGCTCGGCTATTATGGCGACTGCGCCAACCTTCGCGCCCTGGAACGGCTGCGTCCCGCCCGTCGGGACGCAAACGGCGCGGAGGCCGACGCCCTGCGCAAGGTCTCCGACCTGATGCAACGCAAGGCCGACGCGCTCTCTCAGGCGCGGCGGCAAATACACATTACCGCCCTGCTGGAGGCCTGGCTCTTCGTCCACGTTCCGGCGACCGTCGCCCTGCTGGCGGCGCTGAGCGTGCATATCATCAGCGTCTTCCTGTACTGGTGACATGACCCAGGCGATCACCCTTCGGATGATCACCCGCCAGGCGGGTGGCGGCGAGATCGTCCGCACCAGGCGTCTCGAATGGGACGACGCCTCGATCGGCCGCGCGGTCGAGAGCGACATCTACCTGCCCGACCTGGCGGTCGACATGGAGCATGCGCTCCTGAAGGTCACCGGCCGGGGCCGGGTCAGCATCGAATCCCTGAGCGGGCGCCCCTTCCTGGTGGACGGCAAGTCCGCGACCCGCGTCGAACTCGAGGTGCTCCGCGGCCACAAGGTGACCTTTGGCGCATACGACCTGCTGCTCAGCCAGGGCGGCGAGGGCGACATCGCGATCACGGTGATGCGCCGTGAGGAGGAGCACCACGCCTCCGTCAGCCTGTTCTCGCTGAAGGCGCCCCTGTTTGGACGCCGTAGGATGGCCTGGATGCTTGGCATCGCGATCCTGGCGCTGTGCCTCATCCTGCCGCTGGCTGGCCGAGTGTGGCTGCACAACACGCGCATCCATCCCGACCAGCAGTGGTCGACCGGCCCATTGTCCAAGGCCCACGCCTTTCTCGACAAGGATTGCCAGGCCTGCCACGCCAAGGCCTTCGTGGCAGTGCGCGATGACACCTGCCTCGGCTGCCACAGGGCAAGCGCGGATCCGGCCGCCGCAGCCCGCATCGACGCCAAGGTCACGGCCGAGGGGAGCCCCTTCCTGCCGCTTCTGGTCTCCGAACACGCCGACCCCGCGAAGCTGGTGCGCGCCATGCCGCCGCCGGCCACCATCCGCGGCCAGGTCGCCGGGCTCTTCGCGACCGCCCTGAACCACCCGAGCGACCGCTGCGCGAGTTGCCACCGCGAGCACACCACCGCCCCGCCGGACCCGGCCGTGCCCAAAAACGCCGACGTGGTCCGCCCGGGCAAGCCCGCCCTGGTGGTGGTCACCGACTGCGCCGGCTGCCACAGCCGTCTGAAGATGCGCCTGCCCTCCACCGGCCTGATCGACACCCCCGACTGGAACCGCCACCCCGACTTCCGTCCGCTGATCACCGTCGGCTTCGACGGCCCCCTGCCGCGGCTGCAGCGCGTGGCGCTGAGCCGCCAGCCCCAGGAACAGAACGGGCTGACCTTCTCGCACCGCATTCACATGAACCCGGTGGGCGGCGTCGCGCGGCAGGGCGAGGCGCTCGGCGCCGCGCGCGGCTATGGCGCGGCGCTGACCTGCCAGTCCTGCCACCGGCCGGATGGCGGCGGGTTCAAGCCGATCGAGATGGAGCGCGACTGCGCCGCCTGCCACTCCCTGGCCTTCGCCCAGGTCGGCGGGACCTTGCAGACCCTGCGCCACCACGACATGCGTAACATCGTGGGCGTCCTGCGCGGCTCGCTGCCGCCGGCCAACGCACCCAGCGACGACCCCGCCGTGCTGCGGCGCGCACTGGCGCCCGGCGGCCTCTGTGTCGACTGCCACACCGTGCGCCCTTCCGCCGGCCCCCTGGGCGGCGAGATCGCGCCGGTTCACCTCGCCAACCGCGTCCTGCCTTGGGGCGACTTCAACCACGCCGTCGCGGCCCACGCCGGCGTCGGCAAGGGCGCGGCGGTCTGCGCCGACTGCCACAAGGCCAGCACCTCGGACCGCTCTCAGGACCTGCTGATCGAGGGGATCGCAACCTGCAAGGCCTGCCACGGCAAGACCGAGCACGACACCACCGCCTTCGCCAGCGCCCAGTGCTCCGAGTGCCATGGCTTCCACAACCCCGGCCAGGCGCCCCCTACCGGCCAGGATCGCCTGTTCACGGCGCTCGGCTTGCCGGCGGGGGTGAAGCCGAGGGGACTGCCGACGTTCTAAGACGCGGGACCGTTCGTCGATGAGCTCCGCCGGACGTCACATGCCCGATGGCGGCAAGCCCGGCCCGGGCGGCTGGAACCGCATCCACCTGATGGCCACCGACATCGAGGCCGAAGTCGCCTGCCCGCGCGCCGGCGCGCCGTTCCGCACCGCCACAGTCGTAGGACCCGGCGGCAAGCGGATCCGCCTTCAAGACCCTACCGGAAACGTTCTCGAACTCTTCCAATCCGCCGCGACCTTCAAACCCGCACGCTGCGGTGATGGTGATCGTCCATCACGCGGAAGGCTGGTCTGACGCGTGGTGGGCGTGGCGGGGCGAATGCGCTATGGAAAACGGAGTGCTGCAGTGGTGTTGCCGCACGCGCGCGGAGTATAATCCGAGTGTCCCCAGCCAAGAGTCCGCCGCGCCCCACCTTGAACTTCCGCCTGGGAGTCACCGGGCATCGCAATCTCAGTCGAGCGGCGGCGGCTGGACTTTGCAGCACTGTGGAACGTCTTCTCGCCGACCTGGCGGCGCAAGTCACCGCGGTGCACACCCGCCATCCCGGCGCCTATGGAGCCGACCCACCAAGA
>DASRRU010000076.1:0-17584 GCA_035656795.1 Phenylobacterium sp. | reverse complement strand
GAACAGCGGCAGCACCGCCTCAAATACCGCACCGCCGACATTTTCGAAATAGATGTCGATGCCGTCCGGGCAGGCAGCCCTCAGGTCCTGGGCGAAACTGGGTGACAGGCGCGAGATACAGGCGTCGAAGCCGAGTTCCTCCACCACATAGCGGCACTTCTCCTCGCGCCCGGCGATGCCGACCACGCGGGCGCCCCTCAGGCGGGCGAGCTGGCCGGCGATCTGGCCGACGCCGCCGGAGGCCGCCGAGACGACCGCGGTGTCGCCGGGCTTCGGATCACATTGCAGGATCATGCCGGCGTAGGCGGTGAGGCCGAGCATGCCCAGAACACCGACCGCCTGGGAGATGCGGCCCTGTGCTGGGTCGAGCTTCCTGGGGATCATGTAGCCGGGGCGCGCCACCCCTTCGCCCATCAGGCCGTACTCGGCCCAGCCATTGGTGTTGAAGACCAAATCGCCGGGCGCGAGGCCGTCCATGCGGCTGGTCACGACCTGGCTGACGGTGCGCGCGTGGCAGGGCGCGCCGGCGGGTTCGACTCCGCGCTTTTTGTAGCCCCACTGGTAGGGGTCGAGGCTGACGTAGATCGTCCGGGTCAGAGCCTGGCCTGGGCGGGGCTCGGGGATCGGCGCCTCGCGCAGCTCGAAGGTGTCCGGCTGGGGCCAGGCGGGCAGCGGGGCGGCCGAGCGGGTCCAAAATCGGTAAACGGAGGACATGAGGGTATTCCGGGGCTCAGGCCGCCACGGCCTGCGTGCGGGCCGGCAGGAACCGCGGGTTGCGGAGCAGGGCGGCGCTGGCCAGCGCGATCAGCAGGCCGACAGGGAAGATTTCCAGGAAGGTCTCCGGCAGCCGGTGGAGCGGGTTGGCGTAGTCGCGACGCATGGTCTCGCCGTCGGCGACCGCCTTGGCGTAGGCCGCGCCGGTGACGCCGGCGGCCTGCTTGGCGCGCAGCATGGCGTCCACGTACTTGTCCATGAAGGTGTAGTGGGTCGCGGCCAGGTAGATCTCCCAGACCGCCACATAGACCAGGGAGGCGACGACGGCGATGCCCAGGCCGACCATCAGCGCGGGCCAGAACCTGATCACTCCGCCCAGCGCCTGGTCGCGGTGCTGCCTGACGCCCACCAGGATGGAGGAGAGCGCCACCAGCATGATGAGGTAGCCAAGCCAGACGTTGTCGTCGCCGTGCAGAGCGATGACGGCGAGGCTGGCGCCGATGACGACGAGGCCGGAGATCAGGCCGTAGGTGAGGATGATGCGGGTCATTGTGCGAGCTCCCTTGAGTTTCCCCGGGGAGCCTGCCCGCGCGGCCTGGCGAGCGGTATCGCCCGAAAGGGTGAGATCGTGCGTCTGGTCCATTCGGAAAGAGACCTTCACGGGATCAGCTGCAGGTCGCGGGCCTTGCCGATGGCCTGAGTGCGGCGGGCGACCTCCAGCTTGGCGAAGAGGTTGGCCAGGTGGGTCTTGACGGTGTTGGGAGAGAGGCCGAGCGAGCGGGCGATCTCCTTGTTGGACTGGCCGGCGGCCAGCCGCTCCAGCACCTTCATCTCCTGGCCCGTGAGGCCGAGGGAGGCCTGGGCCGCGGCGTTGCGGGCGAAGGCGCCATTGGCGGATCGCGCGGTGAGCTTCCATCCCAGCCACACGCCGACGACGGCGCAGGCTGTCCCGATCACGCCCACGTAGATCTCGAAGGAGAAGCGCCGCGCCAGGTACTGGAATTCGAGCCACTGAAGGGCGAAGGCCCCGGCGGCAAGGATAAGCGCCCAGATCAGGATGGTGCGGGTCATCTTGGGGGCGATGGTGCGCGATCCTGGGCGGGGGTCAACCGGGGCCGCAACCGTATTGTGGAGCTAGGTTCGCATCCTGCTGAGCTCTGGCGCGTTGTCTAGGTCTCAGTCCACGCATCGAGACCCAGATATGCGCCATTTCCTCGCCCTCGCCGCACTGGCGACCGCCATTTCCCTGCCGTTGATCGCCGGTCCGACGAACGCCAACGCCTCGTGCGAGGCGCGCAAGAACACAGGCACCCTGATCGGCGGTGTCGGCGGCGCGCTGCTGGGCAACTCGATTTCGAGAGGTGGCGGCGGGGCGATCATCGGAGGCCTGGGCGGCGCCGTCGTCGGCCATGAGATCGCCAAGAGCGGCTGCGGCGGCTCCTCCCGCCATGCCTCTTATCGCAACGGCCGGCGCGTCTATTCGAATTCGCCCTATTCCACGGCGCAGTACGGCGCGCCAACCCGCAGCCGGCTCTACTACGACCAGTATGGCAACGCCGTGGTCCCGGCGACGCCCAACGACAACCGCTGAAGCAATCCCTGCGCGTCGCCGTTCCCGGCGCGCGAATCCTTGGCCAGCCCCTTCCATCGAGGTCCGACCCATGAAGCGCTATGCCGCAGCCGCCCTGCTGACCCTTGCCGCCCTGACCCTGGGGGGGTGTGAGGAGCGCCACGAAATGGCCTCCAATCCTAAGCTGTGCGCGGACTTCAAGCAGACGGCTGCTGCGCCGATCGTGGCCGGCGCCGAGGGCGCGGCGCCGGTGGAAAACTGTGTGAAGCGCTGGGCCTACAGCTTGGCCGGGGCGCACGACGCGGCCGGGGCCGTGGCCGAGGCCGCGATGGCCGCCTGCAATGTGCAGCTCGCGCGCTGGAATCAGCAGACCCTGAACCAACCCGGGGCGGACGTTGAGGCCGACAGCATCACCACCGGTCAGCCGACCACGCCGCTGGCTGAACACAGCGCCTTCGCCGCCAGTCGAGCGCTGTTCTACGTGGTCCAGGCCCGCGCCGGGTCCTGCGCCCCACCGCCGATCACCAACGGGGTTCCCGACGGGATCAGCTAGCCACTGGCTTCGCCGTGAGGACGCTCGGCGCGGCAGGGCCTATTGCGAGGCGCCGCGCGCCTCCACGGGGGCGATCTCCACGAGCGTGTCGCCGCGCACCAGGTAGATGACGTCGTAGCGGTCGAGGGTCGGGTCGATGTGTCCAGGCGCGAAGTCGACGCGCTCGCCGCGGGTCACGGCCTCGCCCGGCGGGCGGGCCAGCCGCCCGTGCTCGTCTCCGAAGAAGCGATAGGCGCTGTCGGCGAATTTCGGCGTCAGGGCCACCGGCATCGGGCCATCGGTCGAGAAGGCCTTGAGGCCGCCGTCCACGGTCACCCACTCCGGATGGTTGGCGCTGATGACCGTCGTGGCGATCACCAGGCTCTGTTCGAAGGCGCCGTCCGGGTCCCCCTGCAGGGCGTCGCGATAGTCGCGGTCCATGAACGGATAGGAGCCGGGCTGCACCTCGCTCAGCACGCCCTGCGCCGCGTCGGCGGCGAAGGAACCCGTCCCGCCGCCGGTGACCACGCCGATCTTCGCCCCGGCTTCGCGCAGGGCGGCGAGGACCGTGGAGAGATAGGCCATGCCGTCGGCGACGGCCGCGGCGCGCGCATTGGCGCCGGCGATGTGCTGCCAGTTGCCGCCGTAGCATTGCACGCCGAGGAATTTGAGGTTCGGCTGGGCGGCGATGGCGCGGAACACCTCGACGGCCTGGGCCGCGTTGTGGACCCCGCTGCGGCCCATGCCCGGATCGACGTCGATCAGCACCTGGATGGGCCCTTTTGCGGCCGCGCCGAGCTCGGCTGCGCCGTCGGCGTGGTCGATGACGATGCGGAAGTCGGGGAGGGTCGCGGCCAGCGTCGCGGCGCGCTCGGCCTTGGCGGCCCCGGCGATCGGGGAGGTGACTAGGATCGCCCCGATGCCGGCGGCGGCCATGGCCTCGGCCTCGGCCAGCTTGGCGCAGCAGATGCCGACCGCCCCGGCCTCGATCTGGCGTTCGGCGATGGCGGAGGTCTTGTGGGACTTGGAATGCGGACGCAGCGCCAGGCCGGCGGCTTTCGCGCGCGCGCCCATCCTGGCCACGTTGGCCTCGAAGGCGTCGAGGTCGAGCACCGCGGCGGGCGTTGGGATCAGCGCGCGGGAGCCCGGCTGGCCGATCAGGGTGCGCGCATAGGCGAGGTGGGGGCGCATCGCGGTGTCACTCATCTCTCATTCCCATCTCGTTGTTGTGGAGCCGCCGCCCAGGCTGTCGCCCGTCATCGCGATACGATGGGCGAGGTGGCTCATGCGCCCATGAAACCGGGCAGCCAGTCTTCGTGGGCGGTGCGCAGCGCATCGAGGCTGAGGCTGAACAGGCCCGGGCGGGCGAGGTCGTCGCCGCCGGCCTCGCCGACCACGCGGGCAGGAACGCCGCCGGCCTCGGCGGCGGCCAGCAAGGCCGAGGGGGCGGAGGTTGCGACCAGGTAGCGGGCCTGGTCCTCGCCGAACAGCCAGGCGTGGTCCGGGGCGTCAGCCGTCGCCAGCAGCTGGGCGCCGGTGTTGGAGGCCAGCGCCATCTCGGCGAGAGCTGCGATCAGGCCGCCGTCAGAAAGATCATGCACGGCAGAGACTTGGCCGCACTGGATAAGGTTGCGCACGAAGTCGCCGTTGCGGCGCTCGACGCTGAGGTCGACCGGCGGCGGGGCGCCTTCCTCGCGGCCCAGGACCTCGCGCAGGTACATCGAGGCGCCGAGCTCGCCGATGGTCTCGCCGACCAGCACCAGCGCGTCGCCGGACTTCATCGAGCTGAAATCGGCACGATGGGCATAGTCGGCGATCAGGCCGACGGCGCCGACGGTCGGCGTCGGCGGAATGGCCGCGCCGTTGGTCTCGTTATAGAGGCTGACGTTGCCGCTCACGACGGGGAAGTCCAACGCCCGGCAGGCCTCGGCCATGCCTTCGATGGCGCGGACGATCTGGCCCATGATCTGCGGGCGCTCGGGGTTGCCGAAGTTGAGGTTGTCGGTGATGGCGATGGGCTCGGCGCCCACGGCGGTGAGGTTGCGCCAGGCCTCGGCCACGGCCTGCTTGCCACCCTCGTAGGGGTCGGCCTGGACGTAGCGGGGCGTGACGTCGGAGGTGACGGCCAGCGCCTTCCGGGTTCCGTGAACGCGCACGATGCCGGCGTCGGCGCCGGTCGAGGAGTCCTCCAGCGTGTCGGCCATCACATGGCGGTCGTACTGCTCCCAAAGCCAGCGCTTCGAGGCCATGTCGGGGGCGCTCATCAGCTTGAGCACGGCGGCGGCATAGTCGGCAGGCGCGGGAACGTCCGCCGCAGTCAGGCGCGGCTGCAGGTCTGGCGCGGTCCAGGGACGATCGTAGAGCGGCGCGTCGTCGAACAGCGGAGCCAGCGGCACGTCGCAGACCGTCTCGCCCTTGTGCTTCAGGACCAGCCGGCCGGTGTCGGTGGTCCAGCCGATGGTGGCGGCGTCCAGGCCCCACTTGGCGAAGATGCGCTCGCCATCGGCCTCGCGGCCGGGCTTGAGGATCGCCAGCATCCGCTCCTGGCTTTCCGAGAGCATCATCTCGTAGGCGCTCATGCCCTCCTCGCGCTGGGGCACGGCGTCGAGGTCGAGCGCGATGCCGACGCCGCCCTTTCCGGCCATCTCGACCGAGGAGGAGGTGAGGCCCGCGGCGCCCATGTCCTGGATGGCGGCCACCGCGCCGGAGGCCATCAGTTCCAGGGTGGCCTCGATCAGCAGCTTCTCGGCGAAGGGGTCGCCGACCTGGACGGTGGGGCGCTTCTCGTCGGAGGCGTCGTCGAACTCGGCGGAGGCCATGGTGGCGCCATGGATGCCGTCGCGGCCGGTCTTGGAGCCGAAATAGACCACCGGCAGGCCGGCGGCCGGCGCGGCGGAGTAGAAGATCTTGTCGGCGTCGGCCAGGCCCACGCACATGGCGTTGACCAGGATGTTGCCGTCATAGCCGTGGTGGAAGTTGGTCTCGCCGGCGACCGTCGGCACGCCCACGCAGTTGCCGTAGCCGCCGATGCCGGACACGACGCCGGAAACCAGTCGCCTGGTCTTTGGATGGCTGGGATCGCCGAAACGCAGGGCGTTCAGCAGCGCGATCGGCCGTGCGCCCATGGTGAAGACGTCGCGCATGATGCCGCCGACGCCGGTGGCGGCGCCCTGGTAGGGCTCGATGTACGAAGGGTGGTTGTGGCTCTCCATCTTGAAGATGCAGGCCTGGCCATCCCCGATATCGATGACCCCGGCGTTCTCGCCCGGCCCGCAGATCACCTTGGGGCCAGTGGTGGGGAATTTGCCGAGGTGGATCTTGCTCGATTTGTACGAGCAGTGCTCGGACCACATGACCGAGAAGACGCCCAGCTCGACGTGGTTGGGCTCGCGATTCAGGCGCTGGACGATCACGCCGTACTCGGCGGCGCTTAGGCCGAATTCAGCGGCCGTTTCGGCCATGGTCTTGGAGGGCGCGACACTCATGGCGGGCTTCTAGCCGGACTCGTGGCCGAGCGCGATAGGCGCGGACCGCTCAGATGCAGCCGATGGCGCTTCGTGGCGTCGCGAAGGATGTGGGGGAGGGGGCGTCGGCCGACCTGCGCCCAATCAGGGGGCTGGGGGGGCTGTTCAGGATCCGACCGGATGCCGATCAGCCGACGGTCACATCAGACAGCCGGCATGTGGCCGCGCCGGGGTCCCAATGGGGCCATTTCGGGGCGTGGCGCGGTGGGCACAGAGCGAAGGGAACGGTTCGCATGCGACGCCTCGACGCTTGCGCGGATCTGCGCCTTGGGCGAACAAAGTCGGCAACGGCGTCTGGTCCGCCCGGCGCCGGGGCGAGGGGCCCCGCGACGCTTCCCAGGATCTTGGTCCTGCGCGGTCACAAGGAAGCGGCAGAGGCCGCCCGCGAGGGCGGCCTTTCTTGCGTCTGGACCTAGATCAGCTTGAGTGCGTGGTGTCCGGCAAGCCCAGGATGCGCTTGGAGATGATGTTGTTCTGGATCTCGGCGGAGCCGCCGTAGATCGACATGGCCTTGCCGCCAAGCCAGCCGCGCACCGTCTCGAGCTCCTCGCGGGTGAAGTCCTCGCCCTCCCAGCCGAGGCCCTGCCCGCCCATGATCTCCAGCGTCAGCTCGGCGCGGGTCTGGGCGACGTGGGTGGCGGAGTTCTTCAGCACCGAGGCGCCGTTGGTTGCGCCGTTGGCCTCCTTGGACTCGGCCAAGACCCGGGCGAGCGTGAGGGCGTGCGTCCTGGCGTCCATCTCGTGGCGCACGAGGCGGGTGCGCAGGTCCAGGTCGGCGATGCGGCCCTCGGCGTCGAGCTCCCCATAGCGTTTTGCGATCTGGCTGAGGGGCGCCTGGCGGCCGCCGCCGATGGCGCCGGTCTGGCTGGCGCGTTCGTGCTGCAGGAGGCGCTTGCCCACCGTCCAGCCCACATTCAGCTGCCCAAGCAGCGCCTCCTTGGGGGCGACCGCGTCGGTGAAGAAGGTCTCGCAGAAGGGCGACGCGCCGGCGATCAGCGCGATGGGCCGGGTCTCGATCCCCGGCTGATGCATGTCGACCAGCATGAAGGAGATGCCGTCGTGCTTCTTCGCGCTCGGGTCGGTTCGGGTCAGCAGGCCGCACCAGTCGGAGTACTGGGCCCCGCTGGTCCAGGTCTTTTGGCCGTTGATGATCCACCGGTCGCCGGCATCGACCGCCTTGGTCTGCAGCGAGGCAAGGTCGGAGCCCGCGTTGGGCTCGGAATAGCCCACGCACCACTGCACCTCGCCCCGGACGATGGGAGGAATGTGCTGGGCCTTCTGGGCTTCGGTCCCGTAGTCGAGGATGGTCGGGCCGATCATGGTGATCCCCATGCCGAACAACAGGGGGTTGAAGGCGCCGATCTTGGCCATCTCCTGGGCCAGGACGCGGGATTGGGCGGACGACAGGCCGCCGCCGCCGTATTGGGTCGGCCAGCCGGGAGTCGCCCAGCCCTTCTCGCCTATGGCCTTCTTCCAGGCCACGAGGTCTTCGCCGGGCGTCTGGCGCTCGGCCATCGCCAGCTGGCCCTTGCCGGCCAGGGACGCGGGGAAATTGGCCTTCAGCCAGGCGCCGGCCTCGGCGCGGAAGTCCTCAAGCTCAATGTCGGCGCCGAAATCCGCCATGGCCCTGATCTCCCTGTTCGCCTGCAGCCACCTTAGTCCTGACAGGCGTCGCGGCAAGCATGCCCCGACGGCGCCTGGGCCCGCTGGAGCCCGGGACAGGGTCTAGCGCGCGAGGGTGAGCCTGGGCGGCGGCTCGGTGTCGATCAGCTCGTCGCCGCCGAGGGTGCGGTAGAGGGTCACCAGGTTGTCGGCGCGGGTGAGGCGAGATGCGGCCAGGGTCTGCCGCGCCTGATAGAGGGTGCGCTCGGCGATCAGCGTGTTCAGGAACGGATCGACGCCCTCGCGGTAGCGCGCGGTGGCCAGCGACAGTTGGTCGGTGGCGTCGGCGACCAGGTTGGCCTGGGCGGCGAGCTGGGCGTCGATCGTGCCCCGGCGGGCCAGGGCGTCGGCGACCTCGCTGAAGGCGACCTGGATCGCCTTCTGGTACTGGGCCAGCGCCAGCTGCCGCTGGCCCTTGGCCAGGGACAGGTTGGCGACGTTGGCGCCGCCGGCGAAGATGGTCTGGGCGGCGGAGCCGGAGACCGTCCAGTTGAAATTCCTGCCGTTGAACAGCTGGCCCAGCGCCGGGCTGGCGGCGCCGGCCAGGGTGGTCAGGTCGATGGTCGGGAAGAAATTGGCCCGCGCCGCGCCGATCTGCGCGTTGGCGGCGCGCAGGTTGTACTCGGCCTGCACGACATCGGGCCGCCGCAGCAGGATGTGAGAATCGAGACCTGCGGGCGCTTCGGCCAGCAGGCCATCGACCTCTTCGATGGAGGCCGGCAGGTCGGTGTCGGCGACCCGCGCGCCGACCAGCAGCTCGAGCGCGTTGCGATCCTGGGCCACGATAGCGGTGAGGTTTGCGACGTCGGAATTGGCCTGCTCCAGCACGGTCTGCGCCTGGCGCAGGTCGGTGCGCGCGGCGATGCCGCCGCTGAGCCTGGCCTGGGTCAGGTCGACGGACTTCTTGGCGCTGGTGACGGTGTCCTTGGCGATCGTCAGCAGGCTGCGGTCCGTGGCGAGCGTCAGGTCGGCGGCGGCCACCTCGGCGACCAGCGTCAGGCGCGCCTGGCGCATGCCGGCCTGGCTGGCGAAGTACTGGGCCTGTGCGGCATGGGTCAGCGAACGAATACGCCCGAAGAGGTCGAGCTCGAAGGCGCTGAAGCCGATATCGACGCTGTCGCTTCGCGTGGTTTCGCGAGGGGCGGTTACGCCGCCGCCCGGGTTGACCACCTGCACCTTGGTGTGCGTCTCGGTGACGCCGCCGCTGGCCCCGATGTGGGGCAGTAGTTCGGCGCGCTGCACCCGATACTGCGAGCGGGCGATAACGACATTGGCCATCGCCGCCTGCAGGTCCTGATTGTTGGCGATGGCGCGGGCGATGATTGCCTGCAGGCGCGGGTCCTTGAAGACCTCGCGATAGCTGAGCGACGGCAGGGGCGCGGCCGGCGTCGTCGGATAGGCCTCGCCCACCGGCCACGCCTGCGGCGCGGCGGGTGTCGGGCGCACATAGTGCGGCTCCAGCGTGCAGCCGGCGAGCGCAGCGCCGCTCATTGCGATGGCCAGCAGTTTCCTCATGCCGGGGTCTCTTGCGCGGTCTCTCCGGTCGAATGGGCGTCCGGTGCGTGGCGGTTGCGGAAGATGCGGCGCACCAGGACGAAGAACAGCGGCACGTAGAAGATCGCCAGGATGGTGGCCGTCAGCATGCCGCCGATCACCGCCGTGCCGATGGCGATGCGGCTTTGCGCGCCCGCTCCGGTGGCGATGGCCAGGGGGAAGACCCCGAAAATGAAGGCCAGGCTGGTCATCAGGATGGGGCGCAGCCGCAGGCGCGCGGCCTCGATGGCGGCGTCGAAAGAGTTCTTGCCGCGTCGCTCCTCGCCCTCGGCGAACTCGACGATCAGGATCGCGTTCTTGGCCGACAGGCCCATGGTGGTGAGCAGGCCGACCTGGAAGTAGACGTCGTTGGTGAGGCCTCGCGCCGCGACCGCCAGGGCCGCGCCCAGGAGGCCCAGCGGAATCACAAGCATCACCGAAAACGGCACCGACCAGCTCTCATAGAGGGCCGCCAGGCACAGGAAGACCACCAGCAGCGAAACGGCGTAGAGCATTGGCGCCTGACCGCCCGATAGCCGCTCCTGATAGGAAAGGCCGCTCCAGGCCACGGACACGCCCGGCAGCTTGGCGGCGATCGCGGAGATGTGGTCCATGGCCTCGCCGGAGCTGCGGCCTTCGGCGGAATCGCCCTGGATCTCGTAGTTGGAGACCCCATTGAAGCGGCCGAGCGTGTTCGGTGCCTGGGCCCAGTTGATCTGCGAGAAGGCCGAGAACGGCGCCATCGCGCCATTGGATGAGCGGACGTACCAGGCGCCGAGGTCTTCCGGCCGGCTGCGATACTGCTGGTCGGCCTGGACAAAGACCCGTTTCACCCGGCCGCGGTCCACGAAATCGTTCACATAGTTGCCGCCCAGGGCGACGGCGAGGGTCTGGTCGACCTGGGCCTGCGGTATACCGAGGGCGCCCACCTTTTCCTCGTCGATGTTGACCAGCAGGGTCGGATTGTCGTCGAGCGAGTTCTGGCGCACGCCGGTCAGCACCGGGTCGTTGCGGGCCTCGGTCAGAAGCTGATTCATCTCGGTCTTGAACTGCTGGCGGCTGAGGCCGCCGGAGTTGAGCAGTTCCATGGTGAAACCGCTGGACTGGCCGAGCCCGCGCACCGGTGGCGGGTTCAGCGCAAAGAACTGCGCGTCGCGCAATTGGCCGGCCATGGCCTTGGTGGCTCGCGCGGTAATCGCCGCCGACGTCTGGTCCTTGCCCTTGCGCTCGTCCCACGGCTTGAAGGAAATGAAGCCGCGGCCTGCGTTCTGACCGGAGCCCTGGTTGCTCTGGCCCAACACGGCGTAGACCGCGGTGGTGCCGGCCTTCTCCTGGGTCAGGAAGTACTTTTCGACCTGCTTCACCGCCGCCAGCGTACGGGGCATGGTGGCGCCAGGCGGCAAGGTGACCTGCAACTGGGCCGTGCCCTGGTCCTCGACGGGCAGGAAGCTGGTGGGCATGCGCAGGAACACAAAGACCAGCGCGGCCACGAGCACGGCGTAGAGGATCATCGTGACCCGCGTCTTGCCGATCACCCATTTGACGCCCTGCAGATAGCGGTCGGCCGTCTTGTTGAACCAGGTGTTGAAGCGGCCGCCGAACCTGGCGAGCGCCCGGTCCAGGAGATTGCTGTTGTGGTGCTCCTCGCCGGGCGGCTTCAGCAGGGTCGCGGCGAGCGCCGGCGACAGGGTCAGCGCCACGAACACCGACAGCACCATCGATGAGACGATGGTGATCGAGAACTGGCGATAGATCACGCCGACCGAGCCGCCGAAGAAGGCCATCGGCAGGAACACCGCCGACAGCACCATGGCGATGGCGATCAGCGCAGTCTGCACCTGGTCCATGGACTTGATCGTGGCGTCGCGTGCGGAGATCCCTGGCTCCTCGGCCATCACGCGCTCGACGTTCTCGACGACCACGATGGCGTCGTCGACCAGCAGTCCGATGGACAGCACCAGGCCGAACAGGGTCAGCACATTGATGCTGTAATTGAACATCGCCAGGATGCCGAAGGTGCCCAGCAGAACCACCGGAACGGCGATGGCGGGGATCAGCGTGGCGCGCCAGCTCTGCAGAAAGATGAACATGACGATGACCACCAGGATGATGGCCTCGATCAGGGTCTGCACCACTTCGCGGACCGACAGCTTGATGAAGGCCGTGGCGTCGTTGGGGAAGGAGTACTCGTAGCCGGGCGGGAAGGACTTCGACCGCTCGATGATGGCTGAGCGCACCAGCTCCGCGGTCTTCAGGGCGTCGGCCCCGGGGGCCAGGTTGACGGCGATGCCCGAGGCCGGGTGGCCGTTCAGGCGGCTCTGCGTCGAGTAGTTCTCGCTGCCGAGTTCGACACGGGCCACGTCGCCCAGCAGCACCTTCGACCCGTCGGTCTGGGTCTTGATGATGATCTTGCGGAACTGGTCGGCGGTGGTCAGGCGCGAATGGGCGGTGACCGTGGCGTTCAGCATCTGGCTGTCGCCCGAGGGCAGGGCCCCGATCTGGCCAGCGGCGACCTGGGTGTTCTGGGCCTGGATGGCGCTGATCACGTCGCCCGGCACCGCGTTGACGCGGGCCAGCTTGTAGGGGTCAAGCCAGATGCGCATGGCGTACTGGGCGCCGAACACCCGGAAGTCGCCGACGCCGGCGATCCGGCCGATGGGCTCCTGCAGGTTGGAGACCACATAGTCGGAGACATCGGCGCTGCTCTGCCGGTCGGTCTTGTCGTAGATCGAGGCGATCAGCAGGAAGTCCGGATTGGACTTTGCGACAACCAGGCCTTGCTGCTGCACCTCCTGGGGCATGCGCGGCAGGGCCTGCTGCACCTTGTTCTGCACCTGCACCTGGGCGATGTCCGGGTTGGTGCCCTTCACGAAGGTGACCGTGACGTTCACGTTGCCGGACGAGTCCGACGTGGACTGGAAGTAGATCAGCCCGTCGATTCCGGTGAGCTGCTGCTCGATGACCTGGGTGACGCTGGCTTCCAGGACCTCGGCCGAGGCGCCGGGATAGGTGGCGCGGATATTGACCTGCGGCGGGGCGATGTCGGGATACTGCTCGACCGAAAGCGCGCTGATCGAGCCCGCGCCTGCCAGCATGATGACGATCGCGATCACCCAGGCGAAGATCGGACGGTCGATGAAGATGCGGGAGATCATCTGGGACTAGCCCCGATGCCGGTCGCCGGAGTTGTCGCCGGAGCCCGGGCTAGGCTTGTGCGGCGGGGATCCGGCGGGCACGGGCTTGATCGGCTGGTTCGGCTTCACCCGGTCGAGACCCTCGGTGATCACCTTGTCCCCCGCGCTGAGCCCGCTGGCGACCAGCCAGTCGGGCCCCACGGTCCGATCGGCGGAGACGGCCTTCTGCGCCGCCCTATTGTCGGGCCCGACGAGATACACGGTCGCATTGCCGCGCGGATCGCGGCTGACGGCCTGCTGCGGCACAAGGATGGCGTTACGGGCGGTGACCTGGCTCAGTTTGGCGCGGACGAACATGCCCGGCAGCAGCAGGCCCTGCGGATTTGGGAAACTCGCCCGGATGGTGACCGATCCGGTGGTCTGGTCGACGATGGTCTCGGAGAACTCGATGCGTCCCGGCAGGGGATAGGTGCTGCCATCCTCCAGGGTCAGCTGGACCTTGGCCTCTGACGGCGTCACCCCGCCTGAAGACAAGGCGCGGCGCAGGGCCACCTCGTCGGCGCTGGACTGGGTGATGTCGACATAGATGGGGTCGAGCCGCTGGATATTGGCGAGCGGGGTGGTTTGGCCCGCCGTCACCAGCGCCCCGGTGGTCACCAGCGAACGGCCGATGCGGCCGGAGATCGGCGCAGGCACGGTGGTGTACATCAGGTTGATTTTCGCGGTGTCGAGCGCCGCCTTGTTCTGGGCGACCTGGGCGATCGCCTGTTTCGCAAGGGCCTCGGCGTCGGTGTAGTCCTGCTTGGCGACCGCCTCTATGTCGGCGAGGGGCTTGTAGCGGGCCGCCTTGGCGACGGCGGCGTCGCGTGTCGCCTCAGCGTTCTGCAGGTTGGCCGCAGCCTGAGCGACAGCCGCCTGATAGAGGCTGGGATCGATCTCGTAGAGCGTCTGGCCCTGCTTGACGACGCTGCCCTCGACGAACTTGCGGACCTTGATCACGCCGTTCACCTGCGGCCGCACATCGGAGATTTCGAAGGCGTTGGTTCGGCCGCCGAGCACAACCTCCAGGGGTACATCCTGGGTCTTGAGCACGACATAGCCGACCTCGGGAATCCGCTGCGGCTTCTTGGCTTCCTTGGCTCCGCACGCCGTCAGCAGCAGGGCGATCGCGAGCACGGGCAATGGGTGAATCTTGATCTGGGAACGCACCCGCGGGACCTAACTCGAAATGGCAGCCCATTGCGGGTCGGTGGGAGGAAGCTGCAGACTCAGCGCTTCGAAGGGGACTAATGACGCCATCATCTTTCCGAAACGCGGCGCCAGCATTTCGCATTGTTACCAAGTCGCGATGCGGCGCGGGCGCAACATACTGATCCAGTAAGACGGATCAATGCATCTCCACCACCGGCAGCTCGATATTGGTCGCCTGGGCGCCGGAGTGGAATATCCGCTGGGTCGCCTTCTGATAGTCGGCCGGCTTGGCGAAGAATATGTTCGGAACAAAGGTCTGCGGGTTGCGGTCGTAGAGCGGAAACCAGCTCGACTGGATTTGCACCATGATCCGGTGGCCCGGCAAGAACACGTGGTTGGCCGTCGGCATGACGAATCGGTACTTCTCGACCGCGTTGGCCGGGATGGCGTGCGGCGTCGAGAAGCTCTCGCGATAGCGGCCGCGGAAGATGTCCATGGCGATCGGCAATTCGTAGCCACCCATCTCGACCTGGCTCGGGACGGTGTCGGGGTAGACATCGATGATCTTCACGACCCAGTCGCTGTCTGTGCCGCTGGTGGCCGCGAAGAGGTTGACGATCGGGGCGCCGGAGATACGGACCGGGGCGGTCAGCACGTCGCCCGTGTAGGTCAGCACGTCGGTGCGGTCGTCGACGTACCGCTGGTCGGTGGTCAGCCAGTAGCGCCACTGGTCGCCGTCGTCGGTGCGGACGGGACGGCGAACGTAGGGCACGGGCTTGGCCGGGTCGGAGACATATTCGTCATAGGCCGGTCCGGAGGCGGCGGGCGCCCGGAAGCCCAAGCCCAGGCCGGGCTGCAGGTAGAGTGACTTCATCTTGCCCGTGCAGCTCTCTTCGCAGGCCAGCGGCCACTTGGGCAGGCGGTCCCACTGCATGTCGCCGGTGCGGAAGATGAACACCGGCGGGGTGTTGGCCTTGGGACCATTGGTCTTCAGATGCTCGTCCAGGAAGGGCTTGAGAACCGTCGTCCGGAACTCCGTGGCGGTGTCGCCAGGCAACTTCAGCGAGTTCAGCTGGCGCTGCTCGTAGTTGACGCCGGAATGCCGCCAGGGCCCCAGCACCAGGTAGTTCATGTCGTTGTTCTTATCCTTGGGCTCCGTGGCCAGGTAGGCGTGGATAGTCCCCCACATGTCCTCCTGGTCCCACAGGGCGCCGACCCACATGGTGGGCACCTTCAGCGGCTGGCGGGCCAGTTCTTTGTCCAGCGCCTGCTCGCTCCAGAAGGCGTCGTAGGCCGCGTGCTCGGTGAGTTTGCGGTAGTAGGGGACCTGGTCGAGGCCGGCGGCCTTGGCGTAGTCCTCGATCGATCCTGCGCGCAGGAAGTTGGAATAGTCGTCCAGGGCTTCGCGCGGAATTCCAGAGCCTTCGCCCCGCGCGGTCATCTGATGGGCGATGTAGTCCAGGTTGGTGGTGCGGAATGCGCCGTAGTGGAAGAAGTCATCGCCCATCCAGCCATCGACCATAGCGCTCTGCGGCACGGCGGCCTTCAGCGCCGGGTGCGGGTTGATCAGGCCCATCAGCGTGGTGAACCCGTCGTAGGACGAGCCGATCATGCCGACCCGGCCGTTGGTCTCCGGGACGTTCTTCACCAGCCAGTCGATGGTGTCGTAGGTGTCGGTGGCGTGGTCGACGCCGGTGTGGTTCAGCGGCCCGACCAGCGGACGGGTGACGACGTAGTCGCCCTCTGATCCGTACTTGCCGCGGATGTCCTGGTAGACGCGGATGTAGCCGTCGTTGACGAAGGGCTCGTCCATCTGGGCCAGCTCGTCGGTGATGTGCGGGCTGTCGAACCGCTCGGCGCGCTTCTTGGCGTTATAGGGCGTGCGGGTCAGCAGGATCGGGCCGTCCTTCGTGCCCTTCTTCATGACGATGACGGTGTAGAGCTTCACCCCGTCGCGCATGGGGATCATCACCGTGCGCTTGACCCAGTCGTTGTTGGCCGTGGGTTTCTCGAACCTGGCCGGGATGTCGGGCGTGATCTCGGGGCCGGCGGGCGACTGGGCGAACGCCGGGGCGGCGAGCACAAGGGCGGCGAGGGCGCCGA
Source organism: Phenylobacterium sp. (assembly GCA_035656795.1). GTDB lineage: Bacteria > Pseudomonadota > Alphaproteobacteria > Caulobacterales > Caulobacteraceae > Phenylobacterium. Next base: position 1,621 of record DASRRU010000076.1, on the reverse strand, counting down.
GCGCCAGGGTCTTCAGGGTCATGGATGTTGGTCCTAGGCGCTCGCGAGCGCGCTCTGGAAGAGGATGGCGCCGTCCGCCGAAGTGAGCTCGGGCTCGAAGGCGCGGTCGGGGTGGGGCATGATGCCCAGGACATTGCCCCTGGCGTTGACGATGCCCGCCACGCCGCGCGACGAGCCGTTGGGGTTTTCCAGATAGCGGAAAACGACTTGGCCCTCGCCTTCCAGCCGGTCGAGCGTGGGCTCGTCGGCGAAGAAATTGCCCTCGCCGTTGCCGATCGTCATGACAATCTGGCGGCGGCCGGCGTAGCCGGCGGTGAAGCGGGTCTGGGCGTTGGTGACCTCCAGGTCGACGGCCTTGCAGACGTATTTCAGCTTTTCGTTGCGCAGGAGAGCCCCCGGCAACATCTGCGCCTCGCACAGCACCTGGAAACCGTTGCAGATGCCGACGGTGGCCACGCCGCGCTCGGCCGCGGCCTTGACCTGCGTCATCACCGGCGACAGCGCCGCCATGGCTCCGCAGCGAAGGTAGTCGCCATAGGCGAAGCCGCCCGGCAGGACGATCAGGTCAAGGCCGCTCGGAAGCTCCGTGTCGCCGTGCCAGACCATGTCGACATGGGCCCCGGTGGACCGCTCGATCGCCACCTTGCAGTCCCGGTCGCAGTTGGAGCCGGGGAATACGATGACGGCGGCTTTCATGCGGGGGTCTCCAGGCGGGCGGGGGCGGGAAAACGGGTCTTGAAGTCAAAGGCCTGGTTACTGGCGCCCTCGGCGCGCAGGCGCTCCAGGCGCGCAAAGGCCTCGGCGCGGGTCGGCAGGGCGCCGGCGGGAATCCACCACATCACCACCTGGGCCTCTTCACCCGGTTCGAACCAGGCGCGGCCGCGACGCACGAAGCCGCCGTGCGTCGAGCGGTAGGCGAAGGCGGCCAATGCCTCGGCGCTCTCCCAGACCGACAGATTGGCCAGGATCATCGGGTCGATGTCGTCGGCGGGCTTTTCGGAGTCGAAGCCGGTCCCGGTGGCGCGCCAGACGAAGCCGGGCGAGGACTCGGCGAGCGCATTGACCTGGTCCAGCGCCTCGCGGAACGCGGCCGATGCCGGCGCCTCGATCGGGGCGATCAGGCGGGCGACGTTGAACTGGGCGAGGTGGTAGCCGTTCATCGGCGCGTCCAGGTCTTCAGGGAGTCGAGATAGGCGAGCAGCTGGTTGTAGCCCTTCTTGTCGCCGTAGGCGCAGCCCACGGTCTTCACCTGACCGCCCTCGGCGGTCTGCATCATGATCGCCGGGTGGCCGGGCGCGCCCTTCTCGGTGATCAGATAGGAAGCCCGGCCGGTGTCCGTGGAATAGAAGAAATAGGGCTCGCCCGGCGCATGAGACGCCGGCAGCAGGTGCGGCTGGGCGGTGATCCTTGCTGACTGAACGTCGAAGGGCACGGCGCAGTCGAGGGGGATCGGCGCGAAGGCGGGGCTTTGCGGCTTCGGTGCGCAGGCGCAGAGCGAGAGTGAGGTGAGGGCGATGCGAGCGCTCAGCCCTCTCACGCCACCTCCACGCGGTAGCTTTCGATCACCGTATTGGCGAGGAGCTTGTCGCACATCGCCTTGACCTCGGCCTCGGCGCCGGCG
>DASRRU010000075.1:0-2318 GCA_035656795.1 Phenylobacterium sp. | reverse complement strand
CATTCGGCGTCACCGGAGAGGCCGACGACATGGACGAAGACCTCGTCCGCGCCGTGGAAGAGCACCATTTCGAGCCGGTGACCGGTGCGGAATGGCGTAACTCCAAGCTCGACTTCGGCTCGCTCCCCAACCTGCTCACGTCCTTGGCCAAGTCACCGGACCGCGAGGGCCTGAAGCTGTCGGCCGAGGCGCTGGACGAGGTCATCCTGCGGAAGCTGGTCCAGGACCCCGAAGTTCTCGACCGCGCCCGCGGTCGAGCGGTTATCGAACAGCTCTGGGAATGCTGCCAGACGCCGGACTTCCGCAAGGTCGCCGCCGAGGAGCACATGGGCCTGGCCAAGGAGTTCTTCCTGCACCTGACCACCGGCCGCCAGCGTATCCCGGAGGACTGGATCGCCCAGCAATACCGGCACCTTGACCGCATCGACGGAGAGATCGACACCCTGGCCGCACGGCTCTCCAGTGTCCGCACCCTGGCCTATGTGGCCAACCGCCCCGACTGGCTGGCCGACCCGGCCGGTTGGCAGGGCCGCATGCGCCAGCTGGAGGATCGGCTCTCCGACACCTTGCACGAGAAGCTGATGGCCCGGTTCGTCGACCGGCGAACCAGCGCGCTGATGCGCGGCTTGAGGGTGCGCGAGGACATGCTGGCCGGCGTCGCCACCGACGGGGATGTGACCGTCGAGGGCCATTTCGTGGGCCGGCTGACCGGGGTGCGGTTCGAACCTGCGCAGGGGTCCTCGGTGCTGGAGGAAAAGGCGCTGCGGGCCGCGGCCACCCATGCGGTGGGGCCGGAGATAGCACGCCGGCTGGGCAGGCTGGCGGCCGAGCCCGACGAAGCCTTTGCGCTGTCCCCTGACGGCACGGTGCTGTGGCGCGGCGAGGCGGCGGGCGTTCTGACCGGCGGCGAGCCCTTCCGGCCGCAGGTGCGCCTGCTGGGCGAACTTGGCCACGACGCGGCGCGCCAGCGCGCGGCCCAGCGACTGGAGGCTTTCCTGGTCGGCGAGGCGGGCCGGCGTCTGGCGGCGCTGAAAAAGCTCGAGGCCGCCGTGGCGGAGGGCAGGATAAAGGGTCTGGCCCGCGGCCTGGCCTATCGCCTGATCGAGGCGGGCGGGGTGCTGGACCGCGCCGTCGTGCGCACCGAAGTCCGGGAATTGAGCCAGGTGGAGCGACGCATGCTGCGCGGCCTCGGCGTGCGACTTGGGGCGTTTTCGGTCTTTATGCCTTCGCTGCTGAGGCCCGACGCGCGGGCCCTGACTCAGGCGCTGGCGGCGCGCGACGTACCCGGCTGGCGGCCATCCACAGACAGGCTCAGCCGCCTTCCCGCCCAGACGCCACCTGCGCGCGCGCTCGCCGCCTTCGGACTGCGCGCCGTACGGGGCCTGGCGGTCCCGGTGGAGCAGCTCGAGCGGCTGGACGAGCTGCTACGGGCCGGCGCCAGGCAGAACGGCGGCGTCGTCCTCTCCGACCAGGCGCGCGAGGCTCTGGGCTGGCGCGATGACGAGGCGCGCACGATCCTGAAGGGCCTGGGCTTCGCCGCGGTGAAGCGCCCTGGCGAGGCGGCCGCCTGGCGCCGCCGCGGCGAGCGCGAGTTCGCCATCGAGCACCGGCCCATCGTCGCCCCCAACTCGCCCTTCGCCGCGCTCGCCGCCCTCAAGAGCGACCCGGCGCCTGTGCGCCGGCCGAGGCGCCGGCGTCGCACCGCGCAGGGGCAGTCATGAGCGAGCCTGGGCTCCCCGAAGCGACCCGCGCCGACGTCTGGCTCTGGCGCGCCCGCTTCTTCAAGACCCGCACCCTGGCCGCAACCTTCATCGAAGAAGGCCGCATCCGCCTGACCCGCGCCGGCCACGAAAGCCGCATCGACAAGCCGGCCCGACCGCTGAAGGTCGGCGATGCGCTGGTCTTCGCCCTGGGCGGCAAGCTGGTCGCGGTGACGGTTCTGGCGCTGGGCGATCGACGTGGACCGCCCGCCGAAGCGCGAAGGCTCTATTCGCCCTTGGAGATTTCTTCGTAGGCCCCGGGGTTCGACGGCATTGACACCGGGGCTTCGACCGTGAAAAACCCGCGCCCGCTCGTAAGCTTTGAGAGGCCCCCGGCCCGCCATGACCTACATCGTGATGGATCCCTGCATCAAATGTAAGTTCATGGACTGCGTGGAGGTGTGCCCGGTCGATTGCTTCTACGAAGGCGAGAACTTCCTGGCGATCAATCCGGACGAGTGCATCGATTGCACCCTGTGCGAGCCGGAGTGCCCGATCAACGCGATCTACCCCGAGGACGACGTTCCCGCCGGCCAGGAGCATTTCACCGCCCTGAAC
>DASRRU010000074.1:0-17620 GCA_035656795.1 Phenylobacterium sp. | reverse complement strand
ATCGCGCCGCCTTCCGGAACCTTGCTCGCCAATCCGTGCCAGCTGCCGGTCAGGTCGCCGGCGAAGTAGGGGTCGTAATACTTGCCGGCCGGCAGGGTCAGGCCCGCAGGCGCGGCCTTGAAGCCGGTGAGCAGCGAATAGATGTAGGCTGGGCCACCCTCGCGGGCCTTGGCCATCACCGACAGGTCGGGCGGCAGGGCGCCGCCGTTCGAGGCGCGCGCGGCATATTCGTTGGCGAACGGCGCGGCGAACTTGTCGGCCGGGTTCGCCGGACGTGAGATCACGTCGCCGGTGTCGGTGTCGATGTCCTTGACCTGGATGTCATGGGCCAGCGACTTCACCACCGGGTTGTTGTTCGGGTTGGGGTACTTCGGGTCGTAGAACGGCCCGCCCTTCTGCCCGAGGTTGCGGAAGTACATCAGGTTCATCGAGTGGCAGGCTGAGCAGACCTCCCGATAGACCTTGTACCCCCGCTGCAGCTGTTCCTTGTCGAACTTGCCGAACGGCCCTTCGAACGACCAGTGGACGTTCGAAGGCTCCTCGTTGGTGGTCGCGGCAAGCGCCGGACCGGCCAACAGGGCAAGCCCGAGCGCCGCGAACGCGAAACCTTTGCGCAGCATCAGGCTCAACCCCTCTTTTCAGGCGACGCCGTCGCGCCGACGGGCGCGGAGGCGGGATGCGACAGGACGGGCGAGGAGATGGACTCCGGTTCCGGCAGCGGGGTCTCGGTCAGACCCATCAGCGGCGTGATCACCCAGAAGTAGACGAAGTAGAACAGCGCGCCCACCCGCGACAGCCACACATAGCTGTTCAGGTTGGCGTCGAGGAACTGGGGACCCGCGACGTTGGGGATCACCATGTCGTCCGGCGCGTGCGCCCCGCAGAGGCCCAGCACCAGGCAGGCGAAGATGAAGATGAAATAGTAGAGCCGCATCGTCGGGCGGTAGCGCATGGAGCGCACCTTCGACGTATCCAGCCAGGGCAACACGAACAGCGTCAGGATGGCGCCGCCCATGGCCACCACGCCCATCAGCTTGTTCGGGACCGCCCGCAGGATCGCGTAGAACGGCAGCAGGTACCACTCCGGCACGATGTGCTGCGGGGTCTGCAACGGGTTGGCCTGAATGTAGTTGGCCGCGTCGCCCAGCGTCTCCGGCAGGTAGAACACGAACACCGCGTACATGATCAGGAAGACCGAAATCGCGAAGCCGTCCTTCACCGTGTAGTACGGATGGAAGGGAACGGTGTCTTCCTTGGACTTCACGTTCACGCCGGTCGGGTTGTTGTTCCCCGGCACATGCAGCGCCCAGACGTGCAGCGCCACGACGCCGGCGATCATGAACGGCAGCAGGTAGTGCAGCGAGAAGAAGCGGTTCAGCGTCGGATCATCCACCGCGAACCCGCCCCACAGCCAGGTGGTGATCGAGGGACCCACGATCGGCAGGGCGCCGATCAGGTTGGTGATCACCACCGCGCAGTGGAAGCTCATCTGGCCCCAGGGCAGCACGTAGCCGAAGAAGGCGGTGCCCATCATCAGGAGGTAGATCACGCAGCCCAGGATCCACAGCACCTCGCGCGGCGCCTTGTAGGAGCCGTAGTAGAGGTTGCGGAAGATGTGGATGTAGACCGCCAGGAAGAACATCGAGGCGCCGTTGGCGTGCAGGTTGCGGATCAACCAACCGTAGTTGACGTCGCGCATGATCCGCTGGACCGAGTTGAAGGCGTAGTCGACGTGCGGGACGTAGTGCATCGCCAGGATGATCCCGGTGACGATCTGGATGCCCAGCATCAGCGACAGGACGCCCCCGAAGGTCCACCAGTAGTTGAGGTTCTTCGGCGTCGGGAAGGAGATAATGGTGTCGTTGGCGAACCGGATGATCGGCAGCCGGCTGTCCAGCCAGCGTTCGAGGCCGGTCTTCGGCTCGTAGGTCGAGTGTCCGCTCATCTGATCAGCCCACCTTGACCTTGGTGTCGGAGAGGAAGCTGTAATCCGGCACCGCCAGGTTCAGCGGGGCGGGACCGCGGCGGATGCGCCCGGAAGTGTCGTAGACCGAGCCGTGGCACGGGCAGAGCCAGCCGCCGTAATCGCCACCCCCGAAGGTCGGCACGCAACCCAGGTGGGTGCAGACGCCGATCAGGATCAGATATTGGGACTTGCCGGGCTTGTGGCGGCTTTCGTCGGTGGCCGGATCACGCAGGTCGGCGTGGTCGTCCTTGATCGCGGCTTCGATTTCCTTGGCCGTGCGATAGCGGACGAACAGCGGCTTGCCGCGCCACTTCACCACCACCTGCTGGCCCTCGACGACCTTCGACAGGTCGAACTCGATGGAGGCCAGCGCGAGCGTGTCGCCGGCGGGGTTCATCTGGTCGATGAACGGCCAGGCGAGACCGCCGACCAGGCCCACCGCGGCGACGCCGGCGGCGATATGGATGAAGTCGCGACGGTTCGGGTCCTCCCCTCCCAGGGATGGGCCCGAAGCATGCGGATCGGGATTTGCGCCCGCTACGGTGTCGGCCACCTAAAGCTACCCTTCGTTCGAGGCCCCCAGGAAGCGGATGGGAGCGCCATGTCTTTGGACCCTACCAGAGGCTCTGATAAGACCTTTCAAGTCACGACAGATCAGCGCTGAACGCCCTCACCAGAACCGCTCGCCGAAAACGCCAATGACGCCCCGCGAGGTCGCTTTCCTGATTCGTTGTCCAGCCCAGCCTGACCCGTCGCGGTTCGCTTAGAATGCGTTTGGCCCTTTTTCAACCGGACATTCCGCAAAACCTCGGCGCCGCACTTCGGTTGGGCGCCTGTCTGGACGTGCCGATCGACGTTATCGAGCCCTGCGGCTTCCCGTTTTCCGACGCCGGCGTGCGCCGCGCGGCCATGGATTACGGAGCGCTGGCGGACCTGACGCGGCACGCCACATGGGCCGATTTCCTCGGCGCGCCGGAGCGAAAGGAAGGCCGGCTGGTGCTTTTCACCACCAAAGGCGCGAGCGGCCTGCACGGCTTTTCGTTCCTGCCCGGCGACACCCTGCTGTTCGGTCGCGAGAGCGCAGGCGCTCCTGAGGAGGTGCATGCGGCCGCCGACGCGCGGCTGTTCATTCCCCTGGCGCCCGGCGCCCGGTCGCTGAACCTGACGGTGAGCGCCGCCATCGCGCTCTCCGAAGGCTTGCGCCAGATCAATGGCTTTCCAACCGGGGCGCCCTCAGTCTAGCAAATCAGCCATGTCGACCGAGCCCCCAAGCGTGCCCACAGCCCTGCCCCCCGAAATCCTCGCCCGCCGCGACCGCGCCAAGGTCTGGTTCGATGATCTGCAGACCCGGATCATCTCCGAACTGGAGCGCCTGGAGGACGAGGCGCCGGCCGAGCTCTACCCGGACCGACCCGGCCGCTTCGACCTGCGCCCCTGGACGCGGGAGACCGGCGTCGGCGGCGGGATCGGCGGCCATTTCAAGGGTCGGCTGTTCGAAAAGGCTGGCGTCCACACCTCCGCGGCCACCGCCCGCTTCTCACCGGAGATGGCCAAGACCATGCCGGGCGCCGACCAGGACCCATCCTACGTCTCTGCCTCGATCAGCCTGATCATCCATCCGCGGTCCCCGCGGGTCCCGACCGTGCACATGAACACCCGCTTCCTGTCGACCGCGGAGAGCTGGTTCGGCGGCGGCGCGGACCTCACCCCCATGCTGGCCGAGCAGCGCAGCCAGGAGGCCGACGACACGGTCCTTTTCCACAAGGCGATGCAGGACGCCTGCGATCCGTTCGATCCGGACCGGTACGCCAAACTCAAGGCCTGGTGCGACGAGTACTTCTACCTGCCGCACCGGGGCGAAACCCGCGGCGTCGGCGGCATCTTCTACGACCGCCTGAACACCGGCGATTTCGAAGCCGACTTCGCCTTCACCCGGGCGGTCGGCGAGGCCTTCCTGGAGGTCTACCCGAGAATCGTGCGTCACCGAATGGACGAACCCTGGACCGACGAGGACCGCGCCGAGCAGCTGGTCCGCCGCGGCCGCTACGTGGAGTTCAACCTGCTCTACGACCGCGGCACGATGTTTGGTCTCAAGGCCGGCGGCAACATCGAGACGATCCTGAGCTCCATGCCGCCGATGGTGGCGTGGACCTAGGTCTTCCGCCCGGGCCATAGCGCAGTCACGCACAGCAGGCACCCCAGCGCCGAGGCCGCGCCCATGCCGTAGCGTTCCTCCGCGCTTCTGGCCGCCAGGTTCGCGACCGTGTTCAGCGCCAGCTGCGCGGCCAGAACGATGTTGAACACAAGGAACGGCCAGCCCGGCAAGCGCAGGCCCCAGTCGCCGGCGCGTACCGTCATCAATCCTGCCGCCACGACGAGATAGGCCGCCGCGCCGGCGCTCGCCAGGCGCATGGGACTGGGCAGCACCGCGCTCGATCCGCCCCAGGCGATGTGGCCGAACGGAGCGCCGAGCGCCAGCCCGATCTGGAAAGCGGCGAAGGCCAGGCAGAACAGCGCCGCGGCGCGAGCCGCCCAACGGCGCAAGGGAGGCGCGGGCGGCCTCAGCCGATCCCGCTGAGCGCATTGCTGATCATGGCCAGCAGGTCCGAGCCCCTGGACTGCAGATCGACGCCGAGGCCCACCGCCAAGGCCGCTCCACCGCTGCTCAACACGATCAGAAACTTCAAGGGCGCCATGGCATTTCCCGCGGGTCTGGGTTCAGGGCTAAACCCCCGACCTTGCGGCTATGTTGCGCCTTTGAGGAAATTCGCGATCCAGCGGCCGACGCGGGCGCGATCGTCGGGCTGGGCGAAGCTGGCGACCGCCGCATCGGCCTGGTCCGTGGGATAGACCGCATCGCGCCGGTGCTCGATCAGGTCGATGGCGTAGGCCGGCTCGAACTCCGGGTGCGGCTGGATCGACATCGCCCTTGCGTCCGGCCAGACCAGGCCCGCGAACGGCGTGAAATCGCTGGCCGCGAACACCGCAGCCCCCGGCGGCAGGCTCACCACCTGGTCCTGGTGCGAGGCCGGCAGGCGGATCGGCGCGTCTCCGTCCATCCAGGGCTCGTGGCGGACGATCCGGTATTCGTGCTCGCCCACGCCCCAGCCCTTGGGCGACTTGATCACCGCGCCGCCGAAGGCCTGCGCCATCAACTGGTGGCCGAAACAGACCCCGACCAGCGCCGCCGTCCCTTTGGCCGCCCGCAGGAAATCCTCGGCCGGGCCGATCCACGGCAGGTCCTCATAGACCCCGGCGGAGGACCCCGTGACCAGATAGCCGTCGCACTCGGTCGGGCTCCCCGGCAGTTCGCCCTCGTCCACCGCATAGGTCCGCCAGTCGTAGGCGTCCTCGCCCAGCAGATGGCGGAACATGTCCGGATAGGTCCCGTAGACCGGGATGCACGGGCTCGGCGGGCGGCCGGTCTTCAGGATTCCGAGTTTCAAAACGCCATCCCCTGCACCACCGACTTCAGCTTCTCGATCGTGGACAGCTTGTCGTCGATGAAGTCGTGGTCGACCCACCAGTCCTCGACCTCGCGCAGCACCTGGCCGACCATGGGTCCCTTGGGCGCGCCAGCGGCGATCACGTCGTCGCCGGTCAGCGGGAAGGCGGGCGCGCTCCAGCCTTCGCCCAGCGCGATCATGCCGCGCCACTGGTGCGTCGTCGCCGTGCGCGGCGCTCGCGCCCAGGCGAGCTTGGCCCGGTCGCGGAAGGCGCCCGGACCCAGGCGATAGACCAGCCTGCGGATCTCGCGCGGGCTCATCCAGCTCTTCAGCGCGGGCGCAGGCGCCAGCGCCGCCGCCAGCCGGTCGCGCTCGGCGTTCGAAAGCCGCAGGGCCTCGGCGAACTTCACCGCGCCCACCTGGTCGTCCGGCAAAAGGGCCGCAAGCCGCAGCAGCGGCTCGGTCTCGAACAGGGTCTCATCCTCGATGGTCACCAGGCCCTCGAAGCGCGCCAGGTCGATGGGCGCCGGCAGCACCTCGCCCAGCACTCCGGTGCGCGCCATCAGCGCCACGGCCGGGCGCGGATCGTCGGCGGCCAGGAGCTTCAGGAGCTCCTTGGAAACCCGTTCCGCCGAAAGCGACTTCAGCTCGCCGCGCAGGGCCTCGCAGGCCTCCAGCGCCGCAGCGTCCGGCGGCTCGGAGCCGTACCAGGCGAAGAAACGGAAGAACCGCAGGATGCGCAGGTAATCCTCGCGCACCCGCTGCTCGGGCTCACCCACGAACACGATCCGCCCGGCGCGCGCGTCGGCGACGCCCTGGCCGGTGGGGTCGAACAGGGTCCCGTCGCGGCGCGCATAGAGGCTGTTGAGGGTGAAGTCGCGGCGCCGGGCGTCCTCACCCCAGTCGTCGGTGAAGGCCACCACCGCGCGGCGGCCATCGGTGGCCACGTCACGGCGCAGCGTGGTGATCTCGAAGGGCTTGCCGCCGCTGACCGCGGTGACCGTGCCGTGCTCGATGCCGGTGGGCACGGCCTTCAGCCCCGCCGCCTTCAGGGCCGCGGTGACCTCCTCGGGCGTCAGCCGGGTGGCGATGTCCAGGTCGCTGACCTGTTTGCCCAGCAGGGTGTTCCTCACGCAGCCGCCGACGAACCGGGCGCAGTCGGCCCCGCCGGCCGCCTCCAGGGCGTCCAGCACCGCCGCCGTATCGGCTGCGGTCATCCACGGACGCTGGCCGATGCTTTCGCTCATTTGGGGCCGGTTTTAGGCGAGACAGGCGCCGGCGTGAAATAGCCCTTGCTGACCGAGCCATCAGCCCTGACCTCGCCCGGCACATAGCGCTCGCGGCGGTTGTCGGGGTGGAAGGCCACCGTGGCCACCAGTGACAGCCCTACCAGCACGGCGCCAGCCGCGAACAGCCAGGCATAGGGCGTCGATCCCATCTCCCGCCCCGAGCGCCGCGCGACCGCGCGCCAAACGAACCACACCACGAACGGCACGGCGGCCAGCAGCAGGCGGAGAAGGACGATCCTAGGCAACGGCGGCTCCATAGAGCCGGTCGTAGAGCGCGCGCAGCATGCCCGCCGTCGCGCCCCAGATGAACCGGTCCTCGTGCGTATAGGCGTAGAAGCGCCGCTTCTCACCGTTCGGCAACTCGCGCTCGTGCTCCTCGAGGTTCTGCGGGTCCATCAGGAACCCGAACGGGGTCTCGAAGATCTCCGCCACCTCGCCCGGGTTGGGCGCCAGGCTGAAGCCCGGCCGCACGAAACCCACGACCGGGGTGATCAAAAAGCCGGTGCCGGTGCGGTAGGGCGTCGACAGGCCCACCGGGGAGACGAAACGCGGTTCCAGCCCGATCTCCTCGTGGGCTTCGCGCAGCGCCGTCTGGTGCGCCGTCTCTCCCGGGTCGCGCCGTCCGCCCGGCAAGGCGATCTGGCCCGTGTGCCGCCGCAACGTGTCGGCCCGCCGCGTCAGGATCACCGACAGCCCGTGGTCGCGCTCGACCAGTGCGATCAGCACCGCCGCCGGGGTCAGAGGAAGGTCGACCTCGGTCGGGCCATAGGCCTTGCTGAGGTCGAAGTCGGAGCGCACCTCCCCGTCCGCCGGCTCACGGGCGTCCAACGGGTCGAGATGGTCGCCGATCCAGTCGCGCAGGTCGCCGCGCCCGCCCCGCAAGCTCACAGTTGGTGCGCCCGCGCGGGCCCCACCGGATACCAGGCGCCGTTGGAGGCGACGCCCAGCGTCGGCCCCTCGGGGGTGTCGCGTTCCTCGGCCATTTCCACCAGCTCGTAGAACACCGGCCGCGCGATCAGCGCCTCCAGGCCGCGGCGCACGTGCAGATAGGGCCGGGGCTCCCCGTCGGGGCCCATCTCCACGCGGACATAGTTCTCAGGTCCACACTCAACCTCGTCGCCGACGTTGGTCAGGAACTTCAGCGCCTCGCCCACCCGGTCCACGCGGGTGGCGATGAACGGCGCGTCCTCGACGGTGATCTTCATCTTCTCGACGGGCGTGACCAGGTGGATGCCGTCGGGGTCCTTGCGCAGCACCGTGGAGAACAGCCGCACCAACGCTTCGCGGCCGATCGGCGTGCCTTCGTGGAACCAGACGCCGTCCTTCTTGATGACGATGTCGATCTCGCCGCAGTGGGCTGGGTTCCACAGGTGCACCGGCGGCAGCCCCCGGCCAGGCGCCTGCTTCGCTGCGGCGAGTACGCCCTCCAGTCCCGGTCTCACCGCCTCGTCCGCCATGCCCAGGAACCTAGGCGCGCCCGCCGGTCGCCTCAAGCGGGCTCAATAGGACCTGCCAGTTCGCCCGCATCGGCCGTCAGCGCGCGGACCAGCACGCGGCGCTGGTCCACCGGCCCCGGCATGACCACCGCGCGTCCGGGCGCGGCGGCAAAGCCCACCCGGCCGAAATAGGCCTCGTCGCCCACCAGCACCACGTGGCTCTCGCCGGCGGCCGCGGCAGCCTCGCAGGCCCGCGCGATCAGCCGCGCGCCGAAGCCGGCGTTGCGCTCGCCCGCCTCGACCGCGAACGGGCCGAGGAAGGTGACGGGGACGCCGCCTGCCCGCACGCGCCACATCCGCGCGCAGCCCAACAGGCGCTCACCAGCCCAGGCGCAGACCGACAGCTCAGGCGCGAAGGTCGCGAACTCGCGCACCCGCTCGGAGGACTTGGCGTAGCGGCCCGGCCCGAAGGCGCGTTCGATCAGGGCGTCGACCGCGGGGCCGTCCTGCGGCTGTTCGGGTTGCAGGGTGATAACCGGCGCGGGCTCGGCGGGTTGTGCGGACATGGACTAAGGGACTTCGACTGACAGGACGACGAAAGCCCGGACACGCGTCGCCGCGCTCCGGAGGCGGATCACTTGGCGCTCAGGCGCCCGGTTCGTCGAAGGCGTCGCATCGGAAGCCAAACCCGTGGTCGAGGCGGGCGCAAATAGGGCCTTCGGGGGCTCAGGTCAACGCTTCGGGTAAGGCGTTGCCCGCGACCGCGACTGCAGGCAGGTTCGCCGCTGCATGGCCGAGACCGCTTCCGCCCCTCTTCCCTCGGCCCGCGCGCTCCTGAAGGAGCGTGACTACCTGTTCTTCTGGATCTCGCGCTGGACCGGCGGTTTCGCCGCCCAGATCCAGAGCGTGGCCATGGGCTGGCAGATGTACAGCCTGGCCCGCATCGCCGGCCATACGGTCAGGGAAAGCTCGTTCCTGGTGGGCATGCTGGGCCTGGCGGCCTTCGTGCCGGTCTTCCTGCTGGCGCTGACCGCCGGCGAGACCGCCGACCGGCACGACCGAAAGAAGGTCCTGCTGTTCTGCTGGGTCGGCGAGATCGCCACGGTGCTGACGCTCGCCCTGGCCACCTGGCAGGGCTGGGCGTCCGTGCCGCTGCTGCTGATCGTGGCCTTCCTGTTCGGGACGGCGCGGGCCTTTTTCGCCCCAGCCAGCACGGCGCTCGGCCCCATGCTGGTGCCCCGTCCGCTGCTGCCGCGCGCCATCGCCTGGAATTCGCTGGCCTGGCAGACCGCCTCGATCATCGGGCCGGCGGCCGGCGGCGTGCTCGTGGCCCGCTCGACCCACGACGCCTACTTCGTGACGTTCGGCCTCTACCTCGCGGCGGCCGCCGCCGTGCTGGCGATCCGCAAGTCCGGCCAGCCGACGGTCAGCCCGGGTTCGCGTTGGACCCTGATGAAAGAAGGCCTGCGCTACGTCTGGGACCAGAAGATCGTCTTCGGGGCGATCTCGCTCGACCTGTTCGCCGTCCTGCTCGGCGGCGCGACCGCGCTCCTGCCGGTGTTCGCCCGGGACATCCTGCACATCGGCGCCGAGGGCTTCGGGATCCTGCGCTCCGGCCCCGCCATCGGCGCCACGGCCGTGGCCCTGCTGCTCGCCGCCAACCCGATCCGCCACAAGGCCGGCTGGTTCATGTTCGCGGGGGTGGCGATCTTCGGGGCGGCCACCTGCGTCTTCGCCCTGTCCCGCAACCTGGGGCTCTCGGTCGTCGCCCTGGCCGTCCTCGGCGGCGCGGACATGCTCAGCGTCTATGTCCGCCAGACCCTGGTGCAGCTGGTCACGCCCGACGCCATGCGCGGCCGGGTAGCGGCGGTGTCCTCGGTGTTCATCGGCGCTTCCAACGAGCTGGGCGAGTTCGAGAGCGGGGTCGCTGCGCGGTTCCTCGGCCCCATCGGCGCGGCCCTGTTCGGCGGGATCGGCGCGCTCATCGTGACCGGCGTCTGGGCCGGCCTGTTTCCCGCCTTGCGCAAGGCCGACCGCCTCGAATAACTGTCGGCTATTCAGAGATAGGGAGATACTTCCATGGGCGCATTGGATGGTAAGGTTGTCCTGGTTACAGGCGGCGGCAACGGCATCGGGCGCGACTGCGCGCTGATCGCTGCGCAAGAGGGCGCGAAGGTCGTGGTCAACGACCTGGGCGCGGGCCTCAAGGGCGACGACGAAGGCTCCGCCGGTCCCGCCGAGAAGGTCTGCCAGGAAATCCGCGCCGCCGGCGGCGAAGCCGTCTCCAACTCCGACAGCGTCACCAACCTGGACGCCGTCTACGGCATGGTCGAGCAGGCCAAGAAGGAATTCGGCGGCCTGCACGCCGTGATCAATCCGGCCGGCATTCTCCGCGACGTGATGTTCCACAAGATGACCGAGCGCGACTGGGACCAGGTGATCGAGGTCCACATGCGCGGCTCCTTCAACGTGGCCCGCGCCACCATCGAACTGTTCCGTGAACAGAACGACGGCGCCTACATGTTCTTCACCTCGACCAGCGGCCTGTTCGGCAACATCGGCCAGGCCAACTACGGCGCGGCCAAGATGGGCATCGCTGGCCTGTCGCGGATCATCGCCATGGAAGGCGCGCGCAACAACGTGCGCTCCAACTGCCTGGCGCCGGTCGCCTGGACCCGCATGACGCAATCCGTGCCGATCAAGGACGAAGCCGCCGCCGCCCGCCGCGCGGTGATGGCCGAGAAGGTCCGCGCCGACCAGCCGGCCCGCTTCTCGGTGGCCATGGTCACGCCGGCCGCCTCGAACGTCTCGGGCCAGATCTTCGGCTCGTCCGGCGAGAACATCATCCTCTACTCGCAACCGCGGCCCATCGTGACCTGCACCAAGCCCGAGGGCGAAAGCTGGACGGTGGACACCATCCTCTCCGAAGCCGTCCCGCAGATGGCCCCCAAGTTCTTCGACCTGAACCGCGCCCCGCTCGCCGGCGCCCAACCGGCGAAGGCTCCTGCCTAGACTTGCTTTCCTGCGCAAGCGGGAGAGGGCTACCGGAGAGAGGGGCCCTACACCGTGATCGTCGCGACCCAGAAGTCGTGCAGGTTGCAGGTGCTGGTCACCGTCACTCCGCCCTTGTAACCGGGCGGCAGGGTGTAGGTGGATTCCGGCTGGTCCTTGGGCGTGAACACCGCCCGGCCCAGGTACTTGCCGCCATCCAGCACCGCGCTGTGGCTGACGATGAAGTGCGCCTCGCTCATCGGGTGGGGCGTCTTCACGCTCAGCGTGTTCCCCGAAACCGTGGCCACTGGCGTGTGAGTGGCTTCCTTGCCCGCCCAGTGGCCGGGCTTGTCGTGCATGAAGACCAGATTTTCGTGCGGATCGGGGGAGGCTGCGCGACTGGCGGCCGGCAGAGCCGCGGCCGCGGCGCCGAGCAGGGCGGTCCTGGCGAAGTCCCTGCGGCGAAGATCGAAGTTGGATGAGGGCATGGGGCGCTCCTTGCGCCCGCGGCGTGCGGGCGCGCCGATTATCGGGCCGCCGCCTCGCCGCTTCAACGCCGGATAGCCGGCACAGGGCCGTGGGCGCGGGCTTGCCCGGTGAAGCTCACAGCCGATGCATCCGCTCCCACTCGGCCCGCGTCAGCTCCCAGTAGAGCGAGCGCCGCGCAGTCCCATCCGGCCGCTGGCTCTCCACCTCGCCCATGCGCCTGAAGCCCGCCGCGTCGATGGACGTGGCGGAGCGGATGTTGTCCACCGCCGCGGTGAGGCCGATCAGGCGTAGGCCCAGGACTTCGAACATCCAGGCGACGAACTGCGCCACGCCGCGGCTGCCCTCTCCTGAGTTCTGCAGGTCCGCCCGCCGCGCCCCGGCCAGCTCCCCTGACGCCCGCTCCGGCCACACCGTGACCCGCGCATAGCCAGCCACGGCGCCGACTTCGTCCAGAGTGACGCTCAGCAGGCAACGGCCAGCCTGGCGCATGGCCCCGCTCTCGGCCACCCAGGCGGCGATGCTCTCGCGCGTGAACGGGCGCGGCAGGTCGTAGATCGGGTCCGACACCCGTGGGTCGAGGAACAGCGCCAGCAGGCCGTCCACATGTTCAGGCCCGGCGACCAGCGCCCCCTGCGCCGCCCGCACCGCGGCTATGATCGCAGCCTCTTCCTCGGGGCTGGCGGTCAGCACGGTCTTCGGCGGCGCGCTCATGGGGCTGTCCCTAGGACTGGGCGAGCTTCTGCAACGACTCCCCGTAGAGGCGGCGCACCGTCCATTCCTCCATCGAGGCCGCATCCAGGCTGTCGTAGAACTCGATGGCCGGGGTGTTCCAGTTGAGCACCGACCATTCCAGCCGGCCGAGGTCGGCGTCGACGCACCGTTGGGCCAGCCTGCGCAGCAGGGCCTTGCCGGCCCCGAGGCCCCGCGCCTCCGGCTTCACGAACAGGTCCTCCAGATAGATCCCCGCCCGGCCCCGGAAGGTCGAGTAGTTGTAGAACCAAAGCGCAAAGCCCACCGGCTGGCCGTCCGCCTCGGCGATGTCGCAGAAGCAGCGCGGGTTCTCGCCGAACAGGTCGCGGCGGATGTCGGCCTCGGTGGCCTCCACCGCGTGGGCCAGCCGCTCGTATTCGGCGAGCGCGGTGATGAATTCCAGGATCAGCGGAGCGTCGGCCGACGAGGCGACGCGGACCTGCACCTTCGAGGTGATCGGGGGTTGGGGAGCGTTCATGGGTTCGCCGGGCTCCCGCCGCCGATAACCACCCCGGGCGGCGGCGGCATCGAGTCCGGCACGAAGAAGTCGGGCATCAGCGGCTGGGTGGGATCGACCTTGTACTTGTCGAAGTCGCGCACCCCCTCGCCATAGAGGAAGCTGTCGTCGATCAGGAAGTTGCCGCTGAACTCCCGTGACGGCTTCTCGAAGATCGCGTGCGCGGCGTCGGCCATGATCTCCACCGTGCGGCATCGGCGCAGGCCCTCGTCGCCCGACAGCGCGAACTTGATCGCCGCCGTGGCGATGCCCGTGCGCGGCCACAGCGCATTGAACGCGATGCCGTCGGCCTTGAACTCCGCGGCCATGCCGAGCACGCACATGCTCATGCCGAACTTGGCCATCGAATAGGCCGTGTGCCCGGCGAACCACTTCGGGCTCATGTCCAGGGGCGGCGACAGCATCAGCACATGCGGATTGGCCGCGGCCTTCAGGTGCGGGATGCAGGCCTTCGACGTCAGGTAGGTCCCCCGCGCATTGATCTGGTTCATCAGGTCATAGCGCTTCATGTCGGTGGCCAGCGTGCCCGTAAGCGAGATCGCCGAGGCGTTGTTCACACAGATGTCGATGCCGCCGAACTTCGCCACGGTCGCCTCGACCGCGGCCATCACCGAGGCCTCCTCGCGCACGTCGACGATCAGCGGCAGGGCCCTGCCGCCGGCCTTTTCGATCTCTTCCGCCGCCGTGTAGATCGTCCCCGGCAGCTTCGGATGCGGCTCGGCGGTCTTGGCGGCGATGGCGACGTTGGCGCCGTCGCGTGCGGCGCGCAGCGCGATCGCCAGGCCGATGCCACGGCTTGCGCCGGTGACGAACAGGGTCTTGCCTTGCAGGCTCATGGGAGCTCCCTCGAAGACTTACAGCGTACGGGTTTAGGCCGCCGCCCTGTACCAGTCGACGCCGTTCTCGTCGCGCGTGCGGATGGCCTGGCCGCGGGCGATCAGGCAGTTGAGGTGGGCGAGGCTCTCGCCGGTCGCCAGGCCCAGCAGGTTCTGGTCGATGGTGCGCCGGAATAGCACGTGGAAGACGTCCACCACCCGCTTCGGCTCGGCGATCAGGTCGTGCAGGCGCGTCAGCCCGCGCTCGTGGCCGGCGATCAGGTGGTCGATGCGCGCATGCAGGCCGTGGAACGGGTCGTTGTGGGCCGGCAGCACGAGCACGTCGTCAGGGATCCGGGTCCTGATCCGCGCCAGCGAGGTCAGCCAGTCGGTCAGCGGGTCGCCGTCCGGCTCGGTCGGGAACACCGAGACGTTGGAGGAGATCTTCGGCAGCACCTGGTCGCCGGAGATCATCAGCTTCAGCTCGGGGCAATGAAGGCAGGCGTGCTCTGGGCTGTGACCGGAGCCCACGACGATGCGCCAGGTCCGCCCGCCGATCTCGATCTCGTCGCCGTCGTTCAGCCGGCGGAAACTGTCGGGCAACGCATGCAGCCCACGGCCGAAGCCGCCAAACCGAGCCTTGTAGTGCTCCAGCGCATCTTCGTCCCAGCCGGCGGCCCGGAAGAACCGGATCGCGTCGTCCGGCGCCTCGCGCCCGGTATCGGCGGCCAGCGAACGGCAGGTCATGAACTCCAGCCGGGTGATCCACAGCTTGGCGTCGAACTTGCGGGTCAGGTAGCCCGACATGCCGATGTGGTCGGGATGCATGTGGGTGACGAACACCCGGCTCACCGGTTTGCCGGCCAGCGGCCCGGCGAACGCCGCGCGCCAAGCGTCTCGGGTCGCGGTTCCGCCCATGCCGGTATCGACGATCGCCCAGCCGTCGCCTTCATCTATGGCCCAGACATTGATGAAGGCCAGCGCCCCGCCCAGCGGCATCCGCAGCCACTTTACGCCCTGCGCCACATCCACCGCCTCTCCGGTCTTCGGCCCGTGTTCGAAGGGGTAGGTCAGCTTCGGACGCGGATGGTCCGGATAGGTTTGTTCGACGCCGTCCCGCAAAAGCTCGCTCCCTGCCACTGGTCAGCTATTTTCGACCGCCGGGGCCGTCAGGGCAAACGGCTTCGCGTCCCGGCAGCGGCGGACCGCAGGGATTCGCCGGCTAGGGTCCGTACTCAGGACCGCTCATCCCGGCGAAGGCCGGGATGAGCGGACAAAATGTATAGGCTATCAAATTTATCACCGTTGAGTACGGAGCCTAGTGCGCGGCGCTGGTGTCGACCTCGCGGCTCGGGCGCGGCGTGATCCACACCAGGGCTGCGGCGATCGCGAATACGACGGCGCAGGCCAGGAACAGCTGGTTGGTGGCCAACATGACGGCCTGCCCGCCGACCAGATCGTTGACCGTGCCCAGCGCCGCCGCTGAGCTCATCGCGGGACTTGTCAGGCTGTCGACCGTCGCCTGCGCGCCCGGCATCGTGGCGGCGAGGTCGGCGTGGTTGCGGGTGGTGTTGTTCTCCCAGACCGTGCTGACGATCGAGGTGGCCACGGCTCCGGCGACAGTGCGCAGGAAGTTCAGCAGGCCCGAGGCGTCGGCGGTCTCTTCCGGGTCGACCGCGCCCAAGGCGACTGTGGTCACCGGCAGGAAGAACATCGGCATGGCGACGCCGGCCATGAACAGCCAGATGCCGATCTGGCCGAAGGTCATCTGCGACATGCCGTGGCTGCGCATGAAGGTCGTGAACGCCAGCCAGCAGACCCCCGCGAACAGGATTCGCCGCGGATCGGTCTTGGTCATGACCTGGGCGGTGATGGGCGCGCTGACAATGGCCAGGACGCCGATCAGGCCGGTGATGTACCCGGCCCAGGTGGCCGTGTAGCCCATGTTCGACTGCAGCCAGAGCGGGGTCAGCACATTTGTGGCGAAGAAGGCGCCCATGGTGAGCGTCAGGGTGACCATCGAGGCGCTGAAACCTCGGTGGCGGAAGACTTTCAGGTTCACGATCGGGTTCCGTTCCGTCAGCTCCCAGATCATGAAGGCGGCGAAGCCGAGCAGGGCGACGACAGCCAGGGCTACGATCAGCGGCGACTGGAACCAGTCGTGCTCCTTGCCGAGATCCAACAGGATCTGAAGGGCCGAGATCCAGACGATCAGCAGGCCCAGGCCCACGGCGTCGAAGGGCGCCCTGCGGGTCTCGCCCTCGTAGCGGGAGAGCGTACGCCAGACGAGGACGCCCGCCAGGATCGCCACCGGCACATTGACCATGAAGATCGAACCCCAGCCGAAGGTGTCGCAGAGGAATCCGCCCAGGATCGGCCCGCAGACCGGCGCGACCAGCGTCGTCACGGCCCAGAGGCCCATGGCCGCCGGCTGTTGCTTGGGCGGGAAGATCTGGAGCAGCAGGGTCTGGGAGAGCGCCATCAGCGGTCCGCCGCAGACGCCTTGGAGGACGCGAAACGCCACCAGGAAGCCCAGCGACGGCGCGAGGCCGCAAAGCGCCGAGGCCAGACCGAAGCCGATCAGCGCCGCGGCAAAGGTCCGCACCGCCCCGAACCGCCCGGCCAGCCAACCGGTGAGCGGCACGGTGATCGCCTCGGCGACGGCATAGGAGGTGATGACCCACACGCCCTGGCTGGTCGATGCGCCGAGGGCGCCGGAGATGTTCGGCACGGAGACATTGGCGATGCTGAGATCCAGCACGGCCACGAAGTTGGCGAGCGCCAGGAGCACCCCGGCGGCCCACAGGGCGCCGCCGGTCAGCGGCGCGCCCCGGGCCTTGGCGGTTTGAGAGGCCATGACTGACAGTCCCTGGGCGCTCAGCGGCCGGTGGTGATCTGGGCGTTCATCGACATGCCGACCCGCAAGGGGTGGGCCTGCAGGTCGCGGGGATCCACCGCGATCCGCACGGGCAGCCGCTGGACCACCTTGATCCAGTTGCCCGTGGCGTTCTGGGCCGGAATGACCGCGAAGGCCGACCCGGTGCCGCCAGACACGCCGACCACCGAGCCGCGATACTTCACCGCACCGCCGTAAAGGTCGGAGGTCATGACGACCGGTTGGCCCACCCGCACCTTCCGCAGCTGCTGTTCCTTGAAGTTGGCGTTCACATAGGCCTGGTCGACGGGGACGACGCTCATCAGCGCCTGACCGACCTGGACGCGCTGGCCGATCTGGACGTCGTTCTTGGCCACCACGCCGTTGATCGGCGCACGGATCACGGTGCGGACCAGGTCGAGACGCGCCTGGTCCACGCGCACGCGGGCGGCGGCGACTTCGGGGTTCTCGCCGGCCCCGGAAATCAGGGCGCTGTTGACGGCCCGCTGGCCCTCGGCGGCGCGCTGCTGAGCGACGGCGGCGGCCACGGCGGCCTGGGCGGTGTCCAGCGCGGTGCGGGCCTGGGTCAGCTCCTCGCCGGAGATCGCACCATTGGCCTCGAGGCCCTTGCGGCGGTCGTAGTCGGTCTGCGCCCGCTCAAGGTTCGCCCGGGCGCTTTGCACCTCAGCCGCGCGGGCGGCGATCTCGGCGCTGAGCGCGTCGTCGTTGGCGTGATAGCCGACGACCCGGTGCTCGGTCTGCGCCAGATCCGCCTCGGCGCGGGCCAGCGCCAAACGCGCGTCGGCGTCGTCGAGGATCACCAGGGGCTCGCCGGCCTTCACAACCTGGGTGTTGATCACCGGAACCGAGGTCACCGCCGCGGCCGTGAGCGGCGTCACCTGGGCGGTGGCGGCGTCGACATAGGCGTTGTCCGTCTCCACATGCCGCCCGCCCCGGATCAGCGTCCAGGCGCCGACCGCGAGCGCGACCACGGCGACCGCGCCGCCCAGGACGGCAAACAGGCGGCCGCGCTTGGCCGGAGCGAT
>DASRRU010000073.1:0-15154 GCA_035656795.1 Phenylobacterium sp. | reverse complement strand
CGCCACGCTGGCCGCCTATCACGGGACACCGCCGGACTATGTGATGGGGACCGACTGGAAGAAATCCATGGCGCCGCCGGTCGAAAAGATCGCCGTCACCGAGCCGCGCGAGCTGCGTGACGAACCGCCGCCGCCCGTCCTGACCCCGGCAATCTATGACGCGCCGCCGCCGCCCACCCAGGCCTATCCTTCGATGGGCGGCGCGCATCCTTCCGTGATCGAAATTCCTGCGCCGGCCGACGACTTCGACGAGACGCCCGGCGCCGGCCGCTGAACCCCCTCGCCTTTCGCGCCGCCGACCGCTAGAGGCGGGCGATGACCGCCGACGCCGTCCAGACTGTCGCCAAGGGCCCCCGCGCCGAGGCCGAAGCCGCCGCTCTGGCCATCGACGCCGATCCGGCGACCGAGACGCTCACCTATTCCATCCTGGAGGAGGACGAGGACCGCGACGTCTGGCGCATCGACGCCTTCCCGACCACGTCCGAGGAACAGGCCAGCCTGGTCGCGGTGCTGGCGGGGTTTCCCAAGCTGCGGGTGGTCACCGACAAGCTGGCCGACGCCGACTGGCTGGCCATGGCGCTCTCCGGTCTGCCGCCGGTCCGCGCGGGGCGCTTTTTCGTCTATGGCGCCCATGACACGGGTCGGGTGCCGGCCAGCGCCGTGGCGCTGCGGATCGAAGCCGGCGCGGCGTTCGGCACCGGCCATCACGGCACGACAGAGGGTTGCCTCTCCGCCTTCGACCAGTTGCTGAAGCGCCGTAGGTTCAAGCGGGTGCTGGATGTCGGCTGCGGCACCGGGGTCCTGGCGATCGCCGCGGCGCGCACCGGCTCAAGGATCGCGTTGGGCACCGACATCGACGCACCCTCCGTGCGCATCGCCAACGAGAACGCCACGCTGAACCGCGCCCGGGCCCGATTTGTCCATGCGAGCGGACTGAATGACGCGCGCGTTCGCCGGCCCGCGCCCTACGACCTGGTGTTCGCCAACATCCTGGCCCCGCCGCTGGTGGCCCTGTCGCAGGACATCAAGCTGGCCTTGAAGCCTGGCGGGATCGCCATCCTTTCGGGCCTGCTGCGAACCCAGGAGCGGCGCGTTTTCGCGGCCTATGCTTCAAAGGGTTTCCGGCTGGAGCGGCGCCTGCATCGGGACGCCTGGGCGACCCTGGTGCTGCGCCGAAGCTGAGCCGGAACTGCGCCGCCGCAGGCGCGTTGCGCTCAGCGATGTCGAACCACCGCGATCTTCTGCAGCGCGACCCCAGCGTCGCTCCGGCGAAGGCGAAGGCGGCGCGCAACACCGCGAGCTGGTGGGTCGCCGCCGTCTTGGCCATCATGGCGGTGGCGGGCGCACTGGCGATGCTTGGCACGACCCGCCCATCGCCCGAGAAGCTGCAGGCGGCCCATGACCAGGGTGTCGCCGAGGCGCAGGTCGACGATGCGGCCTATGGCCGGCAGCTTGCCGTCGCTCACGCCGCCCAGGCCGCCGCCGCCGGCCGCACACAGACCACGGAGATGGCCGCACAGTCCGCCGCTGCAAACGCCGGCGTCGTGGCCCAAGACGCCTCCGTCACGGCCGTCTCGACCGGCCCCTGAACCTTTTTCCTCAACCGGAAATCTTTGACGCCGTCAGTTCGGCCCGCCAATGGGCGTCGCGCGCCTTCAGCAGGTTCCCGCGCTCGTAGTCACTGAGCTCCGCGGCGGGCGCCGCCTCCAGCACCTCGAAGCTGAACGCCGTCTCGCCGTGGTGAGTCCAGGCAGCCTGCAACGCGCGGTTCGGGTGGCCGCCGGTCTTCAGGCCGAACCAGACGCGGTTCTGCTGCTGCGCCAGGTCGCGCGAGACGCCCACCCACGCCTCGCCGGTCACCGCGCAGCGCACCGCGAAGATCCCGATCGAGACCTTGCGCTCCCTGTAGTCTCGCGCAGCCTGGCGGCGGCTCTGCTTATCCATGGCGTCGGGCTATAGGTGACCGGGCCGATTGTCAATTTAACCCGGGTTAAATCCACTCGTCGGCCAGGATCGCGTAAAGGTAGCTGTCGCGCCACGCGCCCTTGACCAGCTTGTCGCTGTGGTGATGCGCTTCGCGGCGCATACCGAGCTTCTGCATCACGCCCCATGAGCCGACATTGCGCACGTCGCACTCGGCCCAGATGCGGCGCAGGCCGAGCGCACGGAAGCCCGCGTCGACCACCGCCCGCGCGGCCTCCGTGGCGTAGCCCTGGCGCCAGTAGGCGCTGTGCAGGCTGTAGCCGATGTCGCCGGTCAGGTTTGCGCGGTCGCTGACCGCCAGACGTACCGAGCCGATCACCTGCCGATCCGCCACGTGTTCGATGGCGAGGCTCACCTCGTCGCGCGGCCAGCGTTTCTGGTCCTCCAGCCACAGGTCCATGCGGACACGGGTTTGCTCCGGGGTGTTCGGCCCCCAATCCATGAGGCGCGCCACCTGCGGCTGCTCGGCGTAGGCGTGGACATCGGCGAAGTCCTCCTCGCCGACGTCGCGCAACAGCAGGCGCTCCGTTCGTATGGGGAACCAGGGTTTCAGGTCTTCGGTCATCGTCGTCTCCTGTGGGCTCGAGAGAGTCGGCGGCAGGAGATGGCGTCGTGGGCGACCCCTGCCGTTTCGGCGGGGTCGCGGTCTTCGTCAGCGGCTAGGCGAGCGCGCGCGAATCCCGACCCCAGGTGGGACCGGAATTGACCGAGCAGCTTTGGGCGGCGCAAAGAACCATGACCGGCGGATATCCCGAACGCCGTTCTCAGGCAAGTCTGCCCCTTGGCCCCAGGGCGACGGAGGGATTACATCCCAGCCCATGCGCCAGACCTTCGATGAAGCCACCGACCGTTCCTTCGGACCCCGCCACGTGCCCCTGATCCGCAAGGCCATGGCCGAGCTGGGGCTCGACGGCTTCGTCACGCCGCACGAGGACGAGCATCAGAACGAGTACCTGCCCGCCGCCAACGACAGGCTGGCCTGGGCCACCGGCTTCACCGGATCGGCCGGGGCGGCGGTGATCCTGAAGGACAGGGCCGCGATCTTCGTGGACGGGCGCTACAGCCTGCAGGTGCGCGACCAGGTGGACCAGGCGACGTTCGAGATCCGCGACCTCGTGGAGGGCGGCGTGCCCGCCTACCTCGAGACCGCCACCGCCAAGGGCCAGGTGATCGGCTATGACCCCCGCCTGCACAGCCCCGATGCGCTGGACCGCCTGAAGGCCGCCGTCGCCAAGGCCGGCGCGATCCTGCGCCCGGTGACCCCAAACCCGCTGGACGCCGCCTGGGGTCAGGCGCGCCCGCCGCAGCCCTCCGCTCCCGTCGTGCCCCATCCGCTGGAATATGCCGGCGAGGACAGCGGCTCAAAACGCCATCGGCTGGGCGAAAGCCTGGCGGCGCGCGGAGCCGACGCAGCCGTGATCACCGCCCCCGCCTCCATCGCCTGGCTGTTCAACGTCCGCGGTGGCGACGTCATCCGCTCGCCCCTGCCGATCGGCCAGGCGATCCTGCACGCCGACGGCTCGGCGCGCCTGTTCCTCGACCCTGCCAAGGTGACGCCGGACCTGCCCGCTTGGCTCGGCAATGAGGTGCGTCTGGAGGCGCCGTCCGACCTGGCGCAGGCGCTGGCCGACCTGAAGGGCAAGTCCGTCCTGGTCGATCCGGCGCAGAGCTCGGCCTGGTATTTCGAGGCCCTGGGAACGGCCGGCGCGACCGTGCAGCGCGGCGACGATCCCTGCCTGCTGCCGCGCGCCTGCAAGAACGCCGTGGAGATCGCCGGGGCCAAGCGCGCCCATGTCCGCGACGGGGCGGCCCTGACGCGCTTCCTGCACTGGGTGGCCACCGAGGGCCAGGTCAATCCGCCGGACGAGATCGAGGCGGTCTCGAAGCTCGAAGCCTTCCGCGAGGAAACCGGGGCGCTGAAGGACCTGTCCTTCGACACCATCGCAGGCGCAGCCTCCAACGGCGCCATCGTCCACTATCGCCCGACCCAGAGGCTGAACAAGCGCGCCGAGAGGGGCTCGCTGCTGCTGGTCGATTCCGGCGCCCAGTACCTGGACGGCACCACCGACGTGACCCGCACAGTGGCGATCGGCGAACCCTCGACGGAGATGTGCGAGCGCTTCACCCTGGTCTTGAAGGGCCATCTGGCGTTGCGGCGCGTGCGGTTCCCGGCAGGGACGACCGGCTCGGCGCTCGACGCCCTGGCGCGGATGGCGCTCTGGGCGCACGGGCTCGACTACGACCATGGCACCGGCCACGGCGTCGGGTCCTACCTGGGGGTTCATGAAGGCCCGCACCGGATCGCCAAGCTGCCGAACATGGTGGCGCTGCGGCCCGGGATGATCGTCTCCAACGAGCCCGGCTACTACAAGGAGGGCGCCTACGGCATCCGCATTGAGACGCTGCAGTTCGTCACCGAGCCCGCGCCGATCCCCGGCGGCGAACGGCCGATGCTGGGCTTTGAGACCCTGACGCTGGCCCCGATCGACCGGCGCCTGGTGGTGAAGGCCTTGCTGAGCGATGAGGAGGCCGCCCAGCTCGATGCCTATCACGCACGTGTTCTGGCCGAGATCGGCCCGCTGGTTCCGGGGCCGGTCGGGACCTGGCTCGAGGCCGCCTGCGCCCCGATCTAACATCGTTCTGAAGAACTTCAGACACGAACCTGACTGCGGCGCCCCGCCGCAGATCCCGAGCGCATGGGTCGCCATTTAGTCAATCATAGCGCGAGTGCGCGCCGACGCTCAGAGTGTCGCGCGGGCCGATAACTATAAATCACGTCGGTATTTCAGGATGTCGGGCGGTCAAGACCGTGCACGGACCGAACGTTGGTAGATTTCTACTTTATTACAGGGAATTTACATTCCAATATAGCTCGCCTGTCGACAAGTAGACATAGCGATGTCGTTACGGTCGTAACGGATGATTTCGCCGGATACAGCCCAGGTTGGGCGGCCCGATTCTGCATTTTCCAGCAACGCGCCTGCCGAATTCATATGCACGTTTTGGGCCATTCGTGCCTCTAGGGCCTTCTTATGTGGCCATTATGCGACATATTGGCTTCCGGATTGTGAACAACTTCGCAATACGCGTTGACCCCTGACACAAGTCGAAACTAACTACGGCTTAATCGGGGCCGAGATGCGCCCTGGGCAGTCAATCCCTTGAGAAACGGCGCAGCCCTCGCAGGCCGCCCGCTGGAGGATGCAAGTCTTGAAAATCCACAACACGCGCGAGCGCCTGCTGGCCTCCTCCATGATCTGCGGTGTCGCCGCCTTGGGCCTGGCCACGCAGGCTGCCGCAGCCGCGGCTGAGACCAGCGGCGGCGAAGTCTCTGAGATCGTCGTGACCGGCACCCGGATCCCGTCACCGAACCTCACGTCCATCGCGCCGGTGACCACGGTCGGAAACGCCGAGATCAAGGCCCAGGGCGTCACCCGCATCGAAGACATCACCAACTCTCTGCCGCAGGTGTTCGCCGGCCAGGGCTCCTCGCTCTCGAACGCCGCCTCGGGTACGGCCACCGTCGACCTGCGCGGCCTTGGCCCGAACCGCACCCTGGTGCTGATCGACAACCGGCGCCTGATGCCCGGCGACCCGGTCGTCCCGGCGGCGGACCTGAACTTCATCCCGGCCGCCCTGGTCGAACGCGTGGACGTGTTGACCGGCGGCGCCTCGGCCACCTACGGCGCCGACGCCGTGGCCGGCGTCGTCAACTTCATCATGCTGAAGAACTTCGAGGGTGTCCGCCTCGACGCCCAGTACTCGGGCTATCAGCACGACAACGGAGAAAACTTCATCCAATCCGTCGTGCGGACCGCAGCGGCGCACGCGAGCAATCCGGCGCAGTTCGCCTTGCCTGCGAGCAGCATCTTTGACGGCGAAGGCTCCGAAGCCACCGTGATCATCGGCGCCAACGCGCCGGACGGGAAGGGCAACGTCACCGCCTACGCCGCCTACCGCCAGAACAACCCGATCCTGGAAGGCGAGCGCGACTTCAGCTCCTGCACCCTGAATTCCGGCTCCACCTTCGCCCAGTTCGGCTGCGGTGGCTCTGGCACCGCCTTTCCGGCGCGCGCTGGCAGCTTCATCGTCGACCCGACGACCTTCAACACCTTCCGCCCGCGGACCAGCGCCGACGTGTTCAACTTCGGCCCGCAGAACTACTTCGTGCGGCCTGACGAGCGCTACAACCTAGGCGCCTTCGCCCACTACGAGGTCGCGCCCTGGGCCGACGTCTACATGGACACCATGTTCATGGACGACCGCTCCACCGCCCAGATCGCGGCGGGCGGCATCTTCGCCGGCACCTTCTCGATCAACTGCGCCAACCCGCTGTTGAGCCCCCAGGAAGCCAGCCTGCTTCCCTCGACCACCGGGGCCACCTGCGCCGCCAACCCGGCGGGCACCTTCACCGGCACCGTCGCGCGGCGTCTGCAGCCCGCCGAGGCCGGCGGTCGCCAGACCGATTTCCGGCACACCGACTACCGGATCGTGCTCGGCATGCGCGGCGACCTGGGCAAGAGCTGGACCTACGACGGCTACATGCAATACGGCTCCGTCCAGCTGTCGCAGGAGCAGACCGGCAACTTCAACCAGACCCGGATCCAGCAGGCCCTCAACGTCGTCAACACGCCGACCGGGCCGCAATGCGCCCCCGGCGCCGACGCCGGTTGCGTGCCGCTGAACATCTTCACCTCGCAGTTCATCTCGCCCGCGGCGCTCAAGTTCCTCAACGCCACGAGCTTTGCCGTCGGCAATACCAATGAGCGGGTCGTCAGCCTGGCTTTCACCGGCAAGCTCGGCGATTACGGGATCAAGAGCCCCTGGGCCAATGACGGCGTCGGCGTCGCGCTCGGCGCCGAATACCGCCGTGAGCACCTCGACTCGACCGCAGACTTCCTGTCGGCGAACGGGTTGGTGGATGGCAACGGGGCGGCGTCTCCGCCGGTCAACGGCAGCTTCGACGTCTACGAGCTGTTCGGCGAGGCCCGCGTACCGCTGATCAGTGACATGCCCTTCGCCAAGGACGTGTCCCTGGAGCTCGGCTACCGCTTCTCCGACTACTCCTCGATCGGCAACACCAACACCTACAAGGTGTCCGGTGAGTGGGAAGTGATCGACGGCCTGCGCTTCCGCGCCGGCTACAACCGTGCGGTCCGCGCCCCGAACATCAACGAACTGTTCGCGCCGCAGAACGTCGCCCTCGACGGGACCAGCGACCCCTGCGCCGGCCTCGCGGCGGGCAACCCGCTGGTCGCCACCTGCGCCAGCACCTTCCACCTGACCACCGCCCAGGTCCTGGCGATCGAGAAGAACCCGGCCAACCAGTACAATGGCCAGTTCGGCGGCAACCCGAACCTGAAGCCGGAAATCAGCGACACCTACACTGCCGGCGTCGTCTTCCAGCCGACGTTCCTGCCGGGCCTGAACGTCTCGGTCGACTACTTCAACATCAAGGTCGATCAGTTCATCTCCGGCCTCGGCGCGAACCTGATCATCAACCAGTGCCTTAGCACGCAGAACCCGTTCTTCTGCGGCCTGGTCCACCGCGAGCCGGGCAACAACTCCCTCTGGCTCGACCCGACCGGCTTCATCCAGGACACCACGCTGAACACCGGCTCGCTGCAGACCGACGGCGTCGACATCAATGTCTCCTACCGCTCGGATCTGTCGTCTCTGGGCCTCGGCGACAACGGCTCGCTCTCGGCCACCCTGGTCGGGACCTGGCTGGACAGCCTGAAGACCCAGCCCCTGCCGGGCGGCCCGTCCTACGACTGTAAGGGCCTCTACGGCACGGTCTGCGCCGGTCCGAACGGCGAAGGCCCGGCCCCGGTGTGGCGTCATAAGATGCGCGTGACCTGGAACACGCCCTACTCCTACGGCGACTGGTTCAAGTCCCTCTCGTTTTCGGCGCAATGGCGCTACTACGCCGGCGTGAAGCTCGATGCCTATTCAAGCAATCCGCAGCTGAACAACCCGGGTCTTCAGTACGCGACCGACCGGGCCCTTGCGTCGCGGAGCTATCTCGACCTGACGGCCAACTTCACGGTCCACAAGAATCTCAACTTCCGGATCGGCGTGAACAACGTGCTCGACAAGGATCCGCCGATCATCGGCGCATCGAACTGCCCGGTGGGCGCCTGTAACGGCGGCACCTATCCGCAGGTCTACGACGCGCTGGGCCGCTACATGTTCGTGGGCCTGACCGCCGACTTCTAGGGCGATCAGCCACCTCGGATCGGAAGGGCGGCGGCGCAATCCGCCGCCCTTTCTATTTGTCCCGCTCGCCGGTTCGGGCGTCATCGGGTAATCAGGCGAGGACGCCCGCGACAGTCGAGGACCTGCATTGACCAGCTGGAAGAGCGGCCCGATCAGCCTGAAGATGGGTTCGCCGACGCCTCCGGCGCGAGACGCCGCGGCCGACAAGGCGACGCTGGCCGAGATCGGGGCCTCGGTGCAGGCGCGCGACTTCGATCGCGCCGGCCGGCTGGCCGAGCGCGCCCTCGCCTCGGGCCTCGAACATCCGGCCGTCCTCAACCTGGCCGCTCTCAAGCTGGAGGGCGAGGAGCGGTTCGAGGAGGCCGTGCGACTGCTGCAGCGCGCCATCGCCATAGCGCCTGCGGACCCCGGCGCGCACAACGCGCTCGGCCTTTGCCTGCGCCGCCTGGAGCGGAACGCAGAGGCCCTGGCGCAGTTCGACGAGGCCGTCCGGATCGCGCCCAGCTTCGCCGGAGCCCACAGCGCCCGCGGCGGCTGTCTGGAAAGCCTGGGCCGGCTGAGGGAGGCCGAGGCCGCCTTCGACAGATCCATCGAACTTCAGCCTGAGAACCTCGGAGCCCTCGCCGGCCTCGCCAACCTGATGAGCCGTAGAGGCGCCCACGCCGAGGCGCGCGCCATGGCCGCCAGGGTGCTGGCCTCCCAGCCCGGCTATCCCGACGCCGTCAATGTCATGGCCGCCGCCGAGCTCGCGCAGGGCGATGCGTCCGCCGCACAGGCCCGCCTGGAAGCCCTGATCGCCGACCCGCGGCTGACCGCCCAGCAGACGGCTTTCGCCCATGGCCTGCTTGGCGACGTGCTCGACGCCCAGGACCGGGCGCCGGAAGCCTTCAGCGCCTACGCCGCCTGCAACATGGGCCTGTGGCGAACCTATGCGAGCGCCTACGCAAGCCCGCCCAGCGCGCTGGACTTCGCCCAGGGGATCATCGCTCGCCTGGACGCCATCGACCCGCAGGCCTGGACCGCGGCGGGCGAGCCGGCGCCCGGGGCCGCGGGCCACGTCTTCCTTCTGGGCTTCCCCCGCTCGGGCACGACGCTGCTCGAACAGGTTTTGGCCAGCCACCCCGACGTCGAGGCCCTGGAGGAGCGCGAGACCCTGTCGGGCGCCATGCGCGCATTCCTGGCCGCGCCGCAGGACCTCGACCGCCTGGCCGCGGCAGGCGACGCGGAACTCGCGCCCCTGCGCGCGGCCTACTGGGCCCGCGTCCGGGACGAGGGCGCGCGCGTCGAGGGCAAGGTGTTCGTCGACAAGCACCCGCTGAACACCCTGAAGCTGCCGCTGATCGCGCGACTGTTTCCCGACGCCAGGATCCTGTTCGCCCAGCGCGATCCGCGCGACGTGGTGCTGAGCTGCTATCGTCGCAGGTTCATTATGAGCGGCTCGGCCTATCAGCTTCTCACCCTGCCCGGCGCGGCCAGCTACTACGATGCGGCCATGCAGATCGCCGAGCGCATGCAGCCGGCCATGGGCACGCGGACCCACGTCGTGCGGCACGAGGCCCTGATCGAAGATTTCGACAGTGTGGTGGGAGCGACCTGCGAATTCCTCGGTCTCGGCTGGAGCGACGCGCTGCGCGCATTCTCCGCCCGGACAAGGGATCGCGGGATCGCCACCCCCTCGGGCGCCCAGCTGGCCGGCGGCCTCAGCGCCGAAGGCGTCGGACAGTGGCGGCGCTACCGGCAACAGATGGCCCCGGCCCTGCCCAGGCTGAAGCCCTGGGTGGAGCGCTTCGGATACGACCCGCAGTGACGGCCACGCCGGCGGATCCGCATCCGGCGGCCATCGAGCCCGGCGACGCCCAGGGCTGGGGCGCACGCGGCGACCGCTTGCGGCTCGCGGGCGACATCGACGCCGCCGACCGCGCCTATGCCCACCAGATCCGCGCCTCGGTGACCGATCCCGAGCTGATCGCCGCGGCCGATGCGCTCTGCGCGGGCCGGGCGGCGGACTGCCATCGCCTGACCCGCGGCATCCTCGCGCGCCGGCCCGACGACCTACAGGCGCTGTGGATATTCGCCGAACTCGCGGCCCGAACGGGACGTCTGCCAGACGCCGAGAGCCTGCTGGCGCGAGCGCTTGACGCGGCCCCCACCTTCACTGCCGCGCGCTACGCCTACGCCATGGCCCTGCATCAGCAGGGAAAGGCCGTTCAGGCGATCGCCCAGACCGATCGGCTGCTCAAGGCCGACCCTGGCCATCCCGTCTACCGCCAGCTCGGCGCGGCCGCGCGCATGCAGGTGGGCGAGTACAGCGAGGCCGCCCGCGCCTACCGCGAAGTGCTCGACGCCCATCCCGACCTGGCGTTGACCTGGATGGCCTACGGCCACGCCTTGAAGACGCTCGGCCAGCAGGATGAGGCGATCGCGGCCTACCGCGAGGCGATCCGCCAGCGCCCCGGTCTGGGCGAAGCCTGGTGGAGCCTGGCCAACCTCAAGTCTGCCGTCCTGGGCCGCGCCGACATCGCGCGGATGACCGCCGAACTCGAGCGACCGGGCCTGGTGGACGAAGACCGCCTCCATCTGCAGTTCGCCCTGGGCGCGGCCCATGAGGCCGTCGAGGAGAACGCCCAGGCGTTCGAGTTCTACGCCGCGGCCAACGCCTTGCGCCGCGCCGCCCTGCCCTACGACCCCGACGAGGCCACCATCCAGGTGGCGCGCTGCAAGGCCCTGCTGGGCGCGAGCTTCTTCGCCGCGCGCGCCGGCGGCGGATGCCCGCGGCCTGATCCCATCTTCATCGTCGGCCTGCCCCGGTCGGGTTCCACCCTGATCGAGCAGATCCTGGCCAGCCACAGCCAGGTGGAGGGCGTCCAGGAACTTCCCGAGGTCGAGATCCTGGCCGCGCGGCTGGGCGGCACAGCGGGCAGGCCCTCGCAGGGCGCCTATCCCGATATCCTGGCCGCGCTCACGCCCGCGGAACTGCGGGCGCTGGGCGAGGAGTACCTGCAACGCGCCGCCGCGCACCGAAAGACGGATGCGCCTTTCTTCGTCGACAAGATGCCCAACAACTTCGCCCATGTCGGCCTGATCAAGCTGATGTTGCCGAAGGCGAAGATCATCGACGCGCGCCGCCATCCCGTGGCCTGCTGTTTCTCCGCCTTCAAGCAGCACTTCGCGATCGGCCAGGCGTTCAGCTACGCACTGGACGACCTCGCACGCTACTATTGCGACTACGTGGATCTGGCGGCCCATTTCGACGCCGTCCTGCCCGGCGCAATCCACCGGGTGATCTACGAACAGATGGTCGCTGATCCGGAGCGGGAGGTCCGGCGGCTGCTCGCCTATTGCGGCCTGCCGTTCGAGGAGAGCTGCCTGCGATTCTACGAGAACGACCGGGCCGTGAGCACAGCCAGCTCCGAGCAGGTGCGGCGGCCGATCTTTCGGGACGCGACCGATCACTGGCGGCGATTCGAGCCGTGGCTGAGGCCGCTGATGCGCGATCTGGGGCCGGTGCTTGAGGCCTATCCGCATCCGCCCAAATTCTAACCTTCGGTATGGTGGAAGCCCCCACTTCCGCCGCTTTTTTCGGCAGACTGATGTGGACCCCATATCGCCCCAAGGGTAACCTCTGGACATCCCCTAGAACTGCAGAAGCGGCGGCATGGATAAATCGCAGTCCCCGACCGAACGGCCCGCCGGGTTCGACCGGAACGCCGCGCACGGTCGCAGCTTCGCCAAGGATATCGCCGAACTCGCCTTGTTCCTCGAACTGACCGAACCGGCTGGGTCCATCGCCTACCTGGAGGCAGCCACCGCCGAAATCACCACCGGCCGGCGCATTCCACCCACCACCCTCAAACGCTGTGTGTCCGAGGCGCGCGCCCTCATCGAGTTCGCCCACGTGAGCGACGTCCTGGATCAAATCGCGGCGCGCACCAAGGGCGCGGACTGGGCGCTGCGGGGCGAGTTGGCGGCCTGGCTCGACGAGACCCGTCTGACCGATGTCCTCAAGCAGCGGGCCCTGCGGCTCAACCGCAGCCGCGGCGGCCGGCCCTCGACCAAATCGCGCACCCTGCGCGCCGTGGAGGAACTGGTGGCCTTCGCCCGCGCCGGGCGGCCCGGCGCCCTGGACGAGTTGCGGTCCATCCGGGCGCTGATCGACGGCGCCTGACGTCGCCGCGGCGATCGTCTCTCGGTCATCGGGACAGGCTGAAGCGGGCGACGTCTGGACCGCGCCCATGACGGTCTCGCCCTATGGCATAAACCGGGGCTGCGACTAGGGTCGTGTGACGGTCTCCCTCGAAGGGGCGGCCGGGGAAAGCTGACCGGAGGCAGGGTTGAGACGGCGACAGGGCGGGCATGGCTGACACCTCGCCCGCGGCCATCCTCGCGCGCGCCGCGGTCCTGCTGGCGACCGATCCCGCACAGGCGCGGCGCGGCGCCGAGGCCATCCTGCGACGGGCCCCCAACGACCCCAGGGCGCTCCTGATCCTTGGGTCGGCGCGCCGCCGGCTGGGCGATCCGGCTGGCGCGCGCAAGGTGCTGGCTCCGCTCGCCCAGGCCTATCCACGCGCGGCGAACACCCAGTACGAGCTCGGCCTCACCCTGGCCGACCTGGGCGAGGCCGCGGCGGGCGCCCAGGCCCTCGGCGCCGCCGTCAGCCTGAACCGGGACCTGGCTGAGGCCTGGCGGGCCCTGGGCGACCTCAGGTTCAAGGCCGGCGAGGTCGCCGCCGCCGAGGCCGCCTACGCGGAACACCGCCGCGCGGCGGTCACCGACCCGGCCCTGAAGGGCGCCGCCGAGGCGATGTTCGCCGGGCGCGTGACGGAGGCCGAGAGCCTGCTTCGCGCCCACCTGACGCACCACCTGGGCGATGCGACGGCGACGCGGATGCTGGCCGAGGCCTATTTGCAGCAGGCCCGCTACGGCGACGCCGAGCTGCTGTTCGCCCGCGCCCTGGACCTCGACCCGACCCACGATGGCGCGCGGTTCGGCTACGCCGACGCCCTGTTCCGCCAGCAGAAGGCGAGTCAGGCGCTGGTCGAGGTGGAGGCCCTGTTGGCCGCGGCGCCCAAGGATCCGGCCTATCTCAACCTCGTCGCCGCCTGCCTGGCCCTGGTGGGCGAAGACAGCCGAGCGATCGCCATCTACGAGGCCCTGCTGGGCGACTATTCGCGCCAGCCGCGCCTGTGGCTCAACTACGGGCACACCCTGCGCGCGGTGGGCCGGCGCGAGGACGCCGTGGCGGCCTACAAGACGAGCCTGGAGCTCGCGCCGGACCTGGGCGACGCCTACTGGAGCCTGGCAAACCTCAAGGTGGCGGCGCTGGGGCCCGCCGACGAGGCCGCCATGCTGGCCGCGCTGCGCCGCACGGACCTCAGCGCCGACGACCGGCTGCATCTCCACTACGCCCTCGGCAAGGCCTTGGAGGACCGCGGCGAACACCCCGCCGCCTTCAGGCACTACGCGCAGGGCGCCGCCCTGCGCCGCGCCGAAACGCCCTATCGTGCGGCCGAGACCACCGCGGTGCTGCGCCGCGCGGCGAGCCTGTTCACCGCGGATTTCTTCACCGAGCGCGCCGGCGGGGGCTCGCCAAGCCCCGCGCCGATCTTCATCGTCGGCCTGCCGCGCTCCGGCTCGACCCTGGTGGAGCAGATCCTGGCCAGCCACTCCCAGGTCGAGGGCACCATGGAGCTGCCAGATCTCGGCCTCATCGCGCGCGGCTTCGGGCCCGGCTATCCGGAGTCTGTGTCGAGCCTCGACGCCGCGGCCCTGACGGCGCTCGGGGAGGGTTACATCGCGACCACCCAGGTGCATCGCAAGCAGGGCCGGGCCTGCTTCATCGACAAGATGCCGAACAATTTCCAGCACGTCGGCCTGATCCAGCTGATCCTGCCGCAGGCCCGGATCATCGACGCGCGGCGTCATCCCCTGGGGTCCGGGTTCTCAGCCTTCAAGCAGCACTTCGCCCAGGGCCAGTCCTTCTCCTACGACCTCGGCGACATCGGGCTCTACTACCGCGACTACGTAGCCTGGATGGATCACATCGATGCAGCGCTGCCGGGCCGGGTGCATCGGGTGATCTACGAGGACCTGGTGCAGGACACCGAGGTCGAGGTCGCGCGTCTGCTTGCCTACTGCGGCCTGCCGTTCGAGGCGGCCTGTCTGCGCTTCCACGAAAACAGCCGCGCGGTGCGGACGGTGAGCTCCGAGCAGGTCCGCCGGCCGATCTTCCGCGACGGCCTCGAGCAGTGGCGAGCCTATGAGCCCTGGCTCGATCCGCTGAAGGCGGCGCTAGGCCCCGCCCTGGTCGGGTGGCGCGGCGCGGTGACGGGTCCTCGATAACACGCGCTACGCCTCGATTCCGGCCGGCGCCGCGCAAGAGGCGCCGGGCTTCCCGATTGATCAGAAATTGAGCGTGTGCGGCGGAACGACGGTCTGTCCACGGCCCCGGGCGGGAACCGCCGATGACGCCGGATCGGGCCCGCGTATGACGTAGTGAGGCGCGTCGCCGACACCGGACGCCGCAGGAATGCGGGTTCGTTGCGATCGCGTCGGGACCTTCGGTAGACGTCGAGGTGGCTGTTTGTTGCTGGCTGGCTTTCCTCTGCTCACCATCGCCTTTCTGGTGGCGATCCTTGCGGCGTCAGCTTTGATGAGCGGCCTTTCGGGCTTTGGATTCTCCGCGATCGGCGCGCTGTGCCTGATCTTCCTGCCGCCCAAGCTCGGCGTGCCGTTGCTGATGACCCTGTCGGCGGCGAACCAGATCATGTCCCTGCGCCAGCTCAAGGCGGATATGGCGCCGATCAAGCAGTGGTGGCCCGACGGCCCGGCGCCCTACCTGTTGGGCGGCCTGATCGGCGTCCCGGTTGGCCTGGCCATCCTCAGCTCTCTGCCCACCACCGACCTGATGCTGGTGTTCGGCGGCTTTCTGGTGATCTACGCCGGCTATTCGCTG
>DASRRU010000072.1:0-6150 GCA_035656795.1 Phenylobacterium sp. | reverse complement strand
GCAGGCGGCAAGGCTGCATCAATGATCCCCAGCCGGCCGAGGCCCAGCCGGGCGCCGGGCGCGATCCGCCCGTAGGCGTCGATCACCGCCGAGACGCCGGTGGGCGTGGCCCGCACGATCGGCAGGCCCTCCTCGATCGCGCGATAGCTTGCGATATTGAGATGCTGCAGCGGGCCGCTGCCCGTGCCGAACCAGGCGTCGTTGGAGATGTTCAGGATCCAGGCGGGCCGCAGGCCCGAGCGCGCCGCGCCGGACCGGGTGACGCCCGGGAACAGCGCCTCATAGCAGATCAGCACCTGGACGGCCGGCACGCCCAAGGGCGCGATGGGCTGGGCCCGCGGGCCGGCGGTGAAGTCGTCCGGCATGTGGACCAGGCTGCGGAAGCCGATCTTGGTCGCGAACGCGGCGGCCGGCATATATTCGCCGAACGGCACCAGGTGATGCTTGTCGTAGACGCCGGTGACCCGCAGGGCGTCGGCCTCGCGGCGGAAGGCCACCAGGCTGTTGAAGTAGCGCTCCTTCCCGTCCTGGCCGGTCTCGACGCGGTTGGCGCCCATGAGCAGCGTCTGGCCCGGCGCGAGCACGTCGCGCAGCAGGGGCGCATAGGCGGAGCCAGGCGCCACCAGTTCGTCGATCACCGCGGGCAGCGCGCCCTCGGGCCAGATGACGATGGCCGGTTTTGCCACGGACGGGCGCTTGGTCAGCTCGGCGTAGGTGTCGAAGACCAGACGCAGGTTTTCCGGCTTCCACTTGTCCTTCTGGTCGATATTGGCCTGTACGACGCGGACCACCGGCGCGCCTGGCAATGGCCTCGCTGCCGTTTCCAGCCGTTGAAGGCCGTAGCCATAGAGACCGGCCAGTCCGGCCGCGGCCGCGACCAGGGCGATTGTCCGGGCGCGCCGTCCGCCTGCGTGGGCCAGGACGGCAGGGGCGGCGGCGATGGCGATCGTGATCCAGGTCAGGCCGTAGGCGCCCACCAGGGCCGCGGCTTGCGAAGGCGCGGAGCCGGCGGCCCAGGTCTCCCCGGGCAGGTCCCACGGAAACCCGGTGAACACATGGCCGCGCAGCCATTCGAAGCCCGCCAGGCAGCCCGCGAACACCAGCACGCCGGCTGCGCCCCTAGCCCTCAAGGCGCGGTAGAGCAGGGCCGCGGCCCCCCAGAAAGCCGCCAGGCCGCCGGCCATCAGCACCAGGGCGAAGGGGGCCATCCAGCCCTGCTCCTTGGCGTCGACCATGAAAGGCTCGGTGATCCACCAAACCCCGACCGCGAAATAGCCAATGCCCGCCAGCCAGCCACGGAAGAAGGCCGATCGCAGCGGGCGCGGGCCTCCGGCGTCGACCAGCGCCAGCAGGAGTGCGTAGCCCAGGAGGCCCGGCAGGAATCCGAACGGCGGATGGGCGAACCCGGCGGCCAAGCCGGCCGCAAGAGCGAGCGCTCTGATCGCCCAGGGGTTACGCCAGCTCACGAAGCGCGGCCTTAGGCCTGCGGATGGGCAGCTGGGCCGGCGAGCCGGCGGACGCGGACGCGCTTTACCCGGCGCGGGTCGGCGGACATCACCTCGATCGCGAAGCCGCCGGGATGCTCAACCACCTCGCGCCGCTGCGGCACGCGGCCGGCGAGCGCATTGACCAGGCCAGCGACGGTGTCGATCTCCTCGTCGAGGTCCGGGGGCGCCAGGTCGACGCCATCGCCGATGGCGGCCTCAAGGTTCTCCAGGGGGGTGCGGCCGTCGACGATCCAGGCGCCGCCTTCCTGGACAATGGTCGAATGGCCGTCCTCCACCGCGTCGTCGTGCTCGTCGGAGATCTCGCCGACCAGGGTCTCCAGCAGGTCCTCCAGGGTCACCAGGCCGTCGGTGCCGCCGAATTCATCGATCACCAGCGCCATGTGGGTCTGGCGCGCGCGCATCTGACCCAGCAGCTCGGAGGCGCGCATCGAAGCGGGCACATAGAGCACCGCGCGCACCAGGTTGTGGCGCCCGGACAGCACCTGGTCGCCGGGCCGGGGTTTGCGGGTCTTGCGCGCCAGCAGCTTGAAGACGTCCTTGACGTGGACCACGCCTACCGGCTCGTCGAGGGTCTCCCGATAGACCGGCATGCGACTGTGTTCGGCCTCCACGAAGCGGGCGACCAATTCGGAAAAGGCGCAGCTGCGGTCGATCGCCACGATGTCGGCCCGCGGCTTCATCACGTCCTCGACCCGCAGGTCCTGGAAGGCGCGCGCCTGGCTGACCAGTTCGCCGGTGGCGGCGATTACCGCCGGCTCGGTCGGGAGGGGGTCGGTCTGCGATGGGCGGCTGCGGAACCGGTCGAACAGCGAGAGCACGCCGCGGCTCCTGGCGTGCGCATGCGATGGCGCCTGGGGCCGGGTTGCGTCAGGCGCTGGGGCGGGGTCGGTCATGGTCTCCCTCCCCGGCCGCGTAGGGATCGGGGATCCCCAACCCGGCCAGGACCGCGCGCTCCAGCCCTTCCATCTCGAAGGCTTCGGCATCGCTGATATGGTCGTATCCTAGAAGGTGCAGCACACCATGCGCCACCAGATGCTGCAGATGATGCGCCAGCGGCTTGCCCTGTTCGACCGCTTCGCGCGCACAGACGCCGTAGGCGAGCGCGATGTCGCCCAGGAATCGATCAGGATTGGTCGGGGCCGGGAAGGACAGTACGTTGGTCGGTTTGTTCTGCTGACGGAACCGCCGGTTGAGATCGCGCATCGTCTCGTCGTCGGTGAGCAGCAGGGTCACGCCCTCGCCGACCGCCCCTTCGGACGCCAGCGTGGCCTCGGCGGCGGCCCGCACCAGCGCCTCGGCGTCGGCCAGCGCTTCGCCCCAGGCCGCGTCCTCGATCTCGACGTCGGGGGTCAAGTCGCCCGCCCGGGTGCAGGCTGGGCGGCCTTGGCGGCGTCGGCGTCATAGGCGCGCACGATGCGCTCGACCAGCGGATGGCGGACCACGTCCTCGGCGGAAAAGCGAGTGACGCCCACGCCCTTGACCCCGTCCAGCAGGCCGACGGCATGGGCCAGACCTGAATCGCGGAGGTTCACCAGGTCGATCTGGGTCGGGTCGCCGGTCACCACCATGCGCGCGCCCTCGCCCAGGCGGGTCAGCACCATCTTCATCTGAAGGCGGGTGGCGTTCTGGGCCTCGTCGACGATGACGAAGGCGTGCGCCAGGGTGCGGCCGCGCAGGAAGGCGATGGGCGCGACCTCGATCTCGCCCTTCTCGCGGCGGCGGCGCAATTGCTCGGCGCCCAGGATGTCGGTCAGGGCCTCCCAGACGGGCGCCATGTAGGGGTCGACCTTCTCGGTCAGGTCTCCCGGGAGAAATCCGAGGCGTTCCCCAGCCTCGACGGCGGGACGCGACACGATCAGCCGGTCGACCTCGCCTCGCAGCAGCAGGCCCGCGCCATGCGCCACGGCGAGGAAGGTCTTGCCGGTTCCGGCGGGGCCGAGGCCAAACACCAGTTCGCATCGGGTGAGCGCCTGCAGATATTCGGCCTGGGTCTTGGTCTTCGGCGCCACCTGGCCGCGGCGCCCGATGGGCAGTGCGCCAGGACCCGTGCCGCCGGACCGGACGTTGCCGATCGCTACGCGCACATCAGCCTCGGCGATGTCGAGCCCCTGGTCGGCGCGCTCGGCGATGGCCTGGACGGCCTTCTTGGCGGCAGCCCGGCCCTTGGCGTCACCGCTCACGGAGACCCCGCCGCCAGGCGTCTCCACCAGCACGTTGAAGGCGTCCTCGATCAGGGCGGCATGGCGGGAGTTTGTGCCGGCCACCGCGCGGGCGGCCGCATCGCTCAGGGTGATGAATTCGGGCGCGCGGCTCACGCGGGCTCCAGCTCCGGCATTTCCACGAGCGCGCCGGCCAGGCTCATCCGGGCCGAGCCCTCGATGCGAACGGGAACGATCTGGCCGATCATGCGATCCGGCGCTGTTGCGTGGACCGCCTGCAGATAGGGACTGCGGCCGATCAGCTGGCCGGGATGGCGCCCGGGGCGCTCGAACAGCACCGGCAGGACCTTGCCGACCTGAGAGGCGTTGAAGGCGCGCGCCTGTTCGTCCAGCAGCGCGTTCAGCCGCGCCAGCCGCTCGTCCTTCACCGCCTCGTCCACCTGGCCGGGCATGGCCGAGGCCGGGGTGCCGGGGCGGCGGGAGTATTTGAAGGTGAAGGCGGTGGCGTAGTTGACCTCGCGCACCAGGGCGAGCGTCGCCTCGAAGTCGCTATCCCGCTCGCCGGGGAAGCCCACGATGAAGTCGCCGCTGATCGCCATGTCGGGCCGGCCCGCGCGGATCTTCTCGATCAGGCGGACGTAGCTCTCGGCGGTGTGCGCCCGGTTCATCGCCTTCAGGATGCGGTCGGACCCGGACTGCACGGGCAGGTGCAGGTAGGGCATCAGCGCGTCGACCTCCGCGTGGGCGGCGATCAGGGCGTCGTCCATGTCGCGCGGGTGGCTGGTGGTGTAGCGGATGCGGTCAAGGCCCAGAATCGCCGCCAGCCGGCGGACCAGCGCGGCCAGGCCGCCTTCGCCGGCATAGGCGTTGACGTTCTGGCCCAGCAGAGTGACCTCGCGCACGCCCTGGGCCGCCAGGTCGCGGGCCTCGGCCTCGATGGTCTCCGGCGACCGCGACCACTCTCCGCCACGCGTATAGGGCACCACGCAGAAGGTGCAGAACTTGTCGCAGCCCTCCTGCACGGTGAGGAAGGCCGTGACGCCATTGGCCGTGCGCCCAACGGGCCCGAGCGCGTCGAATTTCTCATCCGCCGCGAAGTCGGCCGACAGGCGCTCGCCCCGGGCGCGGTGGGAGCGCGCGATCAGCTCCGGCAGCTGGTGGTAGGCTTGCGGGCCCACGACCAGATCCACCGCGGGCTGGCGGCGCATGATCTCCTCGCCCTCCGCCTGGGCGACGCAGCCGGCGACGGCGATGGTCATGCGAGACCCGCCGTCGGCCATACGCTCGTCGCGCATCTCCTTCAGCTTGCCGAGCTCGGAATAGACCTTCTCGGTGGCCTTCTCGCGGATATGGCAGGTGTTCAGCACCACCAGGTCGGCCCCATCGGGCGTGTCGGTCATCGCATAGCCCAGCGGCGACAGCACATCGGCCATCCGCTCGCTGTCATAGACGTTCATCTGACAGCCATAGGTCTTGATGAAGAGGCGCTTCGCAGGCGCGGGGTCAGACATGGGTTGGGTTATGGGGGCGCTTAGGTGGGCGCGCAAGTTTGCGGGCTATCGCCGTTGAAAGCGCGACGCTGGATCCCAGGCGTCGCCGGGATGAATCGCTGCGCGCTCACTTCTCCTCGATCGGCATGCCGTAGAGCTCCAGCCGGTGGTCCACCAGCCGGTAGCCGAGCTTCCTGGCGATGGCTTCCTGCAGGGCCTCGATCTCGGCGTCGACGAATTCGACGACCTGGCCGGTCTTCATGTCGATCAGGTGGTCATGATGCTGGTCGGGATGCTCTTCATAGCGCGAGCGGCCGTCGCGGAAGTCGTGGCGGGTGATGATCCCGGCCTCGTCGAACAGGCGCACGGTCCGGTAGACGGTGGCGATGGAGATGTGCGGGTCGACGGCGTGCGCGCGGCGGTGCAACTCCTCGACGTCGGGATGGTCATGGGCGGCCGACAGCACGCGCGCGATCACCCGGCGCTGCTCGGTCATGCGCATGCCCTTCTCGATACAGAGCTTTTCGATGCGGTCCGACACGAGGGCTCCCGAACTCCCAGTTTCCGAGCACCATAGGTCTAAGCGGCGGCGACGTTCAGGTCGAGGCGCATCACCAGGGCGTCGGTGAAACCGATGGGCCGTCGGTCATAATAGGCCTTGCGCAGGCCGGTCTTGCGGAAGCCCGCCGCGTCGT
Organism: Phenylobacterium sp.; assembly: GCA_035656795.1. GTDB lineage: Bacteria > Pseudomonadota > Alphaproteobacteria > Caulobacterales > Caulobacteraceae > Phenylobacterium. The sequence goes on along the minus strand of DASRRU010000072.1, from coordinate 298 downwards.
AGAGGGCGATCGCCCCATCATTGTCCACGGCCACCTCCAGGAAGGCCTCGTTGGCGCCGAGCTCGCGGGCGGCAGGCAGGGCCACCGCCAGCAGGGCGCGCCCGACCCCGCGGCGGCGCGCGGCGCTGGCCACGCCGAGAGTCAGAACCTCGACCTCGCCGGCGGCGACGCGGCAGAGGATGAGGCCCAGCGGCGTCTGGTCCTGCCCTGCGGCCAGGAAGCCAAAGATGCCCTCGCCATCCAGCAGGTCCTCGAACTCGTCGTCGCGCCAGGGCTTGTCGAAGGCCTCGGCGTGGAC
>DASRRU010000071.1:0-1659 GCA_035656795.1 Phenylobacterium sp. | reverse complement strand
GGAGGCCTTGACCGCGGCCGTAACGTCCATGGTCACCGTACCAACCTTCGGATTCGGCATCAGGCCGCGCGGGCCCAGCACCTTACCCAGACGGCCGACGAGGGCCATCATGTCGGGCGTCGCGATGACGCGGTCGAAGTCCATGAACCCGCCCTGGATGCGTTCCACCAGGTCCTCGGCGCCGACGATGTCGGCCCCCGCGGCGGTGGCCTCGGCGGCCTTGGCGTCCTTGGCGATGACGGCCACGCGGACGTCACGCCCGGTGCCCGACGGCAGGCTGACCACGCCGCGGACCTGCTGGTCGGCGTGGCGCGGGTCGACGCCCAGGTTGACGGCGATTTCGATGCTTTCGTCGAACTTGGCCTTGGCGTTGGCCTTGACCAGCTTCACGGCCTCTCCGACCGGATGGGTGACGGTGCGGTCGCCAGTGAAGGCCTGGGCGCGTTTCGGTTGCTTAGCCATGATCTCAGGCCTCCACGATCGTAAGGCCCATCGAGCGCGCGGAGCCCTCGATGATCTTGGCGGCGGACTCGACGTCGTTGGCGTTGAGGTCCTTCATCTTCTTGGTGGCGATGTCGCGCAGCTGGGCGCGGGTGATCTTGCCGGCCACCGCGCGACCCGGCTCCTTGGAGCCCGATTTAATGCCGATCGCCTGCTTGATGTAGAAGCTCGCCGGCGGGGTCTTGGTGACGAAGGTGAAGCTCTTGTCCTGATAGACGGTGATTACCGTCGGCAGGGGCGTCCCCTTGGCTTCCTTTTCCGTGCGGGCGTTGAATTCCTTGCAGAAGCCCATGATGTTGACGCCGCGCTGGCCCAGCGCCGGCCCGATGGGCGGCGAAGGCGTCGCGGAGCCCGCGGGCACCTGCAGCTTGATATAGCCCAAGATCTTCTTGGCCATTGTTTCTCCTCAGGGCCGGAAGCCGGCCGGTTTGAGCCGTGGTGCGAGCTATGGCTGACCAGCCTCTCCCACGGATTTGAAATCGCCGGGCGGACCTAGCGAAGCGCGGGCCTGTAGCAGCTTGATCGCCCGGGGACAATATCGGCCGCCTAAGGCGCGGCGGTCGCCGGGCGGTAGAAGTCCTCTGCGAACTGCCGTTGGTCGCCGAGCGGGCCGCCGATGATCGCCCCTCGCCCGTTGGCCCGCCAATCCGGCAGCCGCCGCCGATCCGCCGCCAGATCGACCGCCCGGGCCACGAAGGCGTCCACGGTCGTGGTGCTGAGGTCGGCCAGGCCGCAGTTGTTGAAAAGCGAGTGGCTGATCCGCTCGTAGAGCGATGTTCCGGCCAGGGTGGTCACCGGCGCGGCCCTCCACAGGGCCTCGCAGGCCGTCGTCCCGCCCGTCAGGGGCAAGGTGTCGAGGGAAATGTCCATTTCGCCATAGACCGGCAGGTGCGCGCCCCGGACGACGTCCTGCCCGGCTGCCGAGGTCATGACCGTCAGATCAGGCGGTCTTTTCGACCTGATTGTATTCCAGCTCGACCGGGGTCGCGCGGCCGAAGATCGAAACGGTGACGCGCAGGCGGGCGCGCTCCTCGTCGACCTGCTCCACCGAGCCATTGAAGCTGGCGAAGGGGCCATCGGTGACGCGGACCTGCTCGCCAATCTCGAACTGGATCGTGGGCTTGGGCCGCTCGACGCCTTCTTCGATGGCGCCGATGA
>DASRRU010000070.1:0-1674 GCA_035656795.1 Phenylobacterium sp. | reverse complement strand
GGCCTGGAGCTTCGCGGCTTCAAGGTTATCGACGCGGACTCAGGCGAAGCGGCGCTGACGATGGCCGACGAGCATCCGGAGATCGCAGTGATCGACTACGCCATGCCCGGCATGGACGGCGCCCAGACCGCCGAGCAGCTGCGCCGCCTGATGCCGCAGCTGCCGATCATCCTCGCCAGCGGCCACCCCGACACCGCCTCGATCGAACGCGCCCTCGGCGGCCAGGCGACGGTGCTGCGCAAGCCGTTCGACATCGGCGAACTCTCGGAGACGATGGCCAGGATGCTGGCGGCGGGGGGATAGTCCCGACGGCACCCCCGGAACCCGTCATGGCCGGGCGTTAGTCTGTTTAGACCGGAGACAAGCTGAACGGGTGTTCGGGGACATCCTGGACGGTTTTGTTGGGGTTGCGCAGGTCGAAGCGGCCGATGACGTGGCTTCGGTAGCAGAGGTGGAAGACGCCATCGGGACCCGCCGGCCGCAGGGCGACCTGGAGACCGGCGAAGGCGCCGGAGCAGTAGAACTGGCGCCCCGCGACCTGGAACCAGCCGCCGGGATGGACCTTGCGCACGATCGCGCCGGGCTCGTAGTCGGGCGGCGGGATGTGGCGCGGCATCGGCCGCGGGCTCATCGCGTAGCGGGTCGAAGGCGTGGCCAGCGCGAGCGCGTCGTGCGGGCGCTGGGCGTTGTAGACCGCGAGCCAGGCGTCGAAGGCCGCCTGGGCGTGGGCGAGATCGGCGAACAGGCGACCGTCCAGCACCTCGGCCTTCAGCGTGCGATGGAAGCGCTCGTCCTTGCCCTGGGTCTGCGGATGGTAGGGCCGCCCGTGCACGATCCCCACGCCCAGATCGAGCAGCCAGACGGTCAGGCGCGTGTGGCGGCCGTCGCCGCTGGAGGCGCCCCAAGGCGAGCCGTTGTCGGCCAGGATGCGCTTGGGCAGCCCATAGCGCTCGAACACCCGCTGCAGGCGCCTCTGCACCGTCAGCGTCTGCTCGTCGGCGCAGGCGCCCAGCTCCAGGGCGTAGCGGGAGTGGTCGTCCAGCACCGTCAGCGGATGGCAGCGGCCGCGCCCGAGCGCGAAGTGACCCTTGAAGTCCATCTGCCACAGATCGTTCGGCGCGGCGTGCTCGAAGCGCCGTCCGGCCGCCAGCGCGCTGCGCTCAGCCGCGTCCAGCAGTCCATGGCGGCGCAGGATCTCCGTGATGGTCGACGGCGACGGCGGTGCAACGCCTTGCGTCTCGAGCACGCGACGGATCTTGCGTCCGCCCCACGCCGGATGCGCCTGGCGGACCGCCACCACCCGCGCCTCCAGCTCGGCAGGCGTGCGGTTCGGACTTCTCAGCGGCCGGCGCGAGCGGTTCTCGAGCCGCGGCCGGCCGTCAGCCGCATACCGCCCAAGCCACAGATAGCCGGTCGTCGGGCTGACCCCGAACCGCCGACACAGCTCGCGCACGTTCGCCCCGCTGGCGCTCGCCAGCCGGCAAAACTCCTCGCGATGAGACACGATCGAACGCTCCCCGAATGGCATGGCCGCCCCTCCAGCTCATGCCAGAAGTGTCCACCATGTCCCCGAACACCCGTTCACTATGTCTCCGGTCCATACAGACTTGCGCCCGGCCATGACGGAGGGTGGTGGGTAGTTGGAGCGAGCGCGTTCGCGCGCCCCGCGGCGTC
>DASRRU010000069.1:0-33675 GCA_035656795.1 Phenylobacterium sp. | reverse complement strand
GCGCCCGCTTTCGCCGAGCCGCAGCTTGGTCAGCCGGCGCCGGCCTTCAAGGCTCTGGACGCCGAGGGCCATGCGCGTTCGCTCGCCGATTTCGCGGGCAAGACCGTGGTGTTGGAGTGGACCAACTCCGGCTGCCCCTATGTGGGCAAGCACTATGGATCGGGGACCATGCAGGCGTTGCAGAAGCGCGAGACCGCCGATGGCGTTGTCTGGCTGACCGTCGCGTCCTCCGCACCCGACATGCAGGGCTATTTCACCGCCCGCAGCGCCAAGGCCTGGGCGACCAAGGAACACTGGGCTGGAACCGCCATCCTGCTCGACAGCGCCGGCCAGATCGGCCGGGCGTACGGGGCCAAAAACACTCCGCACATGTTCATCATCGATAAGACCGGCCGCATCGCCTACATGGGCGGCATCGACGACCGGCCCTACGCTGACCCCGAGAGCCTGAAGGGCGCCAAGCCCTATGTCGCCATGGCGCTGGCCGACCTGAAAGCTGGCCGGGCGGTGGCCACGCCGGTCTCCCAGCCCTATGGCTGCAGTGTGAAATACAACTCCGCCGAATAGGACGCCTTGGGGGGCTGAGCGCTTGTCCGATCTGACCGACGCCTGGGAGCGCCTGACCGGAGCCGCCGCCGCCGCGGGTGCGCGCCGCATCGTCTCCCTGTTCGACGCCGAGCCCACCCGCCTTGACCGCCTGTCGGTGAGCGCCGCGGGACTGGAACTGGACCTATCCAAGCAGCCCTGGTCCCTGGACGACCTGGACCTCGCGCTGGAGCTGGCCAAGGCCGCCGACGTGGAGGGCGCGCGCCGCCGCCTCTTCGCCGGCGAGGCGGTGAACGCTTCGGAGGGCCGCGCCGCCCTGCACATGGCGCTGCGCGCGACCAAGGGCGCCGCTTTCCGGGCGCAGAACGTGCCGGTCTCGATGGAAGTCGAGGCCATGCGGGTGCGGATGGCCGATTTCGCAAATCGGATCCGGTCGGGAGCCTTAACGAGCGCCGCGGGCAAGCCCTACCGTGCCGTGTTGCACATCGGTATCGGGGGCTCCGATTTCGGCCCGCGGCTGGTGTGGGAGGCGCTGCGGCCCGTCGACCCGCAGATCGAGCTGCGCTTCGTGGCCAATGTCGATCCGGCGGAGCTGGCCTTCGCGCTGGCCGGCCTCGATCCGGCCCAGACTCTGGTGGTGGTGGTCTCCAAGACCTTCACGACCCAGGAAACCATGACCAATGCGCAAGCTGCCCGGGCCTGGCTGCGCGCCACGCTGGGCGCGGCAGGCGACGCCCAGCTGGTCGCGGTCTCCGCCGCGCCAGAGATCGCCCAGGCGTTCGGCGTGCCGGGCAACCAGGTGTTCGGGTTCCGCGACTGGGTGGGCGGGCGCTATTCCGTCTGGTCCTCGGTGGGCCTCTCGTGTGTCATCGGCCTGGGGCCGCAGGTCTTCGAGGCCCTGCTGTCCGGTGCTGCGGCCATGGACGCCCACTTCCAGGACGAGTCCTTGGCCACCAACGCTCCAGTGCTGCTGGCGCTGGCGCATGTTTTCAACCGCAACGGCATGGGCCGACCGGTCCGCGCGGTGGTGCCCTACGCCCAGCGCCTGCATCTGCTGCCCAATTTCCTGCAGCAGCTTGAGATGGAATCGAACGGCAAGCGAGTCGACAGCCAGGGACGCCCGGTCGGCCATTCCACCGCCGCGGCGGTGTTCGGCGATGCCGGGACCAACGTCCAGCACGCCTTCTTCCAGCTGATGCACCAGGGGTCCGACGTGATCCCGGTGGATTTCATCGCCGTGCGCGAGGCGTCGGAGGGCGATCCTGCGGCCCAGCAGATCCTCAATTCGAACGTGATCGCCCAGTCCGAGGCCTTGATGGTCGGTCGTTCCGAGGCTGATGTCCGCGCCGAACTGGCCGCCAGGGGCGTGAGCGAAGCTGAGATCGAAACCCTGGCGCCGCAGCGAACATTCCCGGGCGACCGGCCATCGGCGATGATCCTGCTGCAGCGCCTCGACCCGCAGCGGCTGGGCGCGTTGCTGGCGCTCTACGAGCACAAAACCTTCGTCGAGGGCGTGCTCTGGGGGATCAACAGCTTCGACCAGTGGGGCGTTGAGCTGGGTAAGACGCTGGCCGTCCGCGTGTTGGGCGAACTGCAGGGCGGGACGCCTGGCGCGCACGACCCCTCGACAACCCGGCTGATCGTCCGACTCGGCGGGTAGGGCGCCGCCTGCGCCTGCGGCGATTCCACGCGGCGCGACGTCCGCTGGGCGTTAACGCGTGGGAGCGACATTAACGCTCTTCTTCAGGGCGCGTCCGCACATGACATTCACGCACCTCCTCAAGCGCTGGCGAGACTACGCCATAAGACATCGGGTCAAGATCTTCGACCTGGGATTTGTCGCTGTCTTGCTGGCGGTCGCGACCCTGTTCGCCTTTGAGGTGGACGTATTCGAGAACGCGCCGGGCGAGCCGCCGAAGGAACAGACCCTGGAACTCGACGAGGTGCTGCTGCTTAGCGTCATCGCGGTCGGCGGCGCGCTCTTCTACACCTTTCGCCGCGCGCGCGAGCACAAGCACGAGAACCGCCTGCGGATCGCGGCCGAACGTGAGGTGATGAACCTCGCCCTGCACGATCCGCTCACCGGCCTGCCGAATCGCCGGCAGTTCGATGACGCGCTGAAGAATGCGTTGAACGTGATGCCGACGGCGCCGGAGGCGCACGCGGTGCTGATGCTTGACCTTAACGGCTTCAAGAAGATCAACGACGTCTACGGCCACCCGGTCGGCGACCAGGCGCTGATCCACGTGGGCGCGCGTCTGCTCCGCGCCGTCCGCGATGGCGACCTCGTGGCCCGCTTTGGTGGCGACGAATTCGCCATCCTGGCGCGCAACATCGCCGGCGCCGAAGGAGCGACCACGGTGGCGCTGCGGATCATCGAGGCGCTGGCGGCGCCTGTCGCGATCGACGGGTTCCGGCACAGCGTCAGCGGCTGCATCGGCGTGGCGCTGTCGCCGCACGACGGCCAGACGGCCGAGGCACTGCTGCGTAAGGCCGACATCGCCCTCTATCGCGCCAAGGCCGAGCGGCGGCCGACCTTGCGGTTCTTCGAAGAGGAAATGGATCGGCGCCTCCACGAACGCGACGAGCTGGAGCGGGCGCTACGCGCGGCGGTGGCCGGTGAGGGGTTCGAGCTCCGCTTCCAGCCGACCCGCGGATCCGCGGGGCAGGTCGTGGGCTTCGAGGCCGTCCCGCGGTGGCGGCATCCCACCCTGGGCGAGCTGGAGCCGGACCGGTTCTTCGCCATCGCCGAGGAGACCGGCCTCCTGCGCGAGCTGACCGAGCGCCTTTTGCATAGCGCCTGCGCGGCGGCTTGCGGCTGGCCTCGCGATGTCCGGCTGTCGTTCAATCTGCCCAGCGCCTTGATCGCGGACCATGCCTTCGGTCTGCGGATCCTGGCGGTGCTCGGCGAAACGGGCCTGGCGCCCGTGCGCCTCAATCTGGAGATCGACGAGGGCGCCCTGATCCGCCACACCGAGGCGGCCCAGGCCCTGCTCGGCCCGATGCGAAGCGCTGGCGTCGCCATCGTCGCCGACAACTTCGGCACCGGCTATTCGGACCTGCAGAACCTGCACCGGCTGAAGCTCGACGGCATCAAGATCGACCGCACCTATGTCGAGGCCATGCTGAACGACCGGCAGGCCGCGGTGATGGTCAAGGCTCTGATTGGGATCGGCCAAGGCCTCGATCTGTCGGTGACCGCCGATGGCGTCGGCAGCGAAGGCCAGCGGGCTGCGCTGATCGCGCAGGGCTGCGACCTGGGGCAGGGGGAGCTGCACGGCGGTCCGCTGAGCGCCGTGCAAGCCCAGACTCTGGTCGGCCGCGCCGGCCCTCGTAGCAAGCGGGCGTCAGCGGCCGACTGACTCGCTTTGTTCACGAACCTGCTCTATAGGCGCGTCCCCATGAGCGGACCCGCGCATCATCACGGCCACCACCATCCGACCCGGCAGGGTTCGGCCTGGGAACGCTTGGCCTAAAGCGACCCTCTCCGAGCCCCGCATCCGCGGACGGGGCTCGATGACTTTCAGCTCCGTCCGTCGCTTCCCTCACTCAGGACACGACGATGGACAGCCTTCCTCCCTTGAGCCCCCCTCCTTCCTTGAGTAAGGCCGCCGCAACGGCTAAGCGCGAGCTCATGACCTACACCGCCCGACCCGAAGCCCGTTCGCCGCGCGGCTTCGTCGACCGCCGCGCCCGCGACCTGACCGCAGAGCGGAAGATCCTGGCCGCGGTGGCGGAGGTCTATGAGCGCTACGGCTTCGAGGCCCTGGACACTGGAGCGTTCGAATACGCCGATGCCCTCGGCAAGTTCCTGCCCGACGCTGACCGCCCGAACGAGGGCGTCTTCGCCCTGCAGGACGACGACGAGCAGTGGATGGCGCTGCGCTACGACCTGACCGCGCCCCTGGCCCGTTTCGCCGCCCAGAACTGGGAGACACTGCCCAAGCCCTTCCGCCGCTACGCCTTCGGGCCGGTTTGGCGCAACGAGAAGCCGGGCCCCGGCCGCTACCGCGAGTTCGTACAGTGCGACGCCGACACCGTGGGCTCGGCGCGGCCGGAGGCCGACGCGGAGATCATCGCCATGGCGGTGGCCGGGCTGGAGGCCGCGGGTTTGCCTGCCGGCTCGGCAATTGTGAAGATCAACAATCGCAAGCTGCTGAACGGGTTGATGACCGCCGCGGGCGTGACCAGCGAGGGCCAGAAGCTCACCGTGCTGCGCGCTGTCGACAAGCTGGACCGGCTGGGCCCGGACGCCGTGCGCCTGTTGCTCGGCGAGGGGCGTAAGGACGAGTCCGGCGACTTCACCAAGGGCGCCGGCCTGAATGCGGCGGCTGCGGAGCGGGTGATTGCTTTCACCGCGGCCGGGGCCGGCGACCGAACCACGACCCTGGGCGCGCTCGCCAATGTCGTCGGCGGATCGGCGGAAGGCGACGAGGGCCTGGCCGAGCTGGCGGCGATCGACGCGGCCCTGACCGGACTGGGTGTCGGGGCGGACCGCGCCGCGTTTGATCCGTCGGTGGTGCGGGGGCTTGAATACTACACCGGCGCGGTGTTCGAGGCGGAGCTGCTTCTTCAGACGACGGACGACAAGGGCCAGCCGATGCGGTTCGGCTCGATCGGCGGGGGCGGTCGCTACGACGATCTGGTGGCGCGGTTCACCGGCGAGCGGACACCTGCCACAGGCTTCTCCTTCGGGGTGACCCGCCTGGCCGCGGCGCTAAAGGCGGCAGGCCGCGACCTGGCCGCTGACGCCCGCGGCCCGGTGGTGGTCCTGGTGCTCGATCAGGAACGGATGGCCGACTACATGGCCGTGGCCGGGGAACTACGCGCTGCGGGCGTCTCCGCCGAAGTCTATCTCGGAACCTCGGGGATGCGCCCGCAGATGAAGTACGCTGATCGAAGGCTCTCGCCCGCCGCGGTGATCATCGGCGGCGACGAGTTCGCCGCGGGGACCGTCACGCTGAAGGATCTCGACCTCGGTCGCGAGCTCGCCTCGGGCGTTACCGATAACGCCGCCTGGCGCGCTGAGCGGCCCGGTCAGGTGACCGTGCCGCGCGCGGAGCTTTTGGCGGCTGTGCGCCGCATCGTGGATGCGCCCAAGAGCGGGACGGTGGCGTGAGGGTCGAGCCGCCGGTTCCGCCCGAGGCCATGGCGGCGATCCGCGCGGCGCTGGCTGCCGCTGGGGCCGCGGCCGTCGACGCGCCGATTCTGCAGCCACTCAGCCTGCTCCTAGAGCTGGCGGGTGAGGCCATGCGCGCGCGCCTGTTCGTTGTCCAGGCCGAGGGGGGGGCGGAGGCCTGTCTGCGGCCCGACTTCACCGTCGCGGTGGCCCGGCAGCACATCGAGAGCGGAGCCGGCGCGGGGCGCTATGTCTATGAGGGGCCCGCCTTCCGCTCGGAGCCGGAGGGCGAGCGGCCTGAGGAGTTCGTCCAGCTGGGTGTCGAGCTGTTCGCTCCGGTCGGCGGCTCGGCCGTGGCGGCCGACGCCGAGATCACGAGCCTCGCCTGGCGCGCCGCGGTCGCCGGCGGGCGCGACGACCTGACGCTCTGGCTGGGCGACGTGGGTCTGTTCGCCGCCTTCATAGAATCGCTCGGCCTGCCCGAGGCGTTGGCCGCGCGGCTGAAACGGGTGGCGGGCCGCCCTCGGCTGCTGCAGGCGGAGCTGGCGCGGGCCGGCGAGGCGGCGCCGACGACAGGGAATGGCGGGCAGCTGGCGGCCATGCTGTCGGGGCTGCCGCAATCGCAGGCCGCGGCCATGCTGGAAGAGGTCTGGGCGCTGGCGGGCGTGGAGCCGGTGGGCGGCCGCGGGCCCGGCGAGATCGCCGCGCGTCTGGTGCGCCGCGCCGAGGCGGCCGCCGCGCCGGCCCTGAGCGATGCCCAAGGCAACGCCATCCGCGCCTTCATGGCCATTTCCGAGGCGCCGTCCGTTGGCTTGAAGCAGGTTCGATCGCTGGCCGGGCGCAGCGCCGGCCTCGACGCGGCGCTGGACGGCTGGGACGCTCGCCTGGTGGCCCTGTCCGACGTTCCGCCTGGGCGGATGCGCTTCGCCCCGGCCCTGGGCCACGCCTTCGACTACTACGACGGCCTGACGTTCGAGGTGCGGAGCGCCGCCTTGGGGGATGATCGCCCGGTCGCCGCGGGCGGACGATACGACGGCCTGCTGGCGCGGTTGGGCGGAGCGGCCGAAGGGCGGGCGGTCGGCTGCGTGGTGCGCCCCTGGCGGGCTTTCGCTGGAGGCGAGGCATGAGCCGTGAACTGATCATCGCCATCCCGTCCAAGGGTCGGCTGAAGGAGCAGGTCGAGGAGTGGCTGGCCGATTGCGGCCTCACGCTTTCAGTGAGCGGTGGCGCGCGCGGCTATCTGGCGAGTCTGAAGGGCCTTCCCGACGCGCAGGTGCGCCTGCTTTCGGCTGGCGATATCGCCGATGCGTTGGGGATCGGCGAGGCGCACCTGGGTGTGACCGGCGAGGACCTGCTGCGTGAGCGCGGCGACCTCGAGAGCCGGGTCCTGCTGCTGCGGCCGCTAGGTTTCGGCCGCGCGGACCTGGTGGTGGCCGCGCCGAAGAGCTGGCTCGACGTCGACACCATGGCTGACCTGGAGGAGGTGGCGCACGACTTCCTGGCCCGCACGGGCCGGCGCATGCGTGTGGCCACCAAGTATCTCGCCCAGACCCGCACCTTCTTCGCCCGGCACGGGGTGGTCGACTACCGGATCACCGAATCGGGCGGCGCCACGGAAGGCGCACCGGCCTCCGGCGCGGCGGAACTGATCGTCGACATCACCACCACCGGGGCGACCCTGGCCGCCAACGGCCTGAAGATCCTGTCCGACGGCCTGATCCTGAAGAGCCAGGCCCAGCTTACCGCCAGCCTCAAGGCCAGCTGGGGCGCTCCGCAACTGGCAGCCGCCGAGCACCTGTTGCGGGCGGTGGAGGCGCGCGCGGCGGCGCTGACCAGCGCCACCCTGATCTGGCCGGCCACCGGCGCTGCCGCCGAAGCCGCTGTGGTCGAGGGCCTTGTCGCCGCGGGCGCGACGCGCCGGCCGCACGGCTTGATGGTGGAGAGCGGCCGCGCGGGGGAGGTTTCCGCGGCGCTCACGGCTGCGGGCCTGGGGCCGGTTACGGTGTCGCAGCCCGACTTCGTGTTTGATGTCGCGTGCGCGCCATTTACCGACTTGAAACAACGGGTTCTTTGACTTTCGCGTCAAAATGCGCCCTAAATTTCCCGCGACTCGCGAAAAACTGATGCCTGCATGCCCCGCAAGGCCCTTGTGGCCGTTGACTCGGGTCAAAAATTGCCGTTTCTTCACATAGCGAGAGACACGAAGGCGCAAGACCTTGGATCTCCGGCGTTTCGGGGAGGAAACGCCCGCTCTATATGAGCGACTGCTCAAAAATATGGCCCGCTGCGATTATCCCCCGCAGCGGGCCAAATTTTTGCCCGGAACAAGTTTTGACAATAGAGTCAAAATAGTCCCTTCCCGACACGGGGAGGGATGAACGACGCTCACCAGATCCTCACCCTGTCCGCCGGCGCGACGTACATCGCATCGCCCGGCTTGAGGCCGAAGGCCGCATAGAACGCGTCGACGTTGCGCATCGGCACGTCCACCCGCGCCCGTTCCGGCGAGTGGGGGTCGCTGACCAGTTGCTGACGCAGCGCATCGTCGCGGGTCTTGCCCCGCCAGACCTGCGCCCAGCCCAGGAACACCCGCTGGTCGCCGGTCAGCCCGTCGATGATCGGCGCCGGTTGTCCGTGCAGGGACGTATGATAGGCGTCCAGCGCCAGCAGCAGCCCGCCCAGGTCGGCGATGTTCTCGCCCATGGTCAGGTCGCCGTTGATCTTGGCGCCCGGCAGCACGTCGAAGGCCGCGTACTGCTTGCCGAGCTTCACGGTCTCGGCCTGGAACTTGGCTGCGTCCTCCGGCGTCCACCAATCGGTGAGCCGGCCGCTGCCATCATAGTGACGGCCCTGGTCATCGAACCCATGGGTCGTCTCATGGCCGATCACCCCGCCGATCGCGCCGTAGTTGATCGCCATGTCGCCGTCCGGGTCGAAGAAGGGCGGGGCCAGGATCGCGGCCGGGAAGACGATCTCGTTGCCGGTGGGATTGTAGTAGGCGTTGATCGTCGAAGGCGTCATGCCCCACTCGGAGCGGTCCACCGGCCCTCCCAGGCGGCCCATTCGGAAATCCCAGTCGAAGGTCGAGGCCCGGTTCACGTTTCCGTAGAGATCGTCGTCCCTGATCGTCAGCCCCGAATAGTCGCGCCACTTGTCGGGATAGCCGATCTTGACGGTGAAGGCGGCGAGCTTATCCAGGGCCTTGGTCTTGGTGGGTTGGCTCATCCAGTCCAGCCGCTCGATGCGGCCCTTCATGGCGGTGCGGATGTCGCCCACCAGGGCGAGCATCTTGGCCTTGCTCTCCGGTGGGAAGTAGGCAGCGACGTAAAGCTTGCCCAGCGCCTCGCCGATCTGGCCGTCAACCAGCTGCACGCCGCGCTTCCAGCGGGCGCGCTGCAGCTGCTGCCCGTTCAGCGACTTGCCCCGGAACTCGAAGCGGGTCTCGACGAAGGGCTTCGACAGATAGGGCGCGGCCTGATCGGCCAGGCTGAACGCCTGCCACGCCTTCAGTGTCGAGATAGGCGTCCTGGCGTAGATCGCGGCCAGCTTCGGAATGGCGGTGTTTTCCTGGGCGACGACCCGCGTCACCTTCCCGAGCCCCGCGCCGGCCATGAAGGCTGTCCAGTCAAAGCCCGGCGCCAGCTCCGCCAGCCTGACGGTCTCGTAGGGGTTGTACATCTTGTCGTCGTCGCGCTGCTCGGCGCGGGTCCAGGAATCCTTGGCGATCTCAGTCTCGAGGGCGACGATCGCCTTGGCGTTGGCCGCCGGGCTCGGCCACTTCACCAAGGTCAGCATCCTGGCGACATAGACCTCGTACGCCGCCTTCTGCTTCGCAAACCCCTTCTCCAGGTAGTCGTCGCGGTCGGGCAGGGCGAGACCCGCCTGGTTGAGGTAGACCGCGTAGTGACCCGGGTCCTTGCCGTCCACCTGCACGCCTGCGGCGAACAGCGAGCCGCCGAACGTATGCTGCGCCTTGCCCATGGCGCGGGCCACGTCGGACTTGGTCTTCTCAGCCTTGATGGCGGCAAGATCGCCAGCCATCGGCTTGGCCCCGAGCGCATTGACCTTCGCCTCGTCCATGAAGCTGCGGTAGAGGCCGCCGACCTGAGCCTCCTCGCCCACGGCGGCCCCATTCGCCGCGGCCTTGCCGAGCAGGGCGTGCAGGCGGTCCTGCGACAGCTCGTTCAGGGCGTCGAAGGCCCCGTAGCTCACCCGGTCGGCCGGGATCGCCAGGGCCTTAACGTAGCCGCCGTTGGCGTACTGAAAGAAATCCTGCCCGGGCGCGGTCGATGCATCCCGCCCCGAAAGGTCGAAGCCCCAGGTTCCCATGCGCCGCGCCTTGGCGATGTCCGGCGCCGGACCCGCCGGCGCGATGAGCGCGGCGGGGGCGGGCTTGGCCTTCGGCTTGGCTTTCGGCCTCGCCTTGGCGTGGACCGGCGCTGGGTCGGAGTCCTGCGCGTAGGCCAGGCTGGGGCTGGCGGCGAGGAGGGCGGCCGCCGCGGCGGCGCCGAGCCATTTGGTCTTCATGGTGGAAGCGGCCCTCGAAAGGATGGATGCGGCGAGACCATGCCCCCGCTGGGCGGCAGGCAGGGGTTACTTTTTGGTCAGAATCCAGACGCCACTAGGGCTGCTTGCCGGCCGTGGGCGGGGGCGGCCCGCCGTCGGTGACCTGGAAGGCCGCCTTGACCTTCGTCCCGCTGGCGAAGGTGAGGGTCGCCGGCACGCGATCGCCGGCCTTGAGCGTCCGCGTCAGGCCGATAAGCATCAGATGATAGGCGCCCGGCCCGAAGGTTGTCCGTCCGCCGGCTGGAACGGCCACGCGGTCCTCGCGGCGCATGGTCATCACGCCACCGGCCATGGACGACGAGTGCATTTCGACGCGCGCGGCGAGCGGGCTTTCGACCTTCTCCAGGGCGTCGGCGGGACCATGGTTGGACAGCACCATGTAGCCGATGCCGGTGGTCCCAGCGACGGCCGGCCGACTCCAGGGCTGTAGCACCTCGACCGTCCCGGCGCTGAAGGCGCTAAGGGGTGTGGTCGTGGCGGCGAGGATGGCGGCGACGATTAGTGCGTGCTTCATTGGGTCATCTCTAGCTGATGATTATAGCCGCCATCTGGCGCTACGTCGCCCGCTTCCAGTTGCGGCGCCTCGGGTCCTCGAGCCGGTTCGCCAGCGCGGCTCGCGCGCCGCGCTGGCCAAGGATCAGAAGCTGTACTTGAGGTCCGCGATGAAGGTCCGTTGCGGGAACGGATGGAACAGGAAGTAGGACCGGCCGCCCAGGTTATCGACGTCGACATCGGCGGCGAGGTGCGGGTTGATCCGGTAGCGGACATGGGCGTCGGCGACGAAGTAGCCGCCGAACCCCTGGTAGGTGTTGGCGTAGGGGTCGCTGTTGTCGATGGTCCCGAACGAGCGGTCGCTGTACCGGGCGGCCAAGGTCAGATCGACCTTCGGGGTCCAGGCATAGGTCGCGACCGCCGCGGCGCGCAGCCGTGGCAACTGCGGTTCGTCCTTTCCCTGCGCGGCGGGGAACGCGGGGTCCGTGTCGGTCTTGGCGACGACGTAGGTGACCCAGCCGGACAGCTCCAGGCCCTGGACAAGCGCGTCCCTCTGGTCGGGGACCACTTCGACTCCGGTGGCGTGGGTGCGCTCGATGTTCTGGACTCCGGCGTCACCACATTGATCGTCTTGGCGACCTCGTCCGCCGTAATGCTTTCGGTGGTGGTGGGAATGTCGTGCAAGTCGGAAATCGACGACGGCGCGGTCACAGTCACCTGCGAGACGGTGGAGCTCGCCGGGGCCTCATCGGCGCGGGCGGCGGTGGCGATCGCGAGAGCGCAAACGCCCGCGAGCAAAACGATCTTCATAGGCTAGTCCCCTCAGGCCGCCACGAACGGCGACTCACTCGTCAGATCGTGCGGCCCGGGGGCTGCGCGGCGGATCGGGCGGTCTGGAGGGAGATGGGCGGGCCCTGCCCAGGGGGGGCGCAGCGGCGCGCGGGCTCGCGGAGCGCTCCGGCTGGCCAACAATGCGTGTTCGACGCGGGCGACGGCCTAGGTGACCGGCTGCATGTCTGGCGCCGGCGGTGGCGTGACTGCGAGCACGGCCGCGACGAGACAGTCCTGGCAGACGCCGCCGCGGTGAGGCGACGGCGGGGAGGGCGCGCCGTGCCCGGCCAAGGTCTGGGTCCCGCCGGCCGTACAGAGGGTGATCCTGCCGTCGGCTGCGGTGGCCATGGCGGCGGTCGGAACCAGAGCCTGCACCATCAGCGCGAACATCACGTAGGGGGCGACGACCGCTCTTCGGTCGTTCGTGGCGGGGTGGGGCGGCGGCATGGCGCACCTTCTGGTTCAACAACGCGACGTCTCAAGCCGCCGCGCGTTTGTCTGAAGGCCGCTGACTGTACTATTGGCCGATCGGCGAATCATCAGTCGTCAGCCGCGCCCCGACGGCGCCCGAATGGCGCCGGAAATTGGTCCGTGTTCGCCATGTGGTGGGAACCAAGCGGCGCCGTCCACGTTGCAGGAGCAGCGCATTTGGGGCGCCGGTCAGTATGGGGGGCGTTGATGGCGTCGGTCGGTCGGGAATCCGATCTCGGTTGGCTAAGGCCGGCCGGGGTATTGGGATGCTCCCAGACGGCCTGCGACGATGAGACGGATTTACAAGTTATTCCAAGACGTTCGATGAGGGTGAACGCGAGGTCTCAAAGGCTTTGTGCTCTTCCCGCGCCATGGCGATCAAGTCCGGAAAGAACTGGTGACCCCGCCGGACACCACCAGTTTTCCAACGAAGCTGTGGGTCGCCTTGCGGCCTGTGTTGATCCCAATGGCGATAGTCGTATAGCGTCCGGTTAAGGCTCGCTGGCCAAAGAGATTGAGGTTCGAGTGTGGCTTCGGTGACACTTACGCAATCTCAGGGGCTTGATATAAGAAAAGCTGGGTCAATAGGCCACAGCGCTAGGGCAATGAGAGGGCTCTGATTATGAAGTTCAAACTCCTGGCGGGAGCCGCGCTGGCGGCGGTGTTCGCCGCGTCGGCCGCTTCTGCGGAAACCGGTTGGTATGGGGCGGTCGATCTCGGCTACCACATGCCCTATTCGAACAAGCTGGATTCCAGCAACCTTGCCGCCAACGGCAACAAGTACATCTGGAACTTCACACAGCAGGACGACTACACTGGCTTCGCACGCCTCGGCTACCAAGTGGCTGACCACTGGCGCGTCGAAATGGAAGTCGGCTACCGCCCGGGCGATCTGAAGAACGTCCAAGGCGGCACCAACCAGGCCATCAGCGGCCTCTGCACCCCCGGCGTGCTGCGCACCGCCGCGGCTCCGACCTGCGGCTCGCCGAGCGGCAAGATCGAGTCCTGGAGCGTGATGGGCAATGTCCTCTACGACATCGGCCCGAACTGGGTGATCGATCCGTTCTTCGGCGCCGGTATCGGCGTCAACCACCTGGCCCTGACCACTGACGGTCAGTTCTCGAACGTCACCGGCATCGTGACGCCTCAGAGCGGCGCGAACCCGGCCATCCAGAACCTGCACATCGACGACAGCCAGACGGTGTTCGCTTACCAGCTGATCGCTGGCGCGGCCTGGAAGGCGACCGATCGTCTGAACGTTGATCTGACGTGGCGCTATATGGGCACGTCGTCGGCGAGCTACGCCTCGGTGGGCACCAACGCGCTGCAGCCCGGCAATTTCCAGGGCCCCTACAAGGACAATTCCGTGACCCTGGGTCTGCGGTACTCCTTCGCGGCTCCGCCGCCGCCCCCGCCGCCGCCGCCCCCGCCCCCGCCGCCTCCCCCGCCGCCTCCCCCGCCGCCTCCTCCGCCTCCGCCTCCGCCGCCGCCTCCGCCGGCCTATGAGGCCAAGCAGTTCATCGTCTACTTCCCGTTCGATCAGTACGTCCTGACGCCGGAAGCTCAGTCGGTGGTGCAGGAAGCGGCCAACTACGCGTCCGGCGGTCATGCGACCAAGGTGACCGTGGTCGGCTACACCGACACGTCCGGTTCGGCGGCCTACAACATCCGCCTGTCGGAACGCCGCGCCAAGGCCGTCGCCGACGCACTGGTTGGAATGGGCGTCGCCCAGACCGCCCTGTCGGTCGACTGGAAGGGCAAGACCAACCTTGCCGTCCAGACCGCCGATGGCGTGAAGGAACCCCTGAACCGCCGCTCCACGGTCGACATCAGCTTCTGATTTCGACTCCCGAGCGATCGGTGAAAGTTGCGGGAGCCCGGCCGAAAGGCCGGGCTCCTTGCGTTTCAGCCTTGCGCTTCATGGGGAGGGATGACCTCCACGCTTGCGTTCAGCGCATGACCTTCCCAATAGTCCTGGCGAACGCTTGGGATGGACATGCCTTTCGATCACCTGGATGCGGCAAAATTTACGGATGAGCGGCAGGCCGCCGCTGCGGCCCTGGCGGCCCGGCCCCTGGGCGCGGAAGACCGCATAGCGGCGAACCAGGAAGGCGTCGCCCTGGTTCGCGCGGCGCGGCGTGGCGCCCGGCGCCAGGGCGTCGTCGAGAGCTTCCTGCAGGAGTTCAGCCTGTCGACCCGCGAGGGCCTGGCGCTGATGTGCCTGGCCGAGGCCCTGCTGCGCACACCTGACGAAGAGACCCGCGACAAGCTGATCGCCGAGAAGATCGCCTCGGCGGACTGGGCGAGCCACGCTGGCAATTCCGACTCGATCCTGGTCAACGCGTCGACCTGGAGCCTGATGCTCACCGGCAAGCTGATCGATCCGGACGAAGAGACCGGCGCCGACCTGCCGGGCTTCATCCGCAAGCTCGCGGGGCGGCTGGGTGAGCCGGTGATCCGCCGCGCAGTCGGCGCCGCGGTCAAGATCATGGGCGAACAGTTCGTCCTGGGCGCCACCATCGAAAAGGCCATTCGGCGCGCGGCGCAGGAAGGCTTCGTCTGCTCCTTCGACATGCTGGGCGAGGGCGCACGCACTGAAGCTGACGCCGACCGCTACGAGGCCGCCTACGCCGCGGCGATCCGGGCGGTAGGTAAGCACGCGGGCTCCCAGGGGCCCGAGGCCGGACATGGCGTCTCGGTGAAGCTCTCGGCGCTTTCGCCGCGCTACGAGGCGCGCCAGCCCGACCGCGTCTGGCGTGAGCTCTACCCGCGCATCAAGCGCCTGGCCCTGTTGGCCGCGGCCGCCGACATAAACCTCACGCTCGACGCCGAGGAAGCCGACCGGCTGGTCATCTCCCTGGAACTGCTCGAGAAGCTGGCAAGTGAACCTGAGCTCGGGCCCTGGAAGGGCCTGGGCCTCGCCGTTCAGGCCTATCAGAAGCGCGGGCCCCAGGTGATCGAGGCGGTGGCGGGCATCGCGCGCGCCTCTGGCCGGCGGCTGATGGTGCGGCTGGTGAAGGGCGCCTATTGGGACTCGGAGATCAAGCGCGCCCAGGTGGCGGGCCTGCCGGGCTATCCGGTCTACACCACCAAGGCCGCGACCGACCTGTCCTACCTGGCCTGCGCCCGGGCGTTGCTGGTCGCGGCGCCCGCGCTCTACGCCCAGTTCGCTACCCACAACGCCCACACCCTGGCTGCCGTGCGCCTGATGGCCACCCAGGCGGGCCTGAGCCCTGAGTTCCAGCGTCTGCACGGCATGGGCGAGGCCCTCTATGCCGGCGCCGGCGAACGCTATGGAGATTTCCCCCTGCGGGTCTACGCCCCGGTGGGAAGCCACGAGGATCTGCTGCCCTATCTGGTCCGGCGCCTGCTGGAGAACGGCGCCAACACCTCGTTCGTGCATGCCCTGCTGGATGAGCGCACCCCGGTGGAGAAGGTGGTCTCCGATCCGATCTCCGCGGTTGAAGCCACGGGCGGCGCCCCGCATCCGCGCATCCCCCTGCCGGTCGATCTCTACGGCCCCGGCCGTAGAAATTCATGTGGATTGGACCTCTCCATCGCCGCGACGAGACGGGCGCTTGCCCAGGGGATTGAGGCCCTTCCGGCTCTCGAGGCGAATTCGATAATCCGCGGGCGGGCGGTCTCCGGCAACGACGTCCCTCGCGTCTCCCCGTCGGACCTCAAACACATGGTCGGCAAGGCCTCCGACGCCACTTCGGCCAACGTTGACGCCGCCTACGCCGCAGCGGTCGCCGCCCAGCCCGCCTGGAATAACCTGGGCGGCGAGGGGCGCGCGCCGGTGCTGCGGGCCATGGCTGACGCTTTGGAGGCCAACCGCGATCGGCTGATCGCCGTCTGCGTGCGCGAGGCCGGCAAGACGCTCGCCGACGGCGTCGCAGAAGTGCGCGAGGCCGCCGACTTCTGCCGCTACTACGCGATGCTGGCCGAGCGGCAGTTCGGCCCCCCGGAAACCCTGCGCGGCCCCGTCGGCGAGACCAACCAGCTTTCCCTCCACGGACGCGGCGTCTTCGCCTGCATCAGCCCCTGGAACTTCCCGCTGGCCATCTTCACCGGCCAGATCGCAGCCGCGCTGGCTGCCGGTAACGCGGTCCTGGCCAAGCCTGCCGAGCAGACCCCGCTGGTCGCCGCCGAGGCGGTGCGGCTCTATCACGCCGCGGGTCTCGATCCCGACCTGCTGCACCTGCTGCCCGGCGATGGCGCGACCGTTGGCCAGGCGCTTGTGGCGCACCCGTCCTGCGCCGGCGTCGCCTTCACCGGCGGCACGGAGACCGCGTGGGCGATCAACCGTACGCTGGCGGCCCGCGACGGACCGATCGTGCCGTTCATCGCCGAGACCGGCGGCCTCAACGCCATGTTCGTGGACACCACGGCGCTACGCGAACAGGTGATCGACGACGTTATCGCCTCGGCCTTCGGCTCGGCCGGGCAGCGCTGCTCGGCGCTGCGCATGCTGTTCATTCCGCACGACACCGCCGACGCCCTGATCGAGGGCCTGGCGGGCGCCATGGACGCCCTGGTGCTGGGCGACCCCGCCGACCCACGCACGGATATCGGCCCGGTGATCGATGAGGACGCCCGCGCCGCCCTCGCCAGGCACCGTGAGCGCCTCGGCAAGGAGGCCAAGGTGCTGCATGAGTTGGCTGCGCCTCCAGGCGGCCATTTCTTCGGACCGGTCCTGGCGGAGATTCCGACCGCCGCCTTCCTGCAGAAGGAGGTGTTCGGCCCGATCCTGCACGTGGTGCGCTATGACGCCAACGACCTGGCCGCCGCCGCCGCCCCGCTGGCCGCGGCCGGCTATGGCCTGACGCTGGGCGTGCACAGCCGCATCGAGGCCTTCGCCGCCCAGGTTCGCGCCGCGGTGCCTGCCGGCAACGCCTACGTCAACCGCTCGATGATCGGCGCGGTGGTGGGGGTCCAGCCCTTCGGCGGCGAGGGGCTGTCGGGCACTGGCCCCAAGGCGGGCGGCCCCAACGCCCTATTGCGCTACGCCGTGGAGCGGGCGCTCAGCGTCAACATCGCTGCCCAGGGCGGCGACCCGGCGCTGCTGAACCTGAACCCCTGACGGCGAGACCTGCCGGCGCTTTGCGTCCGGCGTTTGTGTCCGCGCCGGAGGTCAGGCGCCACAACGATGCCGTTATGTTATAACATTTACCTTGCATAGGAGGCGTTTCCAAGGACCGGACGGATGTGAGGCGCCGCCATGATTAGACGTGACCCGAAAGGCCCATCGCACGCCGTCGAGCTCGGCCGCTGATGTTTGTGTCCTTCTTTCCTCGACCGGCGCTGTTTGGTTGGTCGCTGCTGCTCTGGACGTCCCTCTCGGTGGCCCTTTGGTACGCAGGCGGGCGCAATTTCGGCGCTCACATCGGCCTGCCGCAGGCCGTGGCCGGCGCCCCTCCGATCATCGGGGTCTCGGTGTTCTGGTCGAAGCCGTTCCTCTGGTTCGATCTCTACTTCGCGATCAGCGTCGCCCTGTTCGCCGCGGCCTGGCGACTTGCCGCGCCCCATCGGTGGTGGCGCTGGTCGATCCTCGGGTCAGCGTTGATTCTGTTCACCACCTACCTTCAGGTCGAGGTCAGCGTCGCCATCAACAACTGGTACGGGCCTTTCTACGACCTGGTCCAGGCCGCCCTGAGCCACAAGGGGCGCGTCACGCTCTCGCAGTTCTACGGCCAGCTCCTGACCTTTTCGGACATCGCGGTCGCGGCGGTGGTCGTGGGTGTGCTCACCCTCTTCTTCGTGAGCCACTACGTGTTCCGCTGGCGGAGCGCCATGAACGACTACTACCTGGACCATTGGAGCGAACTGCGAGCTGTCGAGGGCGCCGCGCAGCGGGTCCAGGAAGACACCATGCGTTTCGCGTCCACCCTGGAGGATCTCGGCGTCAGCCTGATCAACTCGGTGATGACCCTGATCGCGTTCCTGCCCGTTTTGGTCCGTCTCTCAGCGCACGTGAACGTCCTGCCCCTGGTCGGCCCGGTACCCCATGCGCTTGTCGTCGCCGCGGTGCTCTGGGCGCTGCTCGGCACCGGACTCCTGGCGATCATCGGGATCCGCCTTCCGGGGCTCAATTTCCGCATTCAGCGCGTCGAGGCTGCGTACCGAAAGGAACTTGTCCACGGCGAGGACGACCCAGCACGGGCCGCGCCGCTCACCGTTCGAACCCTCTTCGAGGATGTTCGTCGGAACTATTTCCGATTATATTTCAATTACATGTACTTCAATATCGGCCGGATCATATACCTGCAGATCGACAACATCTTTCCTTACGTCGTCCTCGCGCCAGCCATCGTGGCGGGGGCGATCACCCTTGGCCTGCTGCAACAGATCCTGAACGCCTTCGATCAGGTTCGGGGGTCGTTCCAGTATCTGGTGAATTCGTGGTCGACGATCGTTGAGCTGCAGTCGATCTACAAGCGCCTGCGGGGCTTCGAGGGCGTGATCCGGGAGCAGCGCGCGGGCCCGGCCGTGCGCCAAGTTTCCGGCTAGAGGCCTTCTAACTCAGGTGGCTCAACCCGAGTGGAGGAGAGGGGTTCCAGATCTGGCGAACGACCCTATCTATCCCTGCTAGCTCCATTCAAGTCCGCCGGGGCGGGGTCTAGGCGGCATTCTCTCCCAGTCGAGTTGCGCGTCGCATCGGCTGGTCACAGTGTCGTGAGCACGGGTGCGGCAATGCGCGCCAAGCTCTTGATCTCCCGAGGGGAGGAACGGCTGTTAACCCGCGGTTTACGAAAAAATCTGGGCGCCAAACCACCGCCCTCATTGACGAGTCATTAGGACGGGTGCCCCATATGTAGGTTGTTCGGGCGGCTCGCCCACAACATGTGGGGCATGGAACGGAGCTTGATCAAGCCGAGTTCCGATAGGGGCATGGGTCAGAGACGATGAGCGAAGCGGCGAAAGTTGGGATTGCCGAGGCTGTTGAACGGGTTGCGGACGCCGCGGGGCGCCCGCAGCTGACGCTGGTGAAGAAGGTCGAGGTCGATCGTTCGCGCGACGCCTTGCTGACCGAATTCGGCAAGACCACGCTGGAGGACCGCTATCTGCTGGCGGGCGAAAGCTACCAGGACATGTTCGCACGAGTTGCTACGGCCTACGCTGATGACGCCGACCATGCGCAACGGGTCTACGACTACATTTCGAAGCTGTGGTTCATGCCCTCGACGCCGGTGCTGTCGAACGGCGGCGCGAACCGGGGCCTGCCGATCTCCTGCTTCCTGAACGCGGTGCCCGATAGCCTGGAAGGCATCCAGAGCGTCTGGAATGAGAACGTCCACCTGGCGTCCAACGGCGGCGGCATCGGCACCTATTGGGGCGGCGTGCGCTCCATCGGCGAAAAAGTGAAGGGCGCGGGCCAGACCAGCGGCATCATCCCATTCATCCGGGTGATGGACTCGCTCACCCTGGCGATCAGCCAGGGCTCGCTGCGGCGCGGCTCAGCGGCCGTCTACCTCGACGTTTGCCATCCGGAGATCGAGGAGTTCCTGGAGATCCGCAAACCCTCCGGCGACTTCAACCGCAAGAGCCTGAACCTCCACCACGGCATCTCGATCACCGACGACTTCATGGAGGCGGTGCGCGACGGCGCCATGTTCGGCCTGCGCTCGCCCAAGACCAAGGAAGTGGTCCGCGAGGTCGACGCCCGCTCGTTGTGGCAGAAGATCCTCGAGATCCGCCTGCAGACCGGCGAGCCCTACCTGATCTTCTCCGACACCGTGAACCGGGCCATGCCGCAGCATCAGCGCGAGCTCGGTCTGTCGGTGCGCCAGTCCAATCTCTGCTCCGAGATCATGCTGCACACCGGCAAGGATCACCTGGGCAAGGAACGCACCGCGGTCTGCTGCCTGTCGAGCGTGAACGCCGAGACCTTCCTGGAGTGGCGCGACCACCCGACGTTCATCGAGGACGTGATGCGCTTCCTCGACAACGTGCTGCAGGACTTCATCGACCGCGCGCCGCCGGAGATGGCCAACGCCATCTACGCCGCCAAGCGCGAGCGGTCGGTGGGCCTGGGCCTGATGGGTTTCCATTCCTTCCTGCAGCAACAGAACGTGCCGTTCGAAAGCGCGCTGGCGAAGAGCTGGAACATGCGCCTTTTCAAGACGCTACGTCGTCAGTGCGATGCCGCGTCGCGCACCTTGGCCGCCGAACGCGGACCCTGCCCGGACGCCGAGGAGCGTGGCATGATGGAGCGCTTCTCCCACAAGCTCGCCATCGCGCCCACGGCCTCGATCTCGATCATCTGCGGCGGGACCTCGGCCGGCATCGAGCCGATCCCGGCCAATATCTACAGCCACAAGACGCTGTCCGGCACCTTCGCGGTCAAGAACCCCTACCTGGAGCGACTGCTCGACCAGACCGGCAACAACACGCCGGCCGTCTGGGACTCGATCCTCGAGAACGAGGGCTCGGTGCAGCACCTCGACTGCATGAGTCAGGAAGACAAGGACGTCTACAAGACGGCGTTCGAGATCGATCAGCGCTGGGTTGTAGAATTGGCCGCGGATAGAACCCCGGACGTTTGCCAGTCCCAGTCGATCAACATCTTCCTGCCGGGCGATGTGGATAAGTGGGATCTGCACATGCTGCACTGGCAAGCGTGGGAGCGGGGTTGCAAGTCTCTATATTACCTGCGCTCCAAGTCGGTGCAGCGGGCGAGCCACGCAGGTGGGGAGACCCATGCGGCCGTCGACATGTCCGGCGCGGCCAAGACCGACTACGAAGAATGCCTCGCCTGCCAGTAGTCTGAGCAACCCCGGCCGGTTTCCGGCACAGGATTTGCAGCTCCCACATTTGACTCGCGAAAGCCTGGGCGGGCGCCTAGGCTGCCATTTCGGAACCGCGAGCCAGTTTGCGCTCTATCGCTGATGCGATCGAACGCGGGCTTTGAATAGTTGGTTGGGGAGAGACGAGCATGCGGCCGCTGGCTGTACTGGCCACCGTCCTGACCTGCGCCGCGGCGAGCGCCGCGAGTGCTCAATCGCTTCCCGGTGGTGCGCCGTTCTACACCCAGATTCAGCCGGCCAAGAGCCAGGATGACCCGGTCGCGGCGCTGGCGTTGCTGAACAGCGCCGCCTTCGCGCCGCGCACGGCGAGCGCCTCGGTGGATCCGATCAGCCGGCTCCTCGACCACGAGGCCTACCAGCCGGGCGCGGGCCTGGTGCGCTGGATGACCGGCGAGACCCAGATCTCCAGCGGCAACGCGCTAGGCGGCGCGGTTGACACCCTGCGGGTCAGCGTCGGTGGGACCCTGCGCACGCCGCTCGGCCTGCCGCTAAACCTGGCCAACGCCCAGTACGACACCGGCGCCTATGAGGTCGCGCTGACCCGCCACTGGCCGGCCGCGCTGGCCTACGATGGCAATAACTTCGGCCTCGACATCACTCCGCACGCGGGCCTGGGTGTCACCAACTTTGGCGGCTCCGCCGAAGCAGGCGCGACCCTGCGGCTGATGCAGGGCGACGCCAACCTGAAGCAGCGGCTCAATTCCCTGGGCGTGCGCGACGGATCGGCCTTCGGCGACCGGGGCCGTTGGTACCTGTTCGCCGCCGCCACCGGCCGCGCGGTGGGCCTCAACATGCTGCACAGCGACAATGGCTGGGACCGCGCGGGCCTGTCCACGGACGCCACCTCCACCCTGGTCGGCGACGCCCAGGTCGGCGTCGGCTGGCGGCGCGGCGCGGTGCAGACCTCGCTGGGCTACATCCATCGCGAGGTGAAGGGCCAGAACATGCTGTTCGGCGTCGATCCCAGGCCCGATTCGATGGTCGCCTTCTCGCTGTCCATCCGCCCCGGCAACTAGAGCCCTTCCCACTCAGGTTGGATCAACCTGAGTGGAGGAGAAGGGCGCCAGACATAAGCGACGACCCTGTTTGAACCCGGCTGACTTGATTCAAGTCAGCTGGGACAGGGCGTAGGGTGAATACTAAATTGTAGTCCCGATAAATCAGTGACTTAAAAATCCACGTCATCCCGGCTCTCCGCTTCGCTGCGGCCGGGATGTCGGAATTGGGTGCTCAACAATTGAGTCATCAACCTAGCGCCGACTTAGCCGTCCCATCCGGCCAGGAACGGGAAGCGCCGGCGCCAGAGGTCGGCGAGCCGCGGGTCCGCGTCCACGCGCCTGACCGCCTCGCCGATCCGGGGGGCGGCGGCATAGAGCGCTTGGCGCCGGGGGCGGAAGCGCGAGATCACCGTCACATAGAGATCGAGCACGTTGAGCTCGTCGCCCAGGATGTAGCGGCCGGGGGTGACGGCCGCGCCCATCACCGCCCAGCAGGCGGCGATGCGCGCGCTGAGCCCCGTCTCGACCGCCGCGGCCGCCTGGGCGCCTGGAACCAAGCGCGACGGCTCGTCCATCAGCCAGTAGTGAGCGTGGATCGCCGAGGCGACAAAGCTCATCCAGCGCAGGAACTGGCTGCGGCGGGGATCGTCCGGCCCGGGCGCCAGCCGCGCATCGGGATGCAGCTCGGCCAGGCGAATCAGGATCGCGGCGCTCTCGGTCATGGTCTCGCCGCCTGGCAGAATCATCGCCGGGACCTGGCGCATGGCGGGAAGCGTCCTCGCCAGGGCCTGTGCATCGGCCACGTCGATCAGCGCATAGGGTGCGCCGATCAGCACCAGCGCCGCCTCCACCGCCACCGCCCCGGTGCCCGAGCCGCCGTAGAGGACGTAGCCGCCGCGCATCACAACCTCGTGGATAACCGCTAGATGCGGCGTGCTGACGCTTGCCGACCACTATATCTTGCGTCACGTTAACCCGGACGAAACCATACGGACAGGCCCGCGAGATGACCAAGCCAGCCGCCTCAAACGTGCGCGTCCTGCCGGGCCTGCTTACGCCGTCGGCAGCCTACAAGCCCTTCCGCTACCCGTGGGCTCACGATTTCTGGAAGCGCCAGCAGCAGGTCCACTGGATGCCGGAAGAGGTGCCGCTGGGCGAGGACCTGAAGGACTGGGCCACCAAGCTCAACGACAAAGAACGCAATCTGCTCACCCAGATCTTCCGATTCTTCACCCAGTCGGACGTCGAGGTGAACGACAATTACATGGAGCGCTACGCCCGGGTCTTCAAACCGACCGAAGTGAAGATGATGCTGGCGGCCTTCTCCAACATGGAGACCATCCACATCGCCGCCTACGCCCTGCTGCTCGAGACGATCGGCATGCCGGACAGTGAGTTCACGGCGTTCCTGGAATTCCAGGCGATGCGCGACAAGCACGACTACATGCAGAAGTTCGGCGTCGAGACCAACGCCGACATTGCCCGCACGCTGGCCATGTTCGGCGGCTTCACCGAGGGCCTGCAGCTATTCGCCAGCTTCGCCATGCTGATGAACTTCCCGCGCCACAACAAGATGAAGGGCATGGGCCAGATCGTCTCCTGGTCGGTGCGCGACGAGAGCCTGCACTGCGAGGGGATCGTCCAGCTCTACCACGCCTTCAACGCCGAGACGGGCTGCGTGACCAAGTCGGTGGCCGACGACATCGTCGACTGCTGCAAGACGGTGGTGGGCCTGGAGGACAAGTTCATCGACCTGGCCTTCGAGGCCGGCGAGATCGAGGGCATGACCCCCGACGACATCAAGAAATACATCCGCTTCATCGCCGACTGGCGCCTGCGCCAGCTGAACCTGCCGGAAGTCTATGGCGCCAAGGAAAACCCGCTGCCCTGGCTGCAGTCGATGCTGAGCGGAGTGGAACACGCGAATTTCTTCGAAGCGCGGAGCACGGAGTATTCCAAGGCCGCGACCCGCGGGCAGTGGCACGGGAATGACGGGGTGTGGGCGGCGTTTGAGAAGATGCAGGTGAAGGCGGCGCCGGAGGAGTTGGTGGGGTAGGAGCCTCCCGCCCTTGAATCTCACGGTGGATTCGAGACCGGTAGGCAAACTTCGCGCCATGAGATTTAGGGCTCGGTCTGTCCAGCGGACGTGTTTTCACGAGCCCACCCCACACCCCGCTCATCCCTGCGTGCGCGGGGTGTGGGATGTAGGCCGGGATTGCCTTTGGACGGGCGTTCAACCACCCGTTGAAGGGCGGCCGGGGAGACGGTCGCGGCGATCTGCGGCTCGGCCGGCATGCCTTCCAAGACGACGGTGCAGGTGAGGCGGTGGGGCGAGGCGCTGTTCGCGGCGGAAGGCGGCTGCGGCAGGCGCGGACCGAACCCGTCCCTGATCAGCGGGCGCTGTGCCCGGCGAAGCCCAGCATGACAGCGGCCACGACTCCGGCGATCACCGCCAGGGCCACGCCGACGTAGATCACGATCCTCTCTACACGGGCTGTGTCGTCGGAACTGTACATCGGCGCTCGCTTTCGTGGGGCGGACAGGGCGAACACCCCCCTCTCGCGCACCCAACGCGCGACCCCCGTTTAGGCTCCGTCGGGGAGAGGCCCGTTAGCCCCGCGCCGCCGCACATTTCTCTTGATGGGGCCGTCAGGCCTCGACGACCATCTTGCCGACCGGGGTCAGGGAGGCGAGCGCCAGCTTTACGTGCTGCCAGGCGAAGGGGATGCCGATGATGGTCACCGCCAAGGCCGCGGCCAGGATGAGGTGGTGCAGGGCCAGCCACCAGCCGGCGAAGATCAGCCACAGGACGTTGAGCACCAGGCTGGAGGGCCCGTCATCAACGTCGATGAGCATCCTGCCGAACGGGAAGTAGCTGAACCCCGCCAGGCGGAACGCCGCCGGCGTCCAGGGCAGGCCCACGATGGTGACGGCGAAGATCAGCCCCGCCAGGATCCACAGCGAACCGGAAATCCAGCCGCCGAAGATGAACCACAGGACGTTCATGATCGTGCGCATGGGCATGTCGCCTCCGCCAGTGGCCAAGCTGTAGCAGCCTGGGCCGCGGCGGCAAGCGAGCCTTACGGCTCCGTCCGGGGCAGGCTGAAGAGGGCGCGATCGGAGGGCGCGAAGACCAGGCTGTCGATCTGGCGAACCTGCGGCGCGCCCCCCTCGCCGATGACGGTCTGGCGGAAGGCTACCTGGACGGGCCCGATCCTGCGGTAGTCGGAGAACTCGACGGTGACGGGCTTGCCCCCGGTGCGGTCGATGGTGCGGGCCAGCAGGTGGGTCCTGGTGTCAAACCAGAGCTGGCGCGCGTCGCCGCCATAGGGCTTGGCGTCGATGACGTCATAGCTCCTGCCGCCGACCGTGCGCACGCCCAGCATCTGGCCATGGGCGTCGAAGCGGGCGGCGTAGAAAAACCCGTAGACGCCGAAGAAGGCCTCGCCGCGGGCGCGGCTGGTGGCAGCCTCGTCGCCGGTTAGCGGGGCCGCGCCCGGCGCGGGAATCGTCCAGTCGCCCTGGCCGTTGAAGCCTTCGACCCGCAGGCCCGCCGGATCGTGGACCTCGAACCGCAGGCCGAATCGCAGGGGGTCCAGCCAGCGCTCGTAGGGCACGCCCGCGATGTGGCCGGTCTCGTGCCAGCCGCGCAGCAGGTACCAGCCGTTTCCGCCGGCCGCGGCGCGGGCCTCGGCCAGCACCCGCTCGGCGTCGCGGGAATAGCCGATGTCGGCGGTGTGGCGAGCCGCCATGCCCGGCGAGGCGGTGAGGAAAGCCCCGGCGAGGGCGGCGGCCAGGGTAAGCTTGAGCATCGGCGCTGTCATGCAGGCGCTGAGACAACCCGGCAAGGGTGTTCGCAATTGGGCTGGCGCAGTTGCCTAAGTCGCGCTCAGGCGCGGGCGCGGCGGCGGGACGGCTCGGTTTCGAAGATGCGCGGCGCTTCCACCTGCGAAGCGTGCAGCTGAGCCTCCATGTCGGCCGCCGGCATGGGGCGGGCGAAAAAGTAGCCCTGCATGCGGTCGCAGCCGGCGCTGCGCAGGAAGATGGCCTGGGCTTCTTCCTCGACGCCCTCGGCGACGATGCCCACGCCGAGCGCGCGGGCGGCGTGCAGCATCGAAGCCACCAGCTTGGCGACGCGGCCGTCCTTGGCGACGTCGCAGATCAGCGAGCGGTCGAGCTTCACCGTCTGGATCGGCAGGTGCATCAGCGCGCGCAGGTTGGAATAGCCGGTGCCGAAGTCGTCCAGCGCGATGCGCACGCCCTTGGCGGTCAGCCGCTCGATGTGGCGGCGCGAGAGCGCCAGGTCCTGCAGCAGGAAGGTCTCGGTGATCTCGACGGTAAGCGCGGTGGCCGGCAGGTCGGTCTGGCCCAGCCGTCCGATCAGCTTGCGCGAGAAGGCCGGGTCCAGCAGGTCACGGGGCGAGACGTTGAAGGCGACCGCCTCGATCAGGCCGGCGTGGACCCAGGGGGCGGCGCGCGCGCAGCCGGCCTCGAACACCGCCTCGTCGATCCGCCCGATCAGGCCCAGCTCCTCGGCGATGGGCACGAAGGCGGCGGGGGCCAGCAGGCCCTGCTCGGGGTGGCGCCAGCGGGCCAGGACCTCGACGCCTGTGATGCGGCCGTCCCGGGCGTCGACCACCGGCTGGAACCAGGGCTCGATCTCGCCCGCGGGAATGGCGCGGCGCAGCTCGGCCTCGAGCGTGCGGCGGCGCAGGTTTTCGGCGCGCAGCTCCGCGTCGAAGGCCGACCAGCGGCGCCCGCCCTGGGTCTTGACCCGATAGAGCGCCATGTCGGCGAACCGCTGCAGCTCGCCGGCGTCGGGGGCGTCGTCCGGATAGATCGCCACGCCCACCGAGGCGCCGGGCGAAACCTGGCGGCCATAGATCGTATGCGGCTGGGTGAGCAGGTGGAGCAGCCGTTGCGCCCGGCGGGCCGCCTCGGCCGGGCCGTTTTCCGTGAGGGGGCAGATCACCGCGAACTCGTCGCCGCCCAGGCGCGCGACCAACTCGCCGGAGGCGGCGTCGGCGCGCAGGCGCTCGCCCACCTCCGACAGGAACAGGTCGCCGGCGTGGTGGCCGAGCGTGTCGTTCAGATGCTTGAAATGGTCGAGGTCGACGACCAACAACGCCACGCGGCCGCCGTTGCGGGTCGCCGCTTCCAGCCGCTCGCACAGCGCCGAGGTGAAGGCGCCGCGGTTGACCAGGCCGGTCAGGCTGTCGGTCTGGGCGAGGCGAAGGGTGAGTTCGCGCTCCGACTCCAGCTCGGCGATACGCGCCTTCAGGTCGGCCAGCTTCAGGGCGCTATCGGGCACGGAGGAGGTCTCAGGCGAGCGAAGGGACTGACCTGGGAGATAGCGCCCGCGAGGCGAACGCCCCGTTAAACGACATGCCTAACGAATGCCTTCCCTCCCCGTCCTGGGGAGGGAAGGCTACGCCGCGTTTTCGGCGATGATCTGGTCCTCGGTCTTCGGCGCCTCGATCTGGCCTTCCCACTTGGCGACCACGGCGGCGGCCACGGAGTTGCCGACCACGTTGGTGGCCGAGCGGCCCATGTCCAAGAGGTTGTCGACCGCCAGGATCAGCAGCAGGCCGGCCTCGGGAAGGTGGAAGTAGGTCAGCGTCGCGGAGATCACCACCAGCGACGCGCGGGGAACCCCTGCCACACCCTTCGACGTGATCATCAGCAGCAGCAGCATGGTGATCTGCTGGCCGATGGTCAGGTGGACGCCATAGGCCTGGGCGACGAACAGGGTCGCGAAGGTGCAGTACATCATCGTGCCGTCGAGATTGAACGAATAGCCCAGCGGCAGGACGAAGCTCGCCACCCGGCGCGACACGCCCCACTGCTGCAGCGCCTCGAGCGTGCCGGGATAGGCGGCCTCGGAGGAGGCGGTGGAGAAGGCCAGGAGAGCGGGCCCCCGGATCGCCGCGATCAGCCTCATCGCCCGAGGACCGACAATCAGCACCAGCACCGCGACCAGCAGCGCCCAGAGCAGAAGCATGGAGACGTAGAAGCCGCCGACGAACTTGGCGTAGGTGGCGAGCACGCCGATCCCTTGCGTGGAGACGGTGGCGGCCAGGGCCGCGAAGATCGCCAACGGCGCGGTCTTCATCACATAGCTGGTGACCTTCAGCATGATCGCCGAGACCTGCTCGACGACCGCCACCACCGCGGGCGCGCGATCCTCGATGGCCGCGACGGCAGTGCCGAAGAACACCGAGAAGATGACGATCTGCAGGATCTCGTTGTTGGCCATCGCCTCGGCGATCGACCTCGGGAAGATGTGGCTGACGAACTCCTTGAGATTGAACTTGCTCATGTCGACCGCGGCCCCCGGCGCCACCGGATCGGCGACCAGGTGCATGCCCGCGCCCGGCTGGATCAGGTGGACCATGATCAGGCCGATGGTGAGTGACACCAGCGAGGCCGAGATGAACCAGCCCAGGGTCTTGGCCCCGACGCGGCCGATGGTGGCGGCGCTCTCCATGTGGGCGATGCCGGCCACCAGGGTGGAGAACACCAGGGGCGCGATGATCATCTTGATCAGCCGCAGGAAGACGTCGGTGATGATCGAGAGGTTGGACGCGACCGCCTTGGCCGCGACGGGCGTGGCGTACTGGTGCACGCCCCAGCCGACGACGACGCCCAGCACCATGGCCACGACGATGAGGATCGAGAATAGGCGGTTCATTCAGGGGCCCGGCGGTCTGATTGGGGGCGCCTTTGTCGCCGGGAACCTCGGCGGCGTCCATCCCGTCCGCTCGCCAAGCTCAGCCTAGCGGCGCTATAACGCCGTGATGACATCAACGGCAGCAGCAGCCGGCATCGTCGACCGGCTCGAAGACGAATACAGCAACACTGTCGAGGCGTTGCGCGGCGCCCTCAAGGCGTTCCTCGCCGGAGGTCCGCCGCCCGATCCGGCGGCGCGCGCGGCGGGGGCATTCGTCTATCCCGAGCTTCGCCTGCACTGGCCGGTGGGGCAGCCGTTTCCGCGCACCAGCCGCGCCTACGCGCGCATCGGCGCGCCCGGCCGCTATGCTGTCACCGTTACCAGGCCAGCCCTGTTCCGCAGCTACCTGATCGAGCAGCTCAGCCTGCTGATGGACGACTTCAAGGTGGAGATCGAGGTCGGGCGCTCGTCCCAGGAGATGCCGTTTCCCTATGTGCTGGACGGCCAGGCGGACACCGCGCTGGCCGACATCGGCTCGGCGGAGATCGCGCGGCATTTTCCGACCACGGAACTGGCCTACATCGGCGACGAGATCGTCGACGGATCCTGGTCGCAGCACGCCGACGAGCCCAGGCCCATGGCCCTGTTCGACGGACTGCGCACCGACTTCTCCCTGGCGCGCCTGGCGCACTACACCGGCACGCCGGCCACCCATGTCCAGCAGTACATCCTGTTCACCAACTACATCCGCTACGTCGACGAGTTCGTCCGCTGGGGCTGCGAACAGATCAAGGCCGGCGGTCCGTATACGGCGCTTTCGGCGGCGGGGCATGTGCTGGTCGACGCCGACACGCCGGACCCGGAGGCGGTGGTGCAGGCCGCCGCCTGGCGCAAGCACCAGATGCCGGCCTACCACCTGATGGCGGCCGACGGGGCGGGGATCACGCTGGTGAACATCGGCGTCGGCCCGTCCAACGCCAAGACCATCTGCGACCACCTGGCGGTGCTGAGGCCCCAGGCCTGGCTGATGATCGGCCACTGCGGAGGTCTGCGCGGGTCGCAGACCATCGGCGACTACGTGCTGGCCCACGCCTATCTGCGTGACGACCATGTGCTGGACGACGCCCTGCCGACGGCGATCCCGATCCCGCCGATCGCCGAGGTGCAGGTGGCGCTGAACCGCGCCGCCGAGATCGTCACCGGCGAGACCGGCGAGGTGCTGAAGCGACGCCTTCGCACCGGCACAGTGGTGACCACGGACGACCGCAACTGGGAGCTTCGCTATTCATCGAGCGCGCTCAGATTCAACCAGAGCCGGGCGGTGGCCATCGACATGGAAAGCGCCACCATCGCCACCCAGGGTTATCGCTTCCGGGTGCCCTACGGGACCCTGCTCTGCGTGTCCGACAAGCCGCTGCACGGCGAGATCAAGCTGCCCGGCCAGGCGAACGCCTTCTACGACCGCGCCATCGGCCAGCACCTGCAGATCGGCATCGCCACCATGGACCTGCTGCGCCAGGAAGGCCCCCGCCTGCACTCGCGCAAGCTGCGCAGCTTCGACGAGCCGCCCTTCCGTTAACCAGCGTTCATTTGACAGCGTTCGTCGGAACAACTTACGGCTGCATTTCGCCCTATGGAGCCCTCGATTGGCCGCCTGCGGTCGAGCGAGTGTGGAAATCGGGCGTGGGGGCGGCCAGTGGCGGGTGTGGGGATCTGGCGGTCTGGCCTGACGGGCCTGGGCTGTACGCTGCTCGGCGCCGGCGGCGCCTTGGCTCAGAGCGCGCCTGCGACGACGGCCAATCCGCCTCCCGCGCCGGCTGCGCCCGCAAAGCCCGCCGACAAGGCCAAGGCCGCCGCGCCGGCCAAGCCCGCGCCCAAGGGGCATACGGTCGACACCATTACGGTCACCGGCGCCGCGCCGGAGGTGCAGCGCTCCATTGACCGGCAAAGCTACACCCTGGGCAAGGACCTGACCGCCACCACCGGCTCCATCGGCGATGCGTTGCGCAACCTGCCGGCCGTGGAAGTGGACCCGCAGGGGACGCTGTCGCTGCGCGGCGATCCCAACGTCACCATCCTGGTGGACGGCAAGCCCTCGCCGATGTTCGAAGGCGCCGGCCGCGCCGACGCCCTGCAGCAACTTCCCGCCGACCAGATCGAGCGGGTGGAGGTGATCACCAACCCCTCGGCGGCGCTCAACCCGGAAGGCACCGGGGGCGTGATCAACCTGATCACCAAGAAGAGCCGCGGCGCCGGCGTCACCGGCTCGGCCTATGTGACCGCCGCCAGCGCCGGGCTGAAGCGGGCCGGCGTCAACGTCGGCTATAATTCGCCGAAGCTGGCGGTGAGCGGATCGCTGGCGGGCAATTACCAGCACAACAAGCAACACCTCGACGACGCGCGGGCCGGCCTCGATACGGCCAGCGGCGATTTCCTGAAGAGCGACGATCGCGGCGTCGGCCGCAACCTGACCCGGGGGCCGACCGCGCGGCTGTCGGTCACCTACACTCCTGAGGCCAAGGATCAGTTCACCGCGGCGGCGAGCTACAGCGAGCTGCTCGTCCAGGGCCATCCCTTCGACACTTACGAAAACGACGGTCCGACAGGCGCCCCGGTCAGCCTGTTCACCCGGCTGGGCGAGCGGCGCTTCCTGGAGACCGACAACAGTATCACCGCGGGCTGGAAGCACAGCTTCAGCGAGGGCCAGGATCTGTCGATCAGCGGGGCCTACAACGATGGCCTGGGGCGTGATCACCGGCTCTATGCAAGCACCGCCATCGTGCCGGCGGCGCCGATCCCGTTCCAGTTCCAGCGCGACGACCTGTCCAATCACCACACCGAGCTGACGGTGGCCTATACCGAGAAGGTGGCGGGCGGCTCGCTGAACACGGGTTACGAGCTTCGGCACGAGGACAACGATTCAAACTATTCGGCCGCCATGGGGCCGACCGCCTCGGGCCTCGTTCCGCAGCCGGGCCTCGCCAACCACTATCTCTACGAACAGCTGGTGAACTCGATCTACGCGACCTACCAGCACAGCTACGGCAGCCTGGATGTCCAATGGGGCCTGCGGGCCGAGGATGTGCGCTTCACTCTGGCCCAGCTCACCTCCGGCGCGCGCGACGGCCAGCATTACGAGCGCGCCTATCCCACCCTGCACCTGGCCTACAAGCTGGACGACGAGCGCAAGCTGACCGGCAGCTACAGCGTGCGCGTCCAGCGGCCGCCGAGCTTCATCCTCAATCCGCTGGTCCAGGTGAACGACCCGCAGAGCAGCCAGGTCGGCAATCCCCACCTGAAGGTGAAGGAGGTCCAGGTCTACGAACTGGGGTACCAGCAACGCGCCTGGAGCCAGGATTTCCAGGCCACCCTCTACTACCGCGACGCGCACCACGAGTTCTCGATCTTCCAGACCGAGGTCGCGCCCGGCGTGTTCCAGACGACCTTCTCAAACGTCGGCGCCAGCACCGCGCTCGGCGTCGACTTCAACGCCAGCGGCAAGTTCACATCGACCCTGAGCTACAGCGCGAGCCTGAGCCCCTACAACGGCCATATCGATGCGAGCAACCTGGGCATCGGCGAGAGCAGCCGGACGCTCTGGGCGGTCGGCGGGCGCGTGAACCTGAACTGGCAGGTGCGGCCCAACGACATGATCCAGTTCAACGCCATCCAGCAGGGCGCACACATCGGCACCCAAGGGGTGTTCGAGCCCAGCTTCACCCTCAACATGGGCTGGCGGCACAAGATCAATGACCGTCTGACCGCCACGGTGACGGGCCAAGACCTGCTGGCCTCGAATGAGTTTCGCCACAAGACGAACTCGCCGATCCTGATGGAGAATCTGATCGTCCGGCCGGCGTTCCGCCAGGTGTTCTTCCGCCTCGACTACCGCTTCGGCGGCGGCGCCGCCAAGGCGGCCAAGGAGCCCGGCTTCGAGTACGAGAACGGCGCTCCGGCGCCGGGGCCTGGATGAGATATCACCGCTAGATTGACAATTGTAAATTTACCGCGGGGCCGGCCGGAATTGCGGCCGTATCGTGTCCGCGAAAGTCTTCATTTGGCCACTACCGGTTGAGTGACTGCGTTCTTCGGGGTGGGGCGACATTCAATGTCGGGTTCGGGGATTTGGCGGGTCGGCCTTACGGCCGTTGGTTGCGCGCTGATCGGCGCAAGCTCTGCTGTGGCGCAGAGCGAGACCCCGAAGTCGGCGGACACGGCGCGCCCCGCGGCGGCGCCCAAAGCGCCCGTCCCGGCCAAGGCCGCCCAGCCCGCCAAGCCTGCGGCCAAGGGGCATACGGTGGAGACCATCACGGTCACCGGCGCCGCGCCGCCGGAGGTCGAAACCTCGATCGACCGGAAGAGCTACACCCTCGGCAACGACCTGCAGGCGACGTCCGGCTCGATCGGCGACGCGCTCCGGAACCTGCCGTCGGTCGATGTCGACACCCAAGGCACCCTCAGCCTGAGAGGCGATCCGAATGTCACCATCCTGGTGGATGGCAAGCCCTCGGCCTCGTTCAACGGTGGCGGCCGCGCCGACGCCCTGCAGCAACTGCCCGCCGACCAGATCGAGCGGGTGGAAGTGATCACCAATCCTTCGGCGGCGCTGAACCCGGAAGGCTCCGGCGGGGTGATCAACCTGATCACCAAGAAGAGCCGCGGCGCCGGCGTCACCGGCACGGCCTACGCCACCGCCGCCAGCGCGGGCCTGAAGCGGGCGGGCGCTAGCTTCGGCTACAACTCGCCGAAGCTGGCGGTCACCGGCTCGGTGGCGGGCAACTACCAGCGCAACAAGCAGCACAACTCCGAGATCCGCGGCGGGCTGGACCCGGGCAGCGGCCAGATCCTGACCAACAGCGACATCGGCGTCGGGCGCAATCTCAGCCGTGGGCCCTCGGGCCGGTTCTCGATCACCTACACGCCCGACGACAAGGACCAGATCACCGGCACGGGCAGCTACAATGAGAACCTGCAGCAGGGCCACCCCTTCGACCGCTACGTGTCCGATGGGCCCGATGGGAAGCCGGTCACCATCCTGGACCGTCTGGGGGAGCGCCGCGGAATGGCCCTGGAGACGAGCCTGACCACGGGCTGGAAGCATACCTTCGCCGAGGGCCACGACCTGTCGGTGGACGCGATCTACAACGTGTCCAACTACCGCAACAGAATCCTCTA
>DASRRU010000068.1:0-3011 GCA_035656795.1 Phenylobacterium sp. | reverse complement strand
GCTCGGTGGGCGACGCCAATCAGGTCTACGCCGACGCCGGCTACGCCGCGGGCACCGAGGCTGGCGGCATCATCGCCCCGCCAACGTTCGCCCAGGCCAGCGCCCAGTTCGATCCCGACTACTTCCTGCGGCCCAAACCCGGGCAGCCGTGGTTCGGCTCGGGCAAGAACCCCAGCGGCGTCACCCGCGAGGGCGGTGGTGGAGGCGGCGGGGGCGGCGGCGGGCTGCACGCCGAGCAGCACTTCGAATACCACCGCCACCTGAAGCCCGGCGACGTGCTCACCGCGACCACCCTGCCCGGCAAGACCTGGGAGAAGGAGGGCCGCCGGTCGGGCAAGCTGATCTTTTCCGAGACGGTCACGGAATACCGTGACCAGAACGGCGAGCTCGTCATCACCGCCCGGGGCGTCGGCGTGCGCACCGAACGTCCCGTCGATCAACAGTAGGAGGGCGCCATGGCTTTGAAAGCGAGTGAACTGAAGGTCGGCGACACCCACACCGCCCGCCTTGTGGACGACCTCAAGCGGACCCAGCTCGTGCAGTACGCGGGCGCCTCCGGTGATTACAATCCGCTGCATACGGATGAAATCTTCACCACCAAGGTCGCCGGCTATCCCAGCGTGTTCGCCCACGGCATGCTGACCATGGGCATGACCGGCAAGATGCTCACCGACTACGTCGGCGATGCGCGCCTGACCAAGTACGGGGTGCGTTTCACCAGTCAGGTGTGGCCGGGCGACACCCTCGACTCGACGGCGACCGTCAAGGCGATAACCGAAGAGCACGGCCGGAAGCTGGTGGAGCTCGACGTCAAGACCGTCAACCAGAACGGCGTCGAGGTCCTCAACGGCTACGCCGAGGCGCGGGTCGACCCGTAAAGGCGCAGCTTCATCGAACCGTCCAGTGGCGCGCCCTTGCGGCGCGCTCCTGGGCGGCGTCGAAGGCGTCTCCGCTGATCATGTCGCCGACGACCCGACGGACACGGGGGTCGCCGCTGGTCGCCGTGCCGTAGTCGCCCCCCGATGGGGCTTGCGCCGGGAACAGGGCCTGGAGCGCCCAGCCGCCATCCTGACGGCAGGCGACGCCGCTGGCCACGGCGCCGGTGAAGCTCCGGCAGACCGCGCCGGCGCGGTCGCGGAAGGTGAGCTGGATCCGGGTCGGACCCCTTATGCGGGTCGTTTGGGCGCCGCCCGACAGTTGCGTGTCCAGGGTCTGCCCCAGGTCCCCGGAAGCGACCAGCTGTCCCCGCCGTTCGGCGACAGGGCCCGCATGCGGCGCCCACAACAGTTCGCCGACCATCAGGGCGGCCGCCAGGCCGGCGGCGATCAGGCCGCCGGCGCGCCAATCCCGCGCGGGCGCCGCCTTGACGGCCCGCGCCGCCCGCGCCTCGGCGAGGCTGATCACCTTGGCCCCGCCGCTTGCGCGCAGTCGCCCCGCATGGCGGCGGTGCTGCTCCAGCTTGGCGGCCAGGACGGGATCGCTCGCCAGCACCCGTTCGACGTCCGCGGCGCGGCCGGGATCGAGTTCGCCGTCGGCGTAGGCCAGCAGGGTCTTGTCGTCGATCATCGCCTCAGCCTCCGCTGAGCCGGGCCAGACCAGGCCGCCTCACGCTGGAGCAAACGTCCGCTCCGCGTCGTTTACTGCAACGAACCTCAAAAAACAGGTGTCTTTGTGGTCACGAGATCGACCCGCCGGGTTCTTTTTGTTGGCCGGCGTCCGCCATGCCGCCTGCGCGGAACCAGCACCGGCGCCGCTTCGTTCAACAAGTCCGCCAGCGTCCCGGCGGGGATGCGGCCCACCAGTGGAGTTCGCATCGGCAGCGCAGACCGCCCGGCGTAGCGTGTCGAAAGGGCACGGCGGCGTCGGGAACCCCCCGGCGCCGCCTTATCATGCGAGAAGCCTTGGCCTAGGCCGCCTTCGAGGGTCGGTGTCGAGGCTCGCGATCGGGCGCCGGATCCGGGACCGAAAGCCGCAAGGCGGGCCGCTCCGCCGCTTTCGAATCGCCCGACGCGGCCGCCGCGAGCTCCAGCCATTGGCGGGCATGCGCCTCATGGAGCGCTTTCAGCACCGGATTGGCCGTTCGCTCCGCGTCTTCCAGCGCATAGCGAGCCATGACTTCGTAGTCGGCAACCAACATCATACTCGACACCCCCTCCAGACCTAGACGCGCCTGGAATGACGACGATACTCGCCGCGCGAGCCGCGTGTATCAATGGCGCGTGTCACAGAAACCGACGGTTCAACGTGAACAATTGTCAAGATTATCGGGCGAGACACTGCTGGCCCCACGCGCGCCGCGACACATTGGATCAGCAACGGTGGCGCGGCGCCGCCGTGGATCGTCCGACGTGGGTTTGGCTTGGCGACGGTCAGCATCGCCGCAGCGGTGACGGGATGCGAAGGTGAAGGAGGTGAGGCCGCCTCCCCCCGGGGGGGAGGAAGGGGAAGCGGCCTCTCGGGCCGAGCCAGTTGGGGGGAGGAATTGGCTCGACCGTGTGATCGTTCTAGCCGGGGCCGATGGGCCTTGCTTGTCTGATCCTGACCCCGTTGAACAAACCGGCTCGATTGACGATCGGATCGTCGCGAGGTCAGCCGTGCAGGCCTCGGCGGGTGACTTCTCCGGGGCCGCAGCCGGCGTCTCTGAACGCGGTGGAAAAACGCAAAAGCCCGCTGCGGGAGCGGGCCTAAGCGATTGATTCCATTGGAGCGGCCGGGGGGAATCGAACCCCCGACATTCAGCTTGGGAAGCTGACGTTCTACCTCTGAACTACGGCCGCATTTCCCTGTGGTTTCAACACTCTAGTTGTCCACCTCCAGCCCGGTGGGCTGACGGTTTACACCACGGTTTACACAGGGTGTTCCAGAAGCGTTCCCTTAGCCCGTCCGATCGGTTCGCTCAAGCTGTGCCGCAGACCTCTCGCCCGCGACCCTGGGATCGACATAGTGAATTTCAATCTGACGCACGTTCGACGGCTCCCAACCAAGCATCGCGCCAACCACCTCGTCGCTCA
>DASRRU010000067.1:0-6555 GCA_035656795.1 Phenylobacterium sp. | reverse complement strand
AGGGGCGACAGGGCCGTGCTCACCAGGAGGGCGCTGATCAGGATCGGCCAAAGCCTTTGGCGGGCGGCCAGCCTCACGGTCTCAGAGGTCCAGGGCCTGGCGTGTGCGGCCATCAACGTCTCTATCTGCGAGATCAGGAGGATTGCGGCGCGGGCCGCAATTCCAAAGAGCGTCACGAACCCCGCCATGGCCCCCAGGGAGAGCGTCCCGCCGGTCAAGGCCACGACCGTCACGCCGCCCACGAAGGAGAAGGCCACGGACCCAAGGACTAGAACTCCCGCGCGCATTGACCCGAAGGCGAGCCACAGCAGGACCAGCATCGCGCCCGCCGCCAGGCCAATTCCGGCCAGGAAGTCGACGGCTCCGAACTCGCCGGAATTGGCGGCGACGAAATCGAGATAGACGCCGGGCGGCAGGACCACGGAGCTGGCAATGCGGGCTCTGGCCTGGCGAATGAATTTTCCTGCGTCGCCGAGACTTTCGGCGACGAGTGACCGGTGTCGAACGCCGCCGTCATGTTCGATCGCCCCGCGCGTTTCCGACAGGTAGACATTGGCGACAGATTTTAATGGCGCCGACACGCCCGAACTCGACCGGAGCAGCAGTTCACCTGCCCCTTCCGGATCCTGGCGCAGGCCCGCCTGGGCGGTGACCACAATATCGACAGGGCCTCCCGCGTCGTAGACCTGGGCGGCGCGGCGCCCCTCGAAGGCGGTCTGGACGGTATCGAGCACGTCGGCGGCGGACAGCCCGTAGATCGCCAGCCGTTGGAAGTTTAGATCGATGCGGACGGAGGGCGCCGCCGCGCTCGCGGGCGCGGCGATGCGGCCTGCGCCAGCGAGCGCGGCGGCGACCTGGGCGGCGGCCGCGTCCAGCGCGTCCAGATCCTGCCCATAGATCCCGACCTCCACCGCGCCGCGCGGCGATGGACCGGCAAGGTCGCCATCGGGCCTTGGGCCGACGTCGGCGTGAAAGCCGCGAAAACGGTCGAGCAGGGCCCGCGTCCGGCGTTCGACGGCCTCCTGCGCCGCGTCCGACAGGCCAGGGCGCAGGTCGATGTCAAACAGGGCATGTTCCGGCCCGGAGGCGTCGGAACCGGTCTCCGCGCGCCCGGTCAGCTGAGACACAGTACGAACCTGCGGAATCGCCAGCAGATCCCGCGCGATCCGGCCGCCATAGGCCTGCATCGCAGTGATCGAGGTGGAGGCCGGACCGCGCAGCTCGGCCGTCAGATGCCCGCTGTGGAGCGGCGGCAGGAACTCGAGGCGAAAGGCCGAGAACCCTATCCCTGAAATCAAGACGAGCAGGCCACAGGCGAGGCAAACCCAGACCGGCCGTATCGCCATGATCCGCGCGAGCAGGGCGTCATAGGCCACCTTCAGGCGGTGCAGGAACGGGGGTTCGCGATCGGCGCCCACGTGGCCCAGGAGCAGCAGGGCCAGGACCGGCGTCGCCACCAGGGCCACGAGCAGCGACCCCAGGGTCGCAGCGATCACGGCGGCCGCCAGAGGCGCCAGAAGAGCCCCGGCGGTCCCGCGGAGCAGGAAGACCGGTCCAATGACGACGACGATGAGGCCGGCGGCGTAGACGACGGGTTGACGGACCTCGATCGTGGCCCTCAGGAGCGCCTCCGCGCGCGAGCCGTTGTGGAACTCGGCGTCGCGCAGGCGCGTCAAGATATGGTCCATGGCGATCACCGCATCATCGACCACAAGGCCCAGGGCCACGACAAGTCCGCCGACCGTCATGACGTTGAGCGTCCATCCGAAGGCCCTGATCACCATCAGCGCGACGGCGAACGACAGGGGAATGGTGATCATCGCCGCCAGCGCGCCGCGCCAGTCCCGCAGGACCAGGGCCAGCAGAATGGCGACCAGTCCGGCGCTGATCGCCAGGTCGCGCATCAGGTCGCCCAGGGCGGTCGAGATGAAGCTCGCGGGCCGGTCGAGGGTCGCGTCCACGTCGATCCCTTGCGCCTGCAAGGACGGCCTCAGGACCGCCAGCCGGGCTTCGATCGCGCGGGTGGTCTCAAGGGTGTTGGCGCCGAACTGGGCGCGGATCCGGATCAGGACCGCTGGCCGTCCCTGGATCAAGGCGTCGCCGACGGGCGGGGTGGGCGCGTCGACCACGTCGGCGACGTCGCTGATGCGGGTCGGGGCGCTGCCAACGACCTGGATTTGACCGGCCGCGACGTCGTTGGCGGTGAGCGCCTGGCCGTGAGGGTCCACCAGGACCCGCTGGACCGGGGTGTCGATGAAACCCGCGCCAGCCACGCCGGTGGCGCGACGCACTGCGTCGAAGACATCGGCGTAGCCGAGATCGCTGTCCGACAGGTCGCCGGCCCTGGCGCGGACCTCGATGCGGCGAAGCTCGCCGCCGTAGACCTCCACCTCCGCCACGCCCGGGACTGACAGGAGCTGCGGCCGCACCCCCCATTGCACGGCGGTGCGCAGCGCCATGGGCGAGAGCCGCCCGCTGGTGAAGCCGATCTTGAGAACGTCGCCGCCGCCGGCGACAGAAGGTGACAGGCGCGGCGCGGCCACGCCTTGCGGAAGACCGGCAACCACCTGCGCCAGGCGATCGGCGACGGCTTGGCGCACATTCAAGGCCCGCGCGCCAGTTTGAAAGCGCAGGTCGACGATCGAGCGGCCGGGGATTGACGTCGAATGAACATCAGCGACGCCGTGCGTTCCGAGAAGCGCGTTCTCGACGTTGCGGGTGACGAGTTGTTCCACCTGCTCGGCGCCGAGGCCCGGCGCCTCGGTCTCCACGGTCGCGAAGGCGGGGGACACCTGCGGCAGAAGGTCCGCCTTCAGGTCGGCGGCCGCCAGCCCGCCGCAGGCCAGCAGCAGGATGCAGGCGACGATCGCGACCTGCGGAAACCGCAACGCCTGTCGCACGATGGCGGAAACCACCCTATCTGCCCTGGGGGGCGGCGAGATCGGCGGCAAACAGTCCGGCGACGCCGGCCACCACCACCGTTTCGCCGGGCGCGAGGCCTTTCGACACGAAGAACCCGCCTTCCTCGGCCACTGCGTCCTGCAGAAGCCGGCGCTCGAACTGTGTGTCGCTTCGGCGAACATAGGCCCACAATGCTTGATTGTAGCGGACCACGGATTGGCGCTTGAGCAGCACCCCGGCCTGGGGATCGCCCGTGTCGATGTGCGCGCTCTGTGTCAGGCCGACGGAGAGGAGGATCGCCGAGCGACCGATCACCTCGACGATCAGGCCCGAGGATTGCAGCCGCGGTTCCGCAGTGCGTGCGGGCCCGAGCACCACGCCCACAACGCTGTCGGACCCGACGTCGAGCTTCACCGTCCGGGCTCCGGCCTGGCCGGCGTTGGACGGGGTGTCGACGTGCACCAGGGCGGCCGCGCCGCGGGAGAGGTCAAGGATCAGGCGTTGGCGGCGCGCATCGCTCAGGCGTGCGATCCCAGGTCCCCATTCGAGCCCGAGGCGTTGCCGCAGCAGCGTGACCCGCAGGGCGTCGGAGCCGGCCTGGGCTTGGGCGGCCTCGGCGTCCTTCCTTGCCAGGGCGCCGCCGGTCGTGCTCAGCGTCTCGGCCCGGGCGGCCTCGGCGCGAGACGCCTTGGCCGTCACGATGGAGCTCAGCAGATCTGAGTTCAATTGTGCGAGCGGTCCAGGATCGAGCACCTTGGCGAAAGCGTCGATCTGGGCCCTGTGGTGGGCGGTCACGAGCCGTTCTGTTGTAATCCCGAGGTCTTGCTGATCGCGGTCGGACAGGGTGATGGCCCTGGCCATGCTCATCGACCAAGCAGGGTCCGCCGAAATCACGGCCAAGGCGGAGAGCGCCCACAAGATCCAAGCTTGAGTCTTCACGATCCCCGATCACCCCGCCGCGCGCAGCTTGACCGCCGAGCTGCGACATCCTGAGGCTATCCAGTTCCAGAGGACCAGGGAAGCCGTAGCGCCCTGGACATCAGGCTCGCGCCCGGGCGTCAGCCCAACAAAGGCGGGGGGACGGGGTCGTGTCCCACTGAAGCTCTCGGCGTCTTTGGCCAGGCGGATGGGGCTGACGCGGCGTCAGATCATCAGGCCGACTGGCGAAGGAACAACGCCATGGCGACAACCAAAAGCTTGCAGCCGGAACCGCACGCGGCGGAGGCAAATAGTTTGACCGATCTCTGCGTCGCCCAGACTTCAAGCGAACACCTGAAACCTTGAGGAATTTCCAGGTTCGTCGCGGGTCTGCTGGTCGGTCCTCGGCGGGTCGAAATTGCGGCGTTAAGCCATGATCAACGCCTTCCGGTCAGGCGAGGGGACATAGCGTCCGGCGAGGCTTCCATCGCGGAGGAAGACCTCGAT
This sequence comes from Phenylobacterium sp., assembly GCA_035656795.1. GTDB lineage: Bacteria > Pseudomonadota > Alphaproteobacteria > Caulobacterales > Caulobacteraceae > Phenylobacterium. The sequence continues at coordinate 2,229 of DASRRU010000067.1, read as the reverse complement.
CTCAGTGGGTTGACCGGCGTCGGCGTAGCGCTGGGCAAGCGACAGGGCCGCGACCTCGGCCGGAGCGCGGACTTCATCGAAAACCTGACGCCGAAAGGCGCCGTCTCGCCTCCTGAGGCCTTGAGCCGTCTGCGTGAGCTGACAACACCCCGCCTCTAATCCCGCGTTCACGCTCGGCACAGAGGCAAGTGAGCTGCAGAGCCCCAAGATGGGCTATCGCGCGTCTTGATCGTCCCCGACATCATGTGGCCGAATTCTCCGGCGAGCCGGAATGCGCTGTCTTCTTGGGGGGCCTTGCGATGCCTAAGATCGTTCGGGGACGATCATGTTATCGAACGTTGCTGCCAAGCCAGCCGGCGGCAGAGTCCGATGCCAATCCCCTTCTCGTATTGTACGGTCGAGATCCACATTGCTTCGCAAGCGTCCGGCCAGCCAAATCGGTCTTTGGCGAGCCTCCAACCGTCGAATCGGTAAGGGGGCGCTGAACGGTTGGTCGCGGCGGCGCCCGGGACTCCCGGGTCAACGCCGGGCGCGCATTGAAGCCGCGAGGATCGACGACGACGCCAACCGACGAGTCCGATTGATTTCATTGGAAACGGTCTTCGCCATTCTTCGGCCCCGGCCAGGCAGAGACAACCACAGGATGGTTCAAATCCGGCGCACGGAATTCACCCTGGAGCCAGCCCGCGCGGCAAGGTCGGCAGCGATTATCTTCGCGCTCATCTGCCTCGGCATCGCCGGGTGTGCGACCGAACCTCATCGCGCCGCGGCCCCGTTTGACCGGACGCGCGCTGCTGCCAGACCCTTCGTAGACTGCCGCGGGAGGCGCAATCTCGGTCCGACCGTTTTCCTGGAAGCTGGGGCGTTCAGCACGTCGGCCGACTGGAGCTTGATCCTGAGAGATCTCGCCAGGAGCGGCCGGGTCTGCGCCTATGATCGGTTGGGGCTTGGCGCCTCCCCCGACCGGTCCAGTCCGCCCACTGCCGAACAGATTGCTCGCGAACTCGCCGCGATCCTCGATCAGCTGGGGGAAGCGGCGCCGATCATCCTCGTCGGCCATTCTAACGGTGCATTTTACGCCGAGACCTTTGCCACGCTTTTCCCCGATCGGGTAGCTGGACTGGTCTACGTCAATGGCGTCGGCACGGACGATTTGGACGCTCCCCAACTCATCTCCCAGTTGGAGAGCGAAAGGACCCAGGCCGACCTCGCTATGGTTGGCGGCCGCCTGGGCTTGGCGCGCTGGTTCGTAAACCCGAAAATCGCGGCGATTGGCCTTGATGGGCAGGGCGCACTACGAAAATGGCGGACGCTCACGTCGAGTCGCTCCCTGGCCGATGCGCGTGACGAAGTCATGGAAATCCTGCCGTCGCTGCGGCGGGTCCGAGAATTGGGCGATGTGCCGCCCACCATTCCGGTCGCTGTGGTCGTTGGTGCTTTGCGACAGGCCCCCGCCGTCGATGAGGCCTGGCGCGCAGCAGAGGTCGCGCCCGCGACGCGCGCTTGCCAGGGCTGGGTGCTCGACGCGGTGGGGGCCAGCCATGTCTCGCCCTTGGGGCGGGATCGCAGTTACGTTATCGCGGCGGTCCGATGGTTGAAGACGCCCGGTCTGAAAGCCGCCGCTGCTTGCACCGACGCCGCGTTCAAACGCTGATCATTCCCTCGATCCAACGCGAAGAACGACCCCGAGCCTACCGTCCAACCAAACGCGTTAGGAGCGCGGCGTTGCCGGTCGGGACACGGTAGAGCGCGTCGTCGACCTCGACGTTGTCACCCTCAGCCTTTGTCCCGGGCATGCCCCAAGCCTGGATCGGATGCGCGATGGTAACCAGCCTCTGAGCTTGAGCTGCGTCGCGAAAGCTGGGCGATTGAGCGTGACGCTTACGGGCGTCATCGATCGGGGCCTGCGGCGTAGCGGCAAACACCATCAGCAAATTGATCTTGCAAGGGAAGTTGCGGTTTGGCCGCCTTTCGACCGGCGCTCAGACGCGCTCGCGCTTTGGCCTTCATTCGTGCGGTGACAAAGGCATTAAAGCCTGGCGTGACGCCGCCGCTCACCGGGCGCAACGGACCGGCCCAGTGGGATAGCGCCTTGCGTCTAGGGCGCAGTGACCGTGACGGTTAGACCCAGTGGGCCGCTGTCGAAGTCGAGGTCTGCGTCCAGCTGGTCGGCGAGGGAGCGGACAACCCGCATCCCCAGACCGCCATTGACCCGTGGGTCGAACGCTT
>DASRRU010000066.1:0-14356 GCA_035656795.1 Phenylobacterium sp. | reverse complement strand
CCTCGGGGTTCAAGGTCCTGTTCGACATCCTCGCTTCCCAGAAGACCCCGCCACGCTACCTGGAGCTTCCCTATCAGTTCCGCGCCCGGCAGGCGGGCGACTCCAAACTCGATAACGGCGTGGTGGTGCAATACCTGGGCCTGCTGGTCGCCAAGCTCACCCGTGACCTGATCTCGCCGCGCTTCATCATGTTCGCCATGGTCGGAGCCAGCGGTGTGGGTGTGAACCTGCTGATCCTGCGCTCGCTGCTGCACATCGGCTTTGCCGAGGCCCAGCTGGTGGCGGCCCTCGGGGCGATGACCTCCAACTATCTGATCAACAATGCAGTCACCTACCGCGACCGGCGCAAGAGCGGCGCGGCGCTGTTGGCCGGATACTTGAAGTTCGTGGTGCTGTGCAGCGTCCCGCTGGCCGCCAATGTGGCGGTGGCGACCATGGTCTATGAGCGGGGCCCTTCCTGGTGGGTCGCCGGAGTGGCCGGCGCGGTCGTCGCTGCCGTCTGGAACTACGTGACGACGTCGCGGGCCGTCTGGTGACCACGGCCAGGCCGCTGCTCCTGGACTCCCGCCGTGGCGTACTGCTGCTGGCTCTGGGCCTGACGGCGATCCGCCTCGCCGCCGCCGGCTCCATCCACCTGACCGAGGACGAGGCCTACTATCGCTTCTGGGCCCAGCATCTGCAGCTGGGCTACCTCGACCACCCGCCGATGATCGGCTGGTGGATTCGCGTGGGCATGAGCCTGTTCGGGGACACCCCGCTGGGAGTCCGGCTGCTTCCGGCCCTGAGCTGCGGGCTGAACACCTGGCTGATCGGGGACTTGGCGCGGCGGCTGGGGGCGACCCCGCGCACCGCCTTCTGCGCCGCGCTTTGGTATAACGCGACGCTGACGGTCTGCCTGGGTGGAATGCTGGCGATCCCGGATTCGCCGGCGAGCCTCTTCTGGACAATCACTCTGTGGTCTCTGGCGCGGTTCTGGGAGCATCGGCGGGCCGGCTGGTGGCTGGTGGCCGGGTTCGCGGCGGGACTGGCGGTGATGTCGAAGTACTCCGGCCTGTTCCTTGCCCCGGGGGTGTTGCTGTGGCTGCTGGCGACGCCGGGCGGAGCGGCGGAACTGAAGAAACCTGGCCCCTGGGCGGCGGCCGTCCTGGCGGCGGCCGTATTCGCCGCAAACGTCGTCTGGAACGCCCAGCACCAGTGGATCACCTTCATCAAGCAGTTTGGCCGCGTAGCGCCGCACGACGTCACCCTGGCCTACCTTGTCGAGTTGGTGGTCACCCAGACCCTGCTCTTCACGCCGATCATGGCGGCCTATGCGGTGGTGGGCGCGCGGCAGGCCTGGCGCGAGCGGGGGCAGGCGGGCGCGGTCCAGCTGATGCTGCCAGTGGCGACCTCGGCCCCGTTCGTCGCCTATCTCGTGATCCACAGCCTGCACGACCGCGTGCAGGGCCATTGGCCGGCGCCGGCGTTCGGCGCTCTGGCGATCTGTGCGGCGGCGGCGGCCGACGGGCTCGCCACGACCCCCTGGCAGAAGTGGCTGCGTCGTCTGGCCCCGGTCCCGGGCTATGTGTTCGCCGCGGCCGTGTTCGCCGCGGTGGCTCTGCCGACGCCTAGCCCGCTCGGCCGGCTCGACCCGACGCTGCCGCTGCGCGGCTGGCCGCAGTTGGCGGGCGATATCGAAGCGCTGCGGGCCAGGACCGGCGCGGCCTGGGTCGGCACCCGGAGCTACGGCGTCTATTCCCAGCTGCAGGATGAGCACCGGATCGCAGGACCGCTGCTCGAGCTGGTGGAGCGCGAACGCTACTGGTCCGATGACCCGGGTCGCCCGGATTTCACCCGACCGGGCCTGGCGGTCGACCTGTCGCGGCGCATGAATGTCCCAGACATGCAGCGCTGCTTCACTCAGGTCACGCCGGTCGCCGAGCTGAAACGGGCCGGCGGGCTGACGCACGACCTGCGCTATACCGCCTATCTGGTCTCCGGCCCTCGCCGCGACGTCTGGATCGAAGGCTGCCCCGCCGAGATATCTCCCGGTGTCTGGCGCTAGACACCAGCCCGGAGCTAGAAGCTGCGCGACAACCCGACGCCGACGGTGCGAGGCCGCAATGGAGTCGCCTGGGTGGCGCGGGTGCGACTGAAGGGATTGCCGTAGGCGAAGGTGTTGCCGCGCTCGTCGGCGACGTTGTCGATGAAGGCCGTATACCGCCAGAGGGCCGCGCTGAGCGCCGCGGCGACCCGGCCTGTAGCGTAGCCGCCCATGGCGTTGCCCAGTCCGCCGTCGAACGTCAGGTAGGAACGGCCGACATAGGCTACCTGGGCCGAGGTCTCGGCCTCGAACCGGCCGATCCGCCAGCGGTAGCGCACATCGGTCGCGCCCATAACGTAGGGGACGCCGGGCAGGCCGATGTCGCGCCGCGCGGGGAAGACGTCCGCGGCCCGGGTGATCGAGGGGTCCTCCAGGAGCAGGTTGCCGCGAACCTGCAGATGCTCGTCGGGCCGCCAGGTCGCCTCGCCTTCCACACCGATGTTGGATCCGTCGCCGATGTTCACCGTCATCGGCAGGCCGGACGCCAGGCGCTGGTCGGTCTGCAGGCCCCGCCAGTCGGCGTAGAACAGCGCCCCGCGCAGGGTAAGCCGGTCGTCGAACAGCGGCAGGCCCGCACCCACCTCGTAGTTCCAGAGGTGGTCGGGGTTGAACTGGCGGGCAAGGCGTTCGACGGTCGCGCCCCCCGCCGCCGCGGGAATGTTGAAGCCGCCGGCGCGATACCCTTCCTGAACCTGGGCGTAGATCACCACGTCCGGGGTCGCCGCGAAGCTGACGCGCAGCTTTGGCGCGATGCCCGTGTCGGTCAGATGTTCGTTCAGCGGCGCGATCGGCGTCTGAACGATGTCGAAGTCCCCGGCGTGCGTGTCGACATGGGTGACGAACCAGCGCCCGCCCGCCGTGGCGGTGATCCGCGCGGTCAGATCATAGGCCACCTCGCCGTAGACGGCGGCTTCGGAAAGTTGGTCGCGACGCTGGTAGACGGAGCGCGCCGGGCCCGGCGGAGTTACATCCTGCAGGAAGGCCGCGTCGATCTCGTTGGAAAACGAGACAAAGCCGCCAGCCAGCCAGCGAAGGGGGCCGGGGGCGTTGGAGGTCACCAGTCCCTCGCCTTCCCAAAGGCGGATATGCTTGTCTTCATCGAACGCCTGGCCGAGGAGCGAGCCACCGGCCGCCGGGAATGCGCCCGTGGCGTCGTAGCGCGTCACCAGGGAATGATCGATGTAGGCGGCCGACAACTTGAGGTCGACGCGCCCGCCGCTGTGTTGGGCGGTGACGCCGAATTCCGAAAAATCGTTGGTGAACGGCTCGCGCACCGCCGCATCGCGGGTCAGCGGACCGTCCTGCCCCTGCGTGTACTGGCTGTCGGCGGTGGCAATCGTCTGGTGGGCGAAGCCGGCCTCCACCTCCCAGCCGTCGGGCAGTTCAGCCATTCCGGCGATCCGACCGCCGGAGCGCCGGCTGTAGTTGACGTTGCTGAGGTGCAGGATCGGATTGTCCAGGTAGCCGCCGTTTTCTTCGCTGTAGGCTACCGCCCGGATCGCCGCGCGCCCGCCGGCGAGGGGCAGGTTGACCATGGCGTCCACGCCTTCCGATGGCGCGCCGTGCTGGGTGGCCATCGCCTCGCCGGAGACCGCGCCCAGGACCTGGGTCGGGTCAGGCCGGGCCGGCACGATCCGCACGATGCCGCCCATGGAGCCGGAGCCATACAGCGTCCCCTGCGGGCCGCGCAGCACCTCCACCTGGTCCACGTCGGCGAGCCGCAGATCGGGATCGGGTGCGTTGTAGGTGATCGGCACGTCGCCGAGATAGAGGCCGACGGTGGACTGGGTCTTGCCGGTGAACGAACCGTCGGAAAGCCCGCGCACGAAGATCTTGTCGCGCCCGGCGCCCAGGTTGGTCACCGCCACGCTCATCGTCTGGGTGGCGATCTCGTCGAAGCTGCGTCCGCCGAGCGCAGCGACGTCGGCGGCGGAGAGCACGCTGATCGCCGAGGCGGTGTGCGACAGAAGTTCGGGCCGTTTTTCGGAATTGACCACCAATTCGTCGAGGCGCGGCGCCTCAGCCGCCTCGGCAGGCGTGCGCCTGACCGCTGGCATGGGCGCCGAGAGCGGCCGGGCGACGATCCGGAAACTGTGCGCATCGACCGCCTCGAAGCCGCAGCCCGCCGGCAACAGGGCCCCAAGGGCCTGTGAAGGCGCCAGTGCGCCGGTAACCGCGCGCGTCCGGCCGCCGCAACCGGGAACCGGAAGTCCGCCCACCGAGACCGCGCCCTGCACGGCAAATCGGACGAGCGCCGCCTCCAGAGGCTCGGCGGGGAGGTGGAAGACCCTGGTTTCAGCCGCCCCGGCGACGTCCGGCGCCGCGCCCGCGGCCAGCAGCGCGAGCCCGCCGGCGGAGGCTGCGGCCACTCGGCGCCTTGCAATTGCCCGTTTGAGGTGGTTGTCCGTACGCAACGTCATACGAGCGTGAGCTCCCCTGGGGCGAGGCGACCAGATCAATGCATAGAAGTCCACTGGCCTTGCTCGACTCCCCCGGGGATGTTGCGTCCATGGTCGTCGCCGGATGCGACGGCTTCGCCAGGAGCCTCGCCTCTGCGCGCGTGCAGGACGAACCCTACCGACACTGGATTCTGCAGAACGTCCTGCCCGCGCCGATGGCCGCGGCCCTGGACGCCCTGCCATTCCCCGCGCCGGCGCTGGACGGCCTATCCGGCTCTCGGGAAATCCACAACAACACACGCACATATGTCGATGCTGCGGCTATCGCCGAGCACCCGATGTGTGACGCCTTGGCGCAGGCCTTCCAGCACCCCGACACCGTGGCGACGATCGAGGCCCTTACCGGCGCCCGGCTCGACGGCTGCTGCCTGCGGATCGAATACGCCCAGGACACCGAGGGCTTCTGGCTGCAGCCGCACACCGACCTCGGCGTCAAGAAGTTCACTCTGCTCTACTACCTGGGCCCCGCCGGCCAGCCGGACCTTGGCACCGACGTCTATTCCGACGGCGAGACCTGGTCGCACCGCGCTGAGTTCGAAGTGGGCGGGGCTCTGGCGTTCGTGCCCTCCGACCGCACCTGGCACGGATTCGAACCGCGGCCGATCCCGGTCGTGCGCAAGACGCTGATCATCAACTATGTGACGGCTGAGTGGATGGCGCGCGAGCAGCTCGCTTACCCGGACAGGCCGGTCGCCGGTCGCCGGGCGGGCTGAGGCCAGCCTGCGGCTGGGTCAGGGCGAACGAATAGGCGCGCTCTAGGCGGCCGCCGGCAAGGTGACGACCGCGGTCGTGCCGCCTGGCTTCGACATCAGCTCAACGTCCCCGCCATGCGCGCGGGCGGTGGAACGCGCGATCGGCAGGCCCAGGCCCACGCCGGCGTTGTCCAGGTTGCGCGAGGCGTCCGTGCGATAGAACGGCTGGAATACCCGGCCCAGCTCGTCCGGTGACAGGCCGGGCCCGGCATCGGCGATCTCGACAACGGCCGCGCCGTCCGCCTGGCGCACATGGATGCGGGCCTCCCCGCCGTACTTCAAAGCATTGTCCACAAGGTTCGAGAACAGGCGCTGCAAGGCCACGGGATCACCGTCCACGGTCACCGGCGCCCCATCGACGATCTCCACCAGGCCGCCGACCATCGCCGCGTCGTCCGCCACGCACTCGATCAGCGACAGCAGGTCGAGTCTCTCGCGGCGACGCGGCTGGCCCTCGTCGCGGATGAATGCCAGCACCCCGCCGATCATCTGCTCCATCTGCTCGACGTCGGAGAGCACCGAGGCTTTCAGCCCCGGAGGCGCGGCCTCCAGCTTGAAGCGGATCCTGGCCAGCGGCGTGCGCAGGTCGTGGGAGATGGCGCCCACCATGGCGGTGCGGTCCAGGATGTAGCGCTTCAATCGCGCCTGCATCTCGTTGAAGGCATGCGCCGCGGCGCCCACCTCGGCGGGTCCCTTCAGGGTCATCTGCGGAGCGTGCGGATCGCGCCCGAGGGTCTCGGCGGCTTCGGCGAAGCGCTTCAGGGGCGCGGAGATGCGGCGTGAGAACAGGTAGCCGGCCGAGGCCACGAGCAGGAAGCCGCCCAGCAGCCAGGCCGAGGCCTGCATCTGCCAGGCTGAAGGGAAGGGCTCCGGCGTGGAGCGGACCACCGTCCAGGTCCCGTCGGCGCCTTTCAGCGCGGCGCTGAAATCGCCGAAGATCGGCATTTCCACCCCTGTGCCGTAGCGCCGAAAGCCCATGCCGCGCGCCCAGCCGGCCCGGAAATCAGCCGGCCCGTCCGACGTCGCGTCAGGTTGCACGCCTGCCGGCCCCTGAAGGCTCCGGGCCGCTGTCGCGTCGTTGGGGTCGGTCTCGAAGGGCGAGGCGCCCATGGGCCCGCCACGGTCCGGTCCGCGCGGCGGCGCGGCGCCGGTGACCGCGCGGCGCACACGCCAGATGGGCGAGGCATTCTGCTCCTCCAGCCGCACCCGTGACTCCGGCTCCCCCAAGGTGTGGGCCAGCGCCGCCAGCGTGCGCTCGTGTTCGCGGTGCGGGGCCACGAGTTCGGCGGGCAGTTCGGCGGCGGCGATCCGGATCATCGGTCGGCCGAAGCGAGTCTTCAGAGTCCCGCCGCGGATGGCCGCGGCGACGTCGGCCACGCGATAGACCGGCGGCCGCGGCGGGGGAATGAACAGGATGACGCCGAAGCTGATCGTCTGGGCGACCAGCAGGCTCGCCACCAGCAGGATGACCAGCTGCAGGCTGATCGGCGCCCGCGGCCACGCGCGCCGCGGCGCAGCCGGGGGCGTGTCCGTCACGCCCGGGTCACCTTGGCGTCGAAGAGATAGCCGGCGCCGCGATAGGTCTTGATGATCTCGCCCTCGACGCAGGCGTGCAGCTTGCGGCGCAGGCGACTGATCTGCACGTCGACAGCGCGATCGAACACCTCGGTCTGCGATCCGCGGGCCTGCTCCAGGAGCTGGTCGCGCGACAGGATCCGCTGCGGGTTCTCCAGGAACACGCTGAGCAGTGAGAACTCCCCGCCGGTGAGCAGGATGGTGGTGCCGTTCGGCGCGCGCAGCTGGCGGCGCAGCGTGTCCACCACGAAGCCCTGGAAGTGATAGGTCTTGCCCCGCCGGGGCGCGCCGCCGCGCACCTCGTCGAGCCGGCGGAATACGGCGCGCACGCGGGCCAGGAGTTCGCGCGGGCTGCAGGGCTTGGGCAGGTAGTCGTCTGCGCCCAGTTCGAGGCCCAGCACCCGGTCGACCTCGTCGCCCATGGCGCTGACCATGACGATGGCCGGGCCACCGGTCTCCGACAGCCTGCGGCAGATCGACAAGCCATCCTCCCCGGGGAGCATCACATCGAGCACGATGAGATCGATGGGCGCGGCGGCCAGGGCAGACTCCATCGTGGCCGCGTCGCTGGCCGCGTGTAGCTGGTAGCCGTGCTCCTGCAGATACGCGACCACCTGTTCGCGCAGCTGAGAATCGTCGTCGACGACCAGGATGTGACGCGCCGGAAGGACGCTGGCTTGAGAGTTCATGGGCTTTCCTGTCTTAGGATTGTGGCGCCGCAACAACGACGACGCCACATTCCTCGAAGGGGCGCCGCTACTCGCCGTGAGGCGGCAGTGGTCGGCCAGGGCCTCCCATCGGGCCGCGCATGCCGCCGAAAGCGTGACGATCCCGCCCGTCGTGGCGGCCTTGCATCCGCTGAAGGGCGTCGAAGACCTGCCGCTGCTCGGGGCTGAGTGCGGCATAGAAGGCGCGCAGGGCTTCGGCGCGGCGCTTCTGCATGGCTTCATGCGCGGCCTCCCGGCTGGCCATCTCATCGAGCCGCTGGGGCGTGGTCATGGCCGCGGGAGCTTGGCGATGCTCGCCCATCTTGCCGGCGCCCTCGGGCCGGCCGTGCGCCTGCAGGAACGCGGTGAGGGCAGGTTCCTGGTCGGGCCGCAGATGCAGGATGATGCGCAGGTCGGCGGCGCGCTGGCGCTGGTGAGCCTCGTGCATTTGCCGCATCCGCGCGCGCATCTGGTCGGGCGCAGGCTGTTGGCCGCGCGGGTCGTCCTGGGCCCAAGCGGCGGGCGCCGCGATGGAGGCCGCGCTCAGCGCGGCGAGGGCCGTAAAGGCGGTTTGGCGGAGGATGGGTCGCATCTGGAGTTTTCCTGACTTCGTCCCGTCGCCTGGTCGCACGACCGCCGTCCAGGGGGATTTCGCCAGGCAAGACGCCTGCGAAACGCTCGCGCAACAGTGTGGCGGATGGAGCCGGGTGCGACGGTTGGAGCCCATTCTAGGCTCCGTCCGCGTTGGTGTCAGGCCGAGACGGTCGACTGAGCCTGGGCCCCTTCCAACCCGCCGCGATTGTGCGCGGTGCGGAAGGCGTCGATGCCGGCGCTCAATTCAGAGGGACTGAGCTGGCCGTCCCCGTTGGTGTCGAGGCTGCTGATGGCCGATGTCAGCGCGTTGGTCGCCCCCGTCGAGGGCGTCGAAGACCAGCCGAGGGAGTTTGCGATCTCGGTCGAACTCAGCTGACCGTCGCCGTTGGAGTCCAGGGAGCTGAACAACTGGCTGGCGAGGTCGGTGCTGGAGGTGCTGTCCGCGCCGCTGCTGTCGCTCGCCCCGCCGGCTCCGCCCGCGCCATGGGCATGGTGGTGGTGAGCGTGGGCGGCCTGCGCATTGCCGGTCCCGCCTTGCGCCGCATTCTGGGCGTTGAGGGCGTTGGTGAGTTCGGTGGCGCTGAGCTGGCCGTCCCCGTTGGTGTCGAGTGCGTTGAACGCCTGGCTGAGCGCGTTCGCGCCCGAGGTGGTGGCGGTTCCCGAGGCGGTGTCCGCGCCGATCGCCTGCTCGATTTCTGAGAGGTTGAGGGAGCCATCGCCATTGGTGTCCGCCGCACCGATGATCTTGGAGGCCACGCTGGAGCTGCTGTTCGGCGCTTCTTGCGCCGACAGCAGGGAGCTCAGGGTGTCCGAGGCGAATTGGGCCGCGCTCGGGGTGGTCGTCTGGGAGGTGGCCGTGGGTGGCGCCGGGGTGTTCGGGGCGTCGGGGATCGGCAGGTCTTGCCCACCGGCCGATTGCTGTTGCTGCAGGAGCATGTTCAGCACGCTTTGCGCTTCACTGCCTCCGTAAGCTGTTGGAGTTGAAGATATTTGCATCTAAGCCTCGCACTGGATTTCAGGTACGCGCGACCGCCTCCAATGATCTAGGAGTTGCCGTGCGGGCTAAGCCCTGCAAAATTCGGGGAAATTGGACGATTGGCCGATTGTTTCGGCCTGCGATGCAAGAGTGCAACAAAACGAGACGGCTGGGGTCGGGCCCATCTTATAAACCGGCGGCCCGGGTCATCCGCTGGACACAATCATGCTCGATCGATCGATCCGTCGAGAGGGATCAAAGTTTATGACTGGGTATTTTTCGCCGGCTGCCGCCCAGGACCCTTCGAAGGGGTCGATTCGCCGACGCTCCCTCGCGCGGTTGCTGCTGGCGGGCCCGGCGATGGTCAGCGCCTCGGCGCTGCTCTGGGCCGCCCCTGCGCTCGCCCAGACCACGACGACGACGGCGACGACGATCAGCAACAGCACCGCCACGCCCGTGACCACCTCGACGGCGGGCGACGTCACCATCAACTCCGGCGGCGCCGTTAAGCCGCCATCCGGCGTGGCGGTGACCATCGACAGCAACAACTCCGTCACCAACAACGGCGTGATCGAGTTCCAGAACCTGAACAACGTCGTCGGCGTGCGGGCCACGGGCGGCCATTCCGGCTTCATCACCAACAACGCCACCATCGAGGTAGACGACACCTCGACGACGACCACGGATTCCAACGGGATCGTGCACGGCCCCTTCGCCAACGGAAGCAACCGCTACGGCATCCAGGTCGTCGGGCCTGGCGATTTCACCGGTGACGTGGCGAACGGTTCGGTCGGCGCCATCACCATCAAGGGCGACAACTCCTACGCGATGTCGATCGAGACCAATCTCGTCGGCTCGCTTAGCAACCTGGGCACGATCAGCGTCTCGGGGACCAATGCGATCGGGGTCCGCACCACCACCGGCACGGTCAGCGGCAACGTAACCCTCGGCGGCACGCTATCGGCTTCGGGTCAGGGCGCCCAGGGCGTCAACATCGGCAATGATGTCGGCGGGCAGGTGCTGATCAACGGCACGATCAATTCGACCGGGTACCGCTACACCACCCGCTCCACCGACCCAAATTTCCTCAGCCACCTGACGGCCGACGACCTGCTGCAGGGCGGCACGGCGGTCACCATCAGCGGCAATGTCGGCAACGGCGTCCTGGTGGACGTCATCACGAGTACGGACGCCACCTCCGGTATCGTCACCACAGCAGCAGGCTCGATCACCTCCAGCGGCCAGGCGGCCGCCATGGTGATCGGGGCGACGGGCAAGAACATCACCCTCGGCAACGTAGGGACCGACACCGACGCCTTCGGTCTGGAGATCAAAGGCTCGGTGGCCGGCAACGGAGTCTACGACCACATATCGGCGACGGCCCTCCAACTCGGGGTGGGCGGCGGCGGAACGGTGAACACCACTGGCGGTATCCGTATCTCGGGCTCCGTCAGCGCCGCCTCCTACGCGGCCAGCTCGACGGCGGTCACCATGAACGGGGTGATTGCCCCGGTGTTCCGGAACGAGGGCTCCATCGTCTCGGTGATGAATTCCGACGCCGCCGGCGCGGCGTCAACGGGCGTGGTCATTGGCGCCGGCTCCAACGTGCAGACGTTCCAGAACGCGGGAAGCCTGACCGCCTCGGTCGTTGGCCAAGCGGCCAACGTCGTCGCATTCGCCGACCACTCGGGCAGTGTGACTGACGTCGAGAACATCGGCATCATCAGCGCCACGCGCACCCTTTCGACCGTCGGCGCGACGGTCACGGGCAGCAACACCGCCCTGGACCTGTCGGCAAACACCACTGGCGTCCGCCTCCTGCAGGACGCGCCGACCGGCGACACGCTCGCTCCGGCGATCACCGGCTCGGTGCTGCTGGGTTCCGGCGCCGACCAGGTGCAGATCCTGGCCGGCACGCTCACGGGCAACCTCAACCTCGGCGCCGGCGCCAACAGCCTGACGATCGACAACGGCGCAGTCGTGAAGGGCAACCTGGACGCCACCGGCGGCACGGTTGCCCTGTCCGTCAACAACGGCACGCTGCAGGTGAACAACGCCAGCCAACTCAAGTTGACCAGCTTGAACCTGGGCGCGGCCTCCAAGCTGATCGTCACCGCAGATCCGAGCGTCGGGCAGGCCACCAGCCTGAACGTGGCTGGAACCGCCACACTGGTCAGCGGCGCCCAGATAGGCGTCCGCCTAGCCTCGATCCTGCAAGGCACGGCGACCTACACCTTGATCCAGGCCACCCAGCTGAACGCCGGGACCGTGGACTCCACTCTGCTGGGCAGCACGCCGTTCCTCTACAACACCAGCCTCGCCACCAACGTCGCCGCGGGCACGGTCAACGCGACCCTGACGCTCAAGTCCGCCGCCCAGCTCGGCCTGCCGTCAACCACGGCGGCGGCCTACCAGCCGCTGATCGCCAGCATCGTCAACGACAGCGGCCTTGAAGGCGCTCTCCTGGCCCAGACCACCCGCAGCGGCCTGATCAACCTCTACAACCAGCTTCTGCCCAACCACTCGGGCAGCCTGTTCAACACCATCGAAGCCAGTGTCAGCGCCTTCGCCAAGCCGCTCGACGACCGGCAGGACCCCAAGGGTGGCGGCTTCTGGATGCAGGAGACCAACACCGGGGTGTTCGGCAAGGGTCAGACCGACGATCCCGGCTACAAGGCCTGGAGCTTCGGCGCCGTCGCCGGATACGAGGTCCCAAAGACCCCGCTCGGGATCCTGGGGGTCACCTTTGGCGCGAGCACCGACGAGATCTATCCGGACAACACGGGCACCGCAGAGGACCTGCACGCCAGCCTAGTCGACGCCGGCGTCTACTGGCGCACGACCCGGGGCGGCTTCTCGGCCAACGCCCGCGTCGGCGCAGACTATGTGAAGATCTCCAGCGACCGGGTGATCGAAGTGCTGGGCGGCGACGGCTTGGCCGTCAGTCGATCGGCCAACGGCGCCTGGTCGGCCGTCGGGTTGAACGCCCGCGCCGCAGCCAGCTACGAGGCCCATCTCGTGGGCAACGTCTATATCCGGCCACAGGGCAACATCGAATACATGCGCCTGGCCGAAGGTGGCTACACCGAGACCGGCGGCGGCAACGGCATGGACCTGTCGGTCGCCCCGCGCACCTCGTCGCGCCTGACGGCCTTCGCCGGCGTGGCCGTGGGCGCCCTCTACGGGCCGGACAAGTCCTGGGGCCCGGAAGCGCTGCTGGGCTACAAGGCCGTCGCCAGCGACGTGCTTGGCGTGACCACGGCACGGTTCGTGGGCGGGGGCGACTCCTTCACCCTGCGCTCCGACGACATCTCCGGCCAAGGCTTGGCGGCGCACTTCTCGCTGAAGGGCGAGAACGGTTCCGGCGGCTTCGCGCTCGAGACCGGCGCCGAGGCCCGCGACGGACTGAACATCTACGACCTGCGGCTGGCCGGCCACATTCAGTTCTAGGACCAGATCGATACGATCTGACGGCACGTCGCGGCTTTTTGCTTCCAGCGGACCAGTCAGCGGTCGGGTGATCCCACCTGACCGCGCCTTGCGGTGCGCCCGCTCTCAGGGAAGGACAGGGGCTCACAGCCCACGCAAATCCTGGGGCCCCAGCCCGTCCCCTTTGCAGGCGGGCGTTCGCGTCAGATGCACGTTCTTCGCACAACCGGTGCATGTGCCTGAACTCGGCTATCGGAAGGCGCTGCCTCCGGCCCAATTTGAGCTTCCGGGCTCGATCCCCCATGGGAGCCGCCGAAATGCGCCTTGCGGCCACCACCCTGCTCTTCGCCGGCGCCGCAACGGCCCCGGCGCTTGCCGCCCAGCCCGCGGCGGCGGCCACCGCGATCAACGGCGAGCTCAACATCGTCGCCAATGCCTACGTGGACCAAAATCCGACCGTCACCAGCTCGGACAGCCAGAATTGGACCGCCGTCCTCGCCAACCTCAACGTGAGCGCGCTGGCGGTGGCGAACAACGGGATCTTCGCGGACCACAACGAGCGCGTGTCTTCGTTCGGCTCCGCTCAGGCGACCTGGGCCTCGGCCAACGCCGGGGCGGTCGATTTCACCAACTATCGCTGGACCTTCGCCGTGAAGAATCCCGCTCCGCTGGACAACGGCGCCGACCTTGACGCCAACCGCCCCAGGCAGCGGCCTGGACTGGCTGTACAGCATCACAGCAACCGGCAACGGCGTGATCCAGATGAACTACGACGTGACGGGAACGGGCTCGACGGAGGGCCTGTTCGGCTGGTCCATAGGCTTCATCGGCGGGCCGAGCTCGGGCGGCCCGGACCGCAACAGCCTGGGCGCCGACCCAACCACGTCGGGAGTCTTTCAGGGCTTCGTGACGTCAGCCCGGTGCGCGCTGGGCGCTTCAGCGCTCCCGAACCGGACAGTTATTGAATTTGCTGGCGCACCCGACACGATTCGAACGTGTGACCTTTGCCTTCGGAGGGCAACGCTCTATCCAGCTGAGCTACGGGTGCTTGTTCCAGCGGAGGCTTCCTCTAGCGGAAAGCCCCGCGCGCCGCAAAGGCTAACCGCCAAAACGCCTTTCAACCGGTTCGTCTTGGATCGGCGCTGGGCCTAACCCTTGACGCTGTCCCAGAAGGTCTTGGCCTTGCCAGTGAAGCTGGCGTTCTTCGGATGCTGCTGCTCGCTGCAGAGGCCGGCGAATTCGCGCAGCAGCTCTTTCTGGCGTGCCGTCAGCTTGGCCGGGGTCTCGACGAACAGCTCGACCACCAGGTCGCCTCGGTCGCGCGAACGAAGGGAGGGCATGCCGCGGCCCTTCAGACGCACGGTCTTGCCGGTCTGGGAGCCTTCCGGAACCCTGACCGAGATCTTGCAATTGCCGTCGCAGTTCTCGCCGCCCATCAGGCACGGAGCCTCGATGTCGCCGCCAAGAGCCGCGGTGCACATGGGCACCGGCACGCTGCAATGCAGGTCCAGCCCGTCGCGCTCGAAGAGCTCGTGTGGCCGCACCGAGAGGAAGATATAGAGGTCGCCCTTGGGTCCGCCGCGCGCGCCCGCGTCGCCCTCGCCGGCCAGCCGGATGCGTGCGCCGTCGTCGACGCCGGCGGGAATGCGCACCTGCAGGGTGCGGTGCTGCCGCACCATGCCGTTGCCGTGGCAGGTCTGGCAGGGGTCGCTGATCATCTGGCCCTGGCCGCCGCAGCGGGGGCAGGTGCGTTCGACGGCGAAGAAGCCCTGGGTGGCGCG
>DASRRU010000065.1:0-4364 GCA_035656795.1 Phenylobacterium sp. | reverse complement strand
GGCCAGGTCGTTCCCGGTCGATGCGAAGCGGATCTACCTGGGCGGCATCTCCTCCGGCGGGACGATGACCAATCGGGCCCTGACCTTCCGCTCCGACTTCTGGGCCGGCGGCCTGCCGATCTCCGGCGAGTGGTATGTCACCAAGGACGACGGCGGCCCGCTCAGCTTCCGGGATGCGCGCGCGGCGGTGGCGGCCGAGCCGGCGAAGATCCACCAGGGCCGCGTGGGGCCCTATCCCCTGAGGGCCAGGCTCGGCCCGATGATCGTGATCACCGTCTGGGGCGGTGAAAAGGACCTGTGGGACTGCGGCCCGCCGCTGGGACTCTGCTCTGACTATCGGCCCACCACCCAGGCGGCGTCGAACTACTTCAGCTCGCAGAAAGCCGTGGTTCATATCGCCTGCAGCGCCCACCACGGCCACATGTGGCCGCAGGCCAACACCCAGGCGTTCAACGTCTGGGCCCTGAAGACGCTGGCCTCTCACCCCAAGGGCAGCGACCCGGCGGCGTTCAGGCTTACCCCGCCGCCGGAGGGCTATGCCTGCAAGCTCGGCCGCTTCACCGACCACTATCCCGAAGGATGACCCGCATTTTGCGCTGCCTTGCGAAGCCCAGGCCGCGCCGGCCTGAGCGCCCACGGGGTCGGACAGGTGGTTCAGGCGGCCGCCCAGGCCCGGTTCGATGCGCCTTGCGCGCCGCCGGCTCCGCCGACCTGAAGGCCGTCAACGGGGGTAGTAGTAGCGCGGGTAGTACCCATAGGGCGACGATGGTTGCGGAGGCGGCGCATAGCCGTAGGGGCCGCCCCCATAGTAGGCCTGCTGAGCCGCGACCGCGCGTTGCCGATCCTGGTCGGCTAACCCGCGCTGCCGGGCCTGGTCGGCCTCGGCGGCAAGCTCGTCGGCCTGGGCCTGGACCCGCTGAGCTTCGGCTGCGACCCGCAGGTGTTCTGCTTCCGCGACGGCGGTCTGGGCCCTGGCGGCCTTCAGTTGCTCGTCGGCCACAGCCTTGGCGCGGGCCTCGGCCTGAGCGCGGCCGCGCTGGGTGTCGAGCTCAGCCTCGCGGGCGCGGTGCTGGCCGGCCACCTGAGCCCCGCAGGTGCGGAGGTCGGCGATCCCCTGGCCCGCGCCGGCCAGGGAGGCGCTGACGGCCTCATCGACCAGCCAGGCGACCTGCAGGGTCTTGCCGTGGCGCAGGGCGGCCAGCGTCTCGTCCGAAAGGTTCATCACGGCCAGGCCCTCCTCGCCGGTGCGCTGCACCAGGTTGGCGAAGGGCTTGCCGTCGATACGGATCGGCAGGAAGGCCTGGCTCGGCACGCCCTCCTTGGCGAAGCGCAGGGCCACGCGCTCGCCGTCGGAGATCAGCGCGATGGGCGCGATGGCGCCGGATCGCGAGACCAACTCGAGATCGGTGTGACAGGCCGCGTCCTCAGGCGTGATCGCCCAGGCCGAAGCCTCCAGGCCTGTTGCAAACGACGGTCCCGCAACCATCGCGCCGGCAAGGGTGAGAAGAACCCCGCCAGCCCCCAGACTACGCATCTTGACAGCTCCCAAAGCCGTCCCTCACCGCCAAGTTACGCCCCGCGCGCCCGCTCGCCTAGCGCCTTCCCACGGATGGGCGATCAGCGTTGGCGGATGGACCGACAGCGGCGGCGAGATCGTCCTGGCCGAGGCGTTTATCCGAGCCGAGCCGGGCCGATTTGCCGCACCCCGAATTTACCGGTTCCGTCATCCGCCCTCGGCCAAGGTGCGACTGTGATGGATCCTCGGTTGATCGCACCCAAGAGCCAAAGCCGCGCCGCCGAGGGGCAGGGCGGCCAAACGGCGCGCGCCCCGGAAAGTGGGTTGCGCCGCTGGATCGGCGAATCCCAAAAATCGACGATCGCCGCCCGTACGGACGAGGCGGCGGCCATCGTCCAGGAGGTGGCGCCAGTCAAGTTGGTGCTGACCAGTGTCACCGGGTTTGCGATGGCGATGTTCCTCCCTGCGGCGGTCTGCGCCGGTTGGGCGGCCGTGGCGTTGGTGCTGGAGGCCTGGGGCTGGTCCGCGGCCCGCCCGCCCAGGCCAGGCCAGCCGGCCCCCTGGCGCGCGCGACGGAATTTTGTCGCCAATATCCTGGCCATCAACGGGTGGTGGCTGGTGCTGGCCGCCCTGACATGGAGTTCCGGGGGCGACCAGGCGCATGTGGTCGCGATGATCATGACCATGACCCTCTGCGCGATCTGCCTGCTGATGTTCTACAACGCAGCGTGGGTCTACATGGTCGCCGGCGCGGCGCCCGCGGCCGGCGCCCTGGCGGTGGTCTCCCACGCCGATGGCCATGACTGGCGGCAGATGGCCCCGACCTGGATCATCCTTGGGCTGAGCGTGGTCTTTTGCACGGGCCGAGCCTTCAAGACGCCCTCGGCCCAGCAATCCCAGCGGCGGATCAACGAAAGCCTGCGCAACTTCGAGATCCTGGCCGAGAACGTCACAGACGTCATCACCCGAAGCGACATGAACGGGGTGCTGCAGTACATCTCGCCGGGCTGCCTGGCGATGCTGGGCTACCGTCCCGATGAATTGATCGGAACCGACCAGCGCGACCACCACCACCCGGACAACGGGCCGATCGTCACCGCCGCCTTCGCCAAGCTTGCGGCCGATCCATCGTCGTCCGTGGTCGTGGAGGTTCGCGTGCGTCACAAGGACGGCAGCTGGGTGTGGATCCAGTCCAACGCCAAGCTGGTCTGCGAAGACGGCGTTCCGGTCGGCTTGATCGAGGTCAGCCGCGACGTCACCAAACAGGTGGCCGCCGAAGCCGCCCTGGTCGAGGCCAAGGCCGAGGCGGAATCCGCCAACCGCGCGAAGGCCGAGTTCCTGGCCAACGTCAGCCACGAGATCCGCACGCCGATGAACGGCGTCCTCGGCGCACTGCACCTGATGGACCGCGAGCCGATCTCGCCGGAGGGCCGCGAGCTGATCCGCCACGCCAACGACTGCGGGCGGATGCTGTCGCAGTTGCTCAACGACGTGCTCGACTTCTCGAAGATCGAGGCCGGCCAGCTGGAGATGGCGTCCGAGCCGATGCAGGTGGGCGAGGCGCTGGATGCGGTCATCACCCTGGTCGGCGGACAGGCGCGCGCCAAGGGCGTCGATCTGCGCTGCGAGGTCGAAGGCGGCGACCTGTGGATCGAGGGGGACCCGGTCCGTCTGCGCCAGGCGATGTTCAATCTGCTCGGCAACGCTGTGAAGTTCACCGCCAGCGGCCACGTCACGGCCCGCCTGACCGTGACCGCCGATGTCGACGGCGACCGCCATGTGTCGCTGGAAGTCGAGGACACCGGCATCGGCATGAGCGCCGAGGCCCAGGACCACCTCTTCGAGCGGTTCCGTCAGGCCGAGGGCAACACCGCCCGCCGGTTCGGAGGCACCGGACTTGGCCTTTCCATCACCCAGGCCCTGACCCGCATGATGGGCGGTGAGATCACCTTCTCAAGCGTTGAGGGCGAGGGCTCG
Organism: Phenylobacterium sp.; assembly: GCA_035656795.1. Taxonomy (GTDB): domain Bacteria; phylum Pseudomonadota; class Alphaproteobacteria; order Caulobacterales; family Caulobacteraceae; genus Phenylobacterium. Next base: position 871 of record DASRRU010000065.1, on the reverse strand, counting down.
ACCTTTCGGATGACGTTCGAGGCGCCGGCGGCCCGGGCGATCACGCTGGAACCTGTCGAAGACAGTCTGCTCGAGGGCGTGAACATCCTGCTGGTGGAGGACAATGCCACCAACCGGCTGGTGGCCCGCACCATGCTCACCCGGCTGGGGGCCAAGGTCGACGAGGCCGAGGACGGCCTCGCCGGTCTGAAGGCGGCCCGCTGCGGGGCCCACGACCTGATCCTGATGGATGTCCAGATGCCGCACATGGACGGGATCGAGGCCACCCGCGCCATCCGCGGCCTCGCCGGCCCGGTCTCCCAGGTTCCGATCATCGCCCTGACCGCCAACGTCATGGTCCACCAGCGGGCGGATTATCTGGCGGCGGGTATGAACGGGGTGGTCGCCAAGCCGATCTCGCCCGGCGCCCTGCTGTCGGAGATCGCGCAGGTGGTGGCGCAGGGCGAGGCGGCGAATGCCGCCGACGGCCGGGCGGCCTGATCCCCGGCCTTACGCGGCCTGCAAGGCGTACCGGCGGCAGTGGTTGAGATAGGCGGCCTCGTGGCTCTGGATCAGTTCGACAATGGCCGACCAGAGCCAGAACGGCGCGTCCAGGGTGGCCGAGCGGTTGCGGGCCAGTTCGGCGCGCCAGGCGGCCTTGGTCGCGGCGTCCATCTGGCGGGCATGGGCGCGGCCGACCACCAGGGCCAGATAGTGGGCGGCGCGCACCGCTTCGGCGCGGCTCAGTCGTTCGATATCGAGCTTCAGGTCCTGCGGCGTCAGTTCGCGGATCACCACTGGTCGCCGCAGAAATTTTCCCGCCAGCATCCGGCGTCCAAGGAACGGGGAGAGCGCCCGCGCGCCGGCCACAACGCGGCTGGCGTTGTCAGCC
>DASRRU010000064.1:0-9543 GCA_035656795.1 Phenylobacterium sp. | reverse complement strand
CGGCGGTGAGCGCGACGGCGGCGCCGGACAGGAAGACGGTGAGGTCGGTTCGCGTCATCATGGGTCTCTCCGGGCCTCTACAGCGCGCGGGGACCACATTGGTTCAGGGCCAAGCTGGCGCCGGTCGGGGAGGCAGACTCGATGAGCAAACGCAAGGAACCGGTCGAGGAACCGGAAGCGGCCGCCGTGACAGGGGAGCCCGCCATCCTGGCGCGCCTAGATTCGGGTCCCGGCTGGGGCTCGCTGCTGGCCGCGGGCGGCCTGGCCGTGGTCGCGGGCCTGGGCGTGCTGGTGTTCCGGGGATTCAGGCGGCGGAAGACTTAGGTCCCGCCCTGCACCCCGCATCGGGACCCCAGAAGGTCACCCCTTCTCGACGAAGCTATCGATGACCTTTTTCTCGCCGGCTTTCTCGAAGGCGACGGAGAGCTTGTTGCCCTCGACGGCGGTGACCGCGCCGTAGCCGAATTTCTGGTGGAAGACCCGGTCTCCGCGCTTGTAGTCGCTGGCGGCGCTCCCTGCCGAGGTGGCGACCAGGCGGCCTTCGCCCTCGATGGCCTGCTGGCGGCCGGGGTGGCTGCCCTTGTAGCCGGTGGACTGGGCGCGCCGCCAGCCGGGGCTGGAATAGCCGGCGCCGAAGGCCGGGGTCTCGTCCCAGCGGCTGCCGTGCTGCTGCATGCCGGGGCCGCCGCCGTAGTAGCCGGTCTCGGACGAGGCCTCGACGTTGGCCAGAGGCAGTTCGTCGACGAAGCGCGAGGGCAGCTGGCTGGTCCAGCGGCCGTAGACCTGGCGGTTGGCGGCGAAGGAGATGCGGGCCTCCTCGCGGGCCCGGGTGATGCCGACATAGGCCAGGCGGCGCTCCTCCTCGAGGCCCTTCTCGCCCTTCTCGTCCATGCTGCGCTGGGAGGGGAAGACCCCTTCCTCCCAGCCGGGCAGGAAGACCAGCGGGAATTCCAACCCCTTGGCCGAGTGCAGGGTCATGATCTGCACCGCGTCGGCCTGCGGGCCGCGGTCGAGGTCCATGACCAGGGAGACGTGCTCGAGGTAGGCCTGCAGGGTCTCGAAATTGCCCATCGACTGGACGAGTTCCTTCAGGTTCTCGAGCCGGGTCTGGGCGGTGGGGCCTTTGTCGAGGCGCAGCGCATCTGTGTAGCCGCTCTCCTCCAGCACCGCCTCGAGCAGGCGGGGATGGGCGGTGCGCTCGGCCTCCGCCCGCCAGCGGTCGAGGTCGCGCAGGAAGTTGGACAACGCGGTGCGGGTGCGCGCAGCCAGCTCGTCGGTCAGCACCAGCTGCCGCGCGGCGACCACCGCCGGTACGTCGCCCAGCCGGGCCACCTGCAACAGCTTCTGGACGGTGGTCTCGCCGATGCCGCGCTTGGGCACATTGACGATGCGCTCGAAGGCCAGGTCGTCGTCCGGCGACTGGATCAGCCGCAGGTAGGCATGGGCGTCACGGATCTCGGCCCGCTCGAAGAAGCGGGGGCCGCCCACCACCGTGTAGGGTATCTGCAGGAGAACGAACCGCTCTTCGAAGGCCCGCATCTGGAAGGAGGCGCGGACCAGGATCGCCATGTCGCGGTATTTGCGCGGGGTCTTGTCGGTCGAGCCTTTCTTGGCGCGCTCGATCTCATCGGCGATCAGCCGGCTCTCGGCCTCGCCGTCCCAGACGCCGCGCACCACCACCTTCTCGCCGCCCTGTTCCTGGGTCCAAAGGGTCTTGCCGAGTCGGCTCTTGTTCGCCGCGATCAGGCCCGAGGCGGCGGCCAGGATGTGGCTGGTGGAGCGATAGTTGCGCTCCAGCCGGATCACCGTGGCCCCGGGGAAGTCGCGCTCGAAGCGCAGGATGTTGTCCACCTCGGCGCCCCGCCAGCCATAGATCGACTGGTCGTCGTCGCCCACGCAGCAGACGTTCTGCCGCTTCTGGCCCAGCAGGCGCAGCCACAGGTACTGGGCGACGTTGGTGTCCTGGTACTCGTCCACCAGCAGGTAGCGGAACCGGTCGTGGAACTCGGCCAGCACGTCCGGCTGGGTCGTGAAGATCGTCAGGTTGTGTAGCAAGAGGTCGCCGAAATCGCAGGCGTTCAGGACCTTCAGGCGCTCCTGGTACATCCGGTAGAGGGCCTGGCCCTTGCCGTTCGCAAAGTGAGCGCTCTCCGCCGGCGGCACCTGGTCCGGGCGCCAGCCGCGGTTCTTCCAGTGGTCGATGAGGCCCGCCAGCATCTTGGCCGGCCAGCGCTTGGAATCGACGTTCTCGGCCTCCAGCACCTGCTTGAGGAGGCGTTCGCCGTCGTCCTGGTCGATGATCGTGTAGTTCGACTTCAGCCCCACCAGGTCGGCGTGGCGACGCAGGATCTGGGCGGCCACCGAGTGGAAGGTGCCGAGCCAGCGCAGGCCCTCGGCCTGCGGGCCGATGATGTGGGTGATCCGCTCGCGCATCTCGCGCGCGGCCTTGTTGGTGAAGGTGACCGCCAGGATCTCCCACGGCCGCGCCTTGCCGGCGGCCAGGATGTGCGCCAGCCGCGTGGTCAGCACGCGGGTCTTGCCGGTGCCCGCGCCGGCCAGCACCAGCACCGGCCCCTCGGTCGTCTCGACGGCGGCTCGCTGCTCGGGGTTCAGGCCTTGGAGATAGTCCGCGGGCCGCGCATCGGCGCGCGCCAGATCGCTGACGCGCGTCACCGGTGGTTCGAAGGGAGAGTCGGGGGAGGACATTGGAACATATGTAGCACGCGCGCCCGCCGACTTAAGCCCGAAGAGCGGGCGGACAGGGGCCCGTTGACGCATGATACATAGATATGCAAGGTATCTTGCATGAACGAAGCCAAGGCCCTTGCGTCCGACGAGCTCGGCAAGTGGGAGATCCAGGTGCGCAAGGGCGGGCTGGGCCTGGCCGTGCTCGCCATCCTCTGGCCCGAGCCTCTGTACGGCCTGGAGATCCTGCGGCGGCTGGACAGCGACGCGGGCCTGTCGATCCCGGAGGGCACCATCTATCCGCTGCTCAGCCGCATGAAGGCCGAGGGTCTGGTGGACTCCCAATGGGTGGAGGCCGACGCCGGCCATCCGCGCAAGTACTACCGCCTGACCGATCCAGGCCGCGCGCGGGTGCGGCGGATGGGCAGGAGCTGGCGGACGTTCGCGGAAGGGCTGGAGCGGCTGCTCGCCCCCATCGACTTAGCGGGAGATCGCACGTGAGCAATGACGCCGGCATGGCGCACCTGGACTGCTACCTTGACCAGGTCCGCCGCTACCTGAAGGGGCTCCCGAAATCCGAGGCCGACGAGATCGTCGCCGAACTGCGCGCCCATGTGCTGGACAAGGTCGCGGGCACCGTGACGCCGGGCCGGGTGGAAGCAGCCATAGCCGCGCTCGGCTCGCCGCGCGAGGTCGCCCGCCTGAATCTCACCGAACGGGTCGCCGCCGAGGTGGACGAGGACCGCTCACCGCTCACCGTCCTGCGCGGCGTGGCTCGCCTGATGGGGCTCAGCCTCTACGGCGCGTTTACAGGCCTGGTGTCGTTCGCGGGCTACGGGATCGCCGCAGGGTTTGTGATCACCGCGATCTCCAAGCTCTTCAGCCGGACCCACGCCGGCCTCTGGCGCTACCCGAGGGCGAGCGGCGGCTACGGGTACGTGCTCGGCGTTGTCGACCCTGTGAAGGGGCAGGAACTGCTCGGGTGGTGGATCATCCCGATCGGGATTGTCGCCGGCCTCGTCCTCGGCTGGCTCACCTGGCGGTTCGGGATCTTCAGCGTGCGGCTGATGCGCCGCTCGGCTCAGCGCGGGCGAGTCTGAGCAAAGGCCAGCGCCGCCAGCCGGCAGGCCGAGGCGAGGGGGCGGCCGGCGCGGCCGTCGTCGATGCGGCCGACCAGGCCCGCAAGGCTCAGGCCGTCCGCCTGGGCCATGGCCTCCAGCACCGCCCAGAACTCCGGCTCCAGCGCGATCGAGGTCGCGTGGCCGGACAGCTGGACCGAGCGCTTTCTTAAGGTCGCCATGGCAGGATACATCGGCCGCTTCGGGGGCGGGCGCAAATCCGGCCGCCAAAGTTGACGGAGGCGTCATCTTTCGGCTTGCATTAAGTTGACGGAGGCGTCATCTTTGCGCGGTCATCTGGAGTGAGTTAAATCCCATGGTCATGGTCGACACCGCGCAGCGCCCCGCATTCCGCGCCACGTCGCCCAAGATGGATTGGGGCCACGCCCTGCGCGCGCTGCGTCGTCTGCTGAACGACAAGGAAGACACCACCGCGGTGTTCGAGATCATGCGGGCCCTGAACGGGACCTCGACCGCCAAGGGTTACATGAAGCTGCTGGAGACCCGCGAGGGTGGGCGCATCGCCTATGAGCGCCGCGAGTTCGCCGAGCGGCTGATGGACGACGCCTGGCTGGATTCCATGCCCGACGGCAGCGTCGGCGCCGCCTACCGCCACTTCATCCGCTCCGAGCAGCTCTCCGCCGACGGCCTGGTCGAGATCAGCCGCCAGGGCGCGGCGCACGTCGACGAACAGCACCCCTACGCCTGGATGGGCCGGCGCACCCGCGATGTGCACGACATCTGGCATATTCTTTCCGGCTATCACCGCGACGCCCTGGGCGAGGCCTGTCTGGTGGCCTTCTCCTACGCCCAGACCAAGGGCCTGGGCTGGGCGCTGATCGGCCTGGGCGCGGCGTCGCGGGCGCGCAAGTCCAGGACCCAACCCTACGTGAAGGCGATCTGGCAGGGCTACCGGCGCGGCAAGGCCGCCAAGTGGCTGCTGGGCGAGGACTACGAGGCCCTGATGGCCGAGCCGCTGGAGGCCGCGCGCCGCCGCCTGGGGCTCACCCCGCCGACCATCTACGACTCGATTCCCGCTGAGGTGCGCAATCAATCGCTGCCCAAGGCGGCGTAGCCACAGAACCGCTCATCCCGCGGAAGGGACCTGACGTTTCCAGCCATTTGATTTTCAGAAGGAAAAGAAGGGTCCATTCCGCCTGTGTAGGAACTGTGCAGATTAAAATCTGCACGGGTCGGCGGGGCGCGGCCAACCTGGGCAATTCCTGGCGATTCTCGCAACGGCGGACGACAGCCGATTGCGCCAGGGGGCCGGGCTGCCGCTGCGCGAAGCCGCCATATGCGGCCGCGGCGAAAGACGCCTGCGAGTGTCGAACACCGCGATAGGTCTTCTTCCCGTCCGTACGCGTGGACGCCCTGGGCGGCTACGCGCAGCTTGACATGAAAGAGCCTGCCCGCGTCCGTCACGCTCGCCTCGAACCGCTCGCCTCGAACCGCTCGCCTCGAACAGCTCGCCTCGAACCGCTCGCCGTCTTCGCGCTCGGCGATGATCGCCACCAGCCGCTCGCCCCGGTCCTCAGTGGGCGTGGATGGCCAGCAGCTTGCGCAGCAGTCCGCCAAGGATCACGACGCAGCCGCAATGGGGATCGGGGTGGGCCTGAGCGGGCCGCGTTCTCCGATCGGGCGCCTTGTACATGCGCGGGGCAATCAAGGGAGGTGGTCGCCCACATGCCGCAGCGGCCGAACCCTGACAATTGCCGCCTTGGCGGCAGGCCGGAGCCCGCCGCCAATGCGTGACCTCACGCGGCGGCCTCGGGCCGGGGCTCAACGCGCCGCAGGACGATCCGGCCGGTGAGCGGGACCCTGAGACGCGTTGCCGGCGCGGCCGCCAGGGCCTTAGCCGATAAGGGACCATATATGATCTCGTATCGCCTGATTTTCCAGCCTTAGAGGTCATCAATGATCTGTTATGGAAGAATTTACACGAACAGCTTAAAGGTCTATATATGATCCGTTAAATGCATTAATCGCACTTAAACGCCCAGATATGACCTCTAGCATCGATTTCCATATCGCGACCAGTGAGCAGATCGAACGCGATCTCGGCGCGCGCCTGGAAGCCTTGAGGCTTAGCCGCAACCTGACCCAGCAGACCCTGGCGAGCGACGCCGGCATCTCCGTCAGCACGCTCAAGCGGCTGGAGCGCGGCGACACGACCACGCTCAACAGCTTCATCCGGGTGATCATCGCGTTGCGCCTGCAGGACCATATGGCCTCCCTCCTCCCCGACCCTGGCCTGCGACCGGTGGAGCGGGTCGCGCGTAAGGGCCGGGAGCGCCGCCGAGCACGGCCAGTCGCCCCCGTTAATCCGCCAGAGCCCTGGTCCTGGGGCGAAGAGGACGAGGTGTGACGGACGCCACCGTCAGTCTCTGGGGACGGGACGTCGGGGCGGTGTCGTGGGACGAGGACCGCCAGGTCGGCGTCTTCCAGTACATGCCCGACTTCGCGGCCAGCGACATCGAGCTGGCGCCGCTGGTCATGCCCCTTTCCCCGGACCCCTACGCCTTCCCCGCCCTCCCGCGGGACGCCTTCAAGGCGCTGCCGGGGCTCCTCGCCGACTCCTTGCCCGACAAGTTCGGCAACGCGCTGATCGACGCTTGGCTGGCAGGCCAGGGGCGCAGCGCCGCCAGCTTCAATCCGGTGGAACGGCTTTGCTACATCGGCGCCCGCGGCATGGGCGCACTGGAGTTCAAGCCGACGCTGCTCAGGCTGGCGTCGACCTCCAAGCCGCTCAAGATCGACGCCCTGGTCGATCTCGCCAACCGCGTCCTGGCGCAGCGCGAGGGCTTAGGGGGCGCATTCAACGGCGCGGACGATCGCGACACGATCAACGACATCCTGCGCGTCGGCACCTCCGCCGGCGGCGCCCGGGCCAAGGCCATCCTCGCCTGGAACGAGGCGACCGGCGAATTCCGCTCTGGCCAGATCCCGGCCAGCGAAGGCTTCACCTACTGGCTCATGAAGTTCGACGGAGTCACCGACAACCGCGACAAGGAGGTCGCCGATCCGCTGGGTTTCGGCCTCATCGAATACGCCTACCACCTGATGGCCGTGGACGCCGGGATCGTCATGACGCAGTGCCGGCTGCACTACGAAGGCGGCCGAAGCCACTTCATGACCAAACGCTTCGACCGGACCGAGCGCGGACAGAAGCTGCACATGCAGTCGCTGGCAGCGCTGCGGCACTTCGACTTCAACGCCGCGGGCGCATATTCCTACGAGCAGGCGCTGGAGACCATCCGACGTCTGGATCTCCCGAACGAGGCCCTCGAACAGCAATTCCGCCGCGCGGCGTTCAACGTGCTGGCCCGCAACCAGGACGACCACGTCAAGAATATCGCCTTCCTGATGGATCGCGACGGCCGCTGGCGGCTGTCCCCCGCCTTCGACCTCAGCTACTCGCACAATCCAAACGGACTTTGGACCAACCGCCACCAGATGAGCGTCAACGGCAAGCTCGACGGCTTCGAACGGTCGGACCTCCTCGCCCTTGGCGAAACAGCCGGTCTCAAGCGCAAGGCCGCGGAGGCTGTCGTCGACGACGTCGCCGCCGCCGTCGGGAAATGGCCGTCCTATGCCGCCAAGAGCGGAGTCGCCCCCGCCGCCATGGATGCTGTCACCCGGGCGCTCAGGCGACTCTAACCCCCAAGTCCCCGCTCGCGGCTCCCGCTCGGGGCCGGTGCGAAGCGCAAGCTCGCGGTGAACGGAGATCATGGACCTTCAGATACGGGGGGGCTCGTTCCACCTATGGCCGCGTCTCGATCGATGGTCAGCGGCATCTGTCATCGCCAGAGCGAACGGAGATCGCGCACCGCGCTCGTCAACAGGCGATGGATCATGGGAAAGTCCTCCCCCTGAAGCTCTCGCCTTACGACATCGAGTTTCAGGAAGACGCCGCCCGGCGACGTCGCTGTCACGAGGGGTAGCCTGCGGGCTATCGCCTCGCGCTCGTCGAAAAGAACGTCGAGCCGCTTATCGATCGCTCGCAATGGCGCGCCCAGCGGCGAGGTCTCCTGCTCGGCCTCGGACAATGAACACCAATGGCAGCGCTTTATGAGATCGCCCTCGATGTCGCCCCACCGAAGCAGGAGCCGGTCCCTCTCGCGTTCGGCGGCGAGCCAGAGGCGGCAAAGGCGTTCGGCATCGTCGGCGCATTGCGGCTGACTTGCACCGGCGGCACCGGCGGCGAAGCCCGCCGGCGCGGCAAGCACTGTGCGCCGCGACAGCGGCGGGCTGGTTGGGGTTTTCTGACTACGCATGCTGCTCGTCCTCAAAGCCCTGCTGGTCGTTGCCAAAAGAAAGGCCCACGGCGGCGCCGGTCGGTGTTCCCGCCCAAACGGACTGCGTGCGCCCGCCCGACATGGCGACGAGATCTCGGCGGGCTCCCGCGATCAGGGCGTGGCCTTCAGGGTGATCGTCGCGGCAGATCAGACGCTCCACGACGGCCAGTCTCGCGATAACCGACTCCAGGCTGACCGAGCCGGAGGCCGGGAGACCCTCCAGCAGGGCATCGCGCTTCTCGAACAGCACGTCCAAACAGCCGTCGATGTCGCGAAGCTCCTTCGCCCAGGGCAAGGCCTGCCGCTCGGCCGGGCTGAGCTTGAACCATCCGTGCTCCCTCGCCAGCCACGTCTCCAATTTGGCCCAGCGCGTCTGGAGGCGGTCAATCTTGGCGTCGATGGCCAGCCAGTTCGCACACCGTCTGGTCCCCTCATCCGAGGCGGCCTGCGCAACGGCTGACGGAATGGCCGCCGGGGCGGAGGCCTTTGCCGCGCCGAAGGCCACAACCGATGTTCCTGCGATGACCGCGCGCCGGGAGAGTTCCGGCAGGCGCACGGTCTCGCTGCCCGTCTTTCGACGTGAGCCCATAGCGGTTATCCCAAAAGGATGATTATCGTTTTGGTATCACGAGGAGTGGGGTGAATCAACTTAAAATGATACTATTTCATCATAAAGCAATCACAAAATGCTGACGGCCGAACAGATTCGGGCGGCGCGTGCGCTGGTGGATTGGAGTCAGCCCCAGCTCGCCAAGGCTTCTGCGCTTTCGCTGCCGACAATTCGGCGCATGGAAGGCCCTCTGGGTCCTGGTCGAAGCACAGCCGCCAATGTCGAAGCCGTCCGACGTGCATTGGAAGACGCTGGCGTTGTGTTCCAGGCGGCCGATGAGGCGGCAGGTCTAGGGCCCGGCGTGCGGCTCAAGCCGAGTTCATAACCATCGCCGGGCCGCGTCGGTCGTAGTGTGCTCGATCCATTGACCGATTGTCGTCTATAAACGACATCTAATGGAACTGAAGCAGACCGAGACGTTTCGGAAATGGTCGACGCGCCTGAAGGACAAGCGCGCCCTCGGTGTGAACTTCGCCCGGTTGGATCGCCTGGCCTTCGGACATGCGGGTGACGCGGAGCCGGTCGGCGAAGGGATCAGCGAGCTGCGCATCCACTAGGGCCCCGGCTACCGGGTCTATTTCCAGCGGCGGGGCGAGACGGTGGTGATCCTGCTCTGCGGCGGCGACAAGAGCACCCAGGCCAGGGACATCAAGACCGCAAAGCGCCTGGCCAAGGAATGGAGTGAATGAGATGGCCGAGAAGCTGAGCCCCTTTGATCCGGCCGAAGGCCTAACCTCCGACGAGGCCGTCGCCGGGTTCATGGACGAGGCCTTCAAGACGGAGGACGTCGGCTATATCGCCCATGCGCTGGGCGTCGTCGCGCGCGCCAAGG
>DASRRU010000063.1:0-1678 GCA_035656795.1 Phenylobacterium sp. | reverse complement strand
TCAGGATTGGATCGCAGCGTCGAAAACGCAAGTCTCCAGAGACGGTGTCCAACCCTGGTTGCTGGGATCTCTATCCGGCCGGACCGCGCCAATTCCGGACCTTGGGTTTGCTCCGGAAATGCAACATTCGTGCGCCTGGCTGGGGGACGTTTCCTCCAAGGCGCGGCCAAGCTTAGGCTGCAGAGGGAAGGTGTCGCCCCGGCCAGGGCCGATCCGATGCACGAACCGCCCGTTGCCCGGCGAGACTAACGCGGCCTGGTATCGCCCACATCGCGTTCAGCACGCCTGCAGCGCCTGGTCGAGGTCGGCGATCAGGTCGTCGGCGTCCTCGACGCCCACCGAGATGCGCACCAGATTGTCGCTGATGTCGAGCGCCGCCCTGCGGGCGTCAGGCACCGACAGATGGGTCATGCTGGCGGGGTGGGAGGCGAGCGTTTCGGTCCCGCCCAGGCTCACCGCGAGCTTGGCGATCTTCAGGGCGTCCAGGAAGGCGAAGGCCTCGGCCTCGCCGCCCTTGAGGTAGACCGAGAAGGTCGAGCCGGCGCCGGTGCAATGGCGCCGCCAGATGTCGGCCTGGCGGCTGCCTTCCGGCAGAAACCCGAGGTAGCCGATGCGCTCGACCTTGGGATGGCCCTTGAGGAAGGCGCACACCTTGGCCGCGTTCTCCCCGGCCCGGGTCATGCGCAGCTCCAGGGTCTCCAGGCTGCGCAGCAGCATCCAAGACGAATGCGGATCGAGGATGGTGCCGATCACGTTGCGCGTGGCGCGCACCGGGTCGATCATCGATTTGGCGCCAAGCGCGCCGCCAGCCACCAGGTCGCTATGGCCGCCAGCGTATTTGGTCAGGGAGTAGACCACGATGTCGGCGCCCTGCTGCAGCGGCTTGGCCCACAGCGGCCCCAGGAACGTGTTGTCGATCACGATCGGCGGGCGGGGGATCGCTCGCACCGCGCCATCCTCCTGGCTATCCTCCGGCAGGGCGTCGCGCGCCGCCTTGACGGCCTCTACGTCGACCAGGGCGTTGGTCGGGTTGGCAGGGCTCTCCAGATAAATCAGTCCGATGCGGCCCGCTTCCCGCGCCCGGGCCAGCACCGCATCGATCTCCCGGCGGTCCGCACCGGCGGGGAAGTCCACGAACCGCACCCCGAACCGTCCGAGCACCTGGTGGATCAGCGTCTCGGTGGCGGCGTAGAGCGGCGCGGAGTGGACGATCACGTCCCCCGCCCTGGCCAGAGACAGAAGGACGGTGGCGATGGCCGCCATGCCGCTGGAGAAGCTGAGGGCATCCTCCGCCTCCTCCCAGACGCCGAGCCGGTCCTCGAGGATTTCCTGGTCCGGCCCGTTGAAGCGCGTGTAGACGAGCCCCTCCGCCCCGTCCGCCCGCCGCCCGATCAGGCGCTCGAAGAACTGCTTGCCGGCTTCGGCGGTCTCGAACGCGAAGGTGGAGGTGAGGAAGATCGGCGGCTTCAGCGCCCCTTCCGAAAGCCGTGGGTCATAGCCGTAACCCATCATCAAGGTCGAAGGCTTGAGCTTGCGCGGCGGAGGGCCGGCGGGCCCCTCGGTGTTCGACGGCGTGCGCTTCATGGGACCTCCGGTTTCCGCCCCCTGTGAAGGGAACGCCTGTCCAGGCGGATGAGGGCCGGCCCTTCGCGGGCCGAGGCCTCAGCAGCACAGTCGA
>DASRRU010000062.1:0-14309 GCA_035656795.1 Phenylobacterium sp. | reverse complement strand
CCGTCGCGCGGCGCGGCCGCGCTCCCCCTCAATCGGCCTTCGGCCTGGGGGAGGACCTCGTTCTAGCTGCGCCAGCGCAGGGTGACGGGCTCGACGGGGTTGGCGAAGGCGCGGCCTGCTTTGCGGCTGGCGGTCCATTCGCGTTTCAGCTGCTGGTACCACTTGGCCTGGCGGTCGGCGTCGTCGATCCACAGCAGCGACGGGTCGTACTTCAGCCCCTCGTTCTGCAGGTTCACCATGTCGCCGTCCTGGCGCAGGAACGCGCGGGCTCCGGCCTTGATGAACGGCTTGAGGAACAGGAATGCCGGGTGGTCGGACCAGACGATCTGGGTGATGCGGGTGGTGGTCTCGTTCACCGGCGTCAGGCAGGTCAGCGACAGCACCTGGCGGGCGCCGACGGTGACGTGCTCCCAGCGCATGCCGGGGATGCGGAAGGTGATCTCGGTCAGCGGCTCGCCGCCCAGGATGGCGTAGGCGCGGGAATTCTTGGACGGCTCGTGGCGGACCATGGCGAAGCCCTGCTCGCGGGGCTCGAAGCGCTTGGCCTTCTCGTGCTGGCTGGCCTTGGAGCGCCACCACCACTGCTGGTGGACGTAGGGGCCGTGCGCCGGGTCCATCAGCCCCACCACCGCGTGGTCGATGTGGGCGGCGAATTCCATGCGGTCGACCAGCTTCGGCGCGCCGCCGACCACGCCGGGGAACACCGGCGGCGGCTCGGTGGGCTCGCCGGCCCCGCGCGGGTCGGAGCCGACCCAGACGAAGACCAGCCCCTGGCTCTCGGCCACCGGATAGCGGCGCACGCGGATGCGGGCCACGTCCATCTCCTGGTCGGCGACCAGCGAGGGGATGGCCGCGCAGGCCCCGTCCGCCCCGAACCGCCAGCCGTGATAGGGGCACTCGACGGTCTCGGCGCCGGAGGCCTCGCGATGGAAGCGGCCGGCGGAGAGCGGCGCGGCGCGGTGGGGGCAGATGTCGCGAAGGGCCACGACCTCGCCGGCATGATTGCGCCCCAGCAGCACAGGCTCGCCCAGCAACTCGTAGCGGGCCATCTTGCCGGGCTTCAGGTCGCCGGACAGGGCGGCGAAATACCAGATTTCGGTCAGGAAGCCCTGGCCGAACTTCGCCTCGGTGCGTGCGGTCTTGGCGGCGTCATCGGCCATGAGCCGGTCTTAAGCCGCATCGGGCCGACGCGCCACTTGAACGCGGCCGCAAGCCTGATCGCGGTTAGTTCAATCGGCGAGGATGCCGGGTGGGCGTAAAGCTGGGGCGCAAGGAGATCTGAGATGACCCGGTTCGCTCTCGCGGCTTGCCTTGTCGCAGGCGCCGCCCTCACCTGCCTCCCAACACCCCTCGCCGCCCAGCCCGCCGAGGAGGCGCAGGCCATGGCGGGCTTCTTCGCCGGAACCCTGGAGATCGACGTCCCGGCCGCCAACTGGAGCGCCAAGCGCTATTTCGCGCCCGACCACACCTATCGCGAGACCGGGGCGGACGGTGAGCTGCGCGGCGCCTGGGCGATCGAAAAAGGCAAGATCTGCACCAGCCCCGGCAAGCCGCTGGGCGAAGACCGCATGCCGAAATACTGCAACCTGGGCCTCGGCAAGCACATCGGCGACAGCTGGAAGGACAGCGATCCGGTCACCGACAACGCGGTGATGTTCAAGTTGAGCCCCGGGCGGTCCTAGAGCCGCAGGAACACCGCGGCGTATTCCGATAGCCCGATGGAGCCGCCGCGCAGTTCCGCGTCGCCGGCGCGGACGTCCAGCAGGGTGGCGCCCTCCAACTCGGGGGCGTCCACGAACCTGGGCTCGGGGCTCATGTTGAACAGGCAGGCGATGGCCTCGTCGCCCTCGCGGCGCACGAAGCCAAGCACGGGGTCGGGCAGGTCAAGGAAGCTGAGCTCGCCCACGGTCATGGCGGCCGAGTCCCGGCGAAAATCGATCATCGCGCGGGCGAAGTTCAGCGTGGACTCCGGATCGGCGTCCTGGGCCTCGACGGTCAGGCCCGCATGCTCGGCCGCGGCCGGCAGCCAGGGCGAGCCGGTGGTGAAGCCGAGCGCATGGCCTGGACTCCAGGGCATCGGGGTGCGGCAGCCGTCTCGGCCGCCGGTATAGGGCCAGTAGAGGTCGCCGACCGGATCGCGCAGCTGGTCGCGGGCGAGGCTGGCCTGCGGCAGGCCCAGTTCCTCGCCCTGGTAGATCAGCGTCGTGCCCTTGAGGCTGAGCAGCAGGGCGAACAGCAGCTTCGCGAGGTCCCGCCCCCTTTCCTGTGCTTGGGCGTCGTCGTCGCCGAAGCGGCTGAGCGTGCGCGGCACGTCGTGGTTGGAGAAGCTGATGGTCGGCCAGTGGGTCGGATAGGCGGCGAGCGTCGCGTAGTGGTCCTTGACGAACTGCGGGGTCAGCTTGCGGGCCAGCAGCAGGACGAAGGTGTAGGCCGAGTGCAGGCCTTCGGTGGGCGAGAGATAGGCGCCACAGCGTTCCTCCTCTTCCGAGAATTCGCCGAAGACGAACCTGTCGCCACCATTCTTGCCGGAGTGCGCTTCCACGCGGCGGCGGATGACCTCGAGCGTCTCGACGTTCTCCGGCAGGTTGGAGTCGTAGAGGTGCCTTTGCAGGTTGCCGGCGTGCGACCAGTCGTACCGGGTGCGCTCGGCCATGGGGACCGGTGGATTGGGCGTCAGGGCCGCGTCGTGCAGGAAAGTGCCGGCCACATCGAGGCGGAAGCCGTCGACGCCCTTGGTCAGCCAATGATCCAGAACGGAAAGGGCCGCCTCCCGGGCCGCCTCGCTGCGCCAGTTGAGCTTCGGCTGCTGGCGCAGGAACTTGTGGTGGTAGTGCTGGCGGCGCGCCGGTTGGTAGGCCCAGGCCGGACCACCGAACACCGACAGCCAGTTGTTGGGCGCCGTCCCATCGGCCTGCGGGTCGGCCCAGACATACCAGTCGGCCTTGGGGCCAGCAGGCCCGCCGGTCAGGCTTTCCACGAACCAGGGGTGGACGTCGGAGGTGTGGCTCAGCACCTCATCGAAGACCACCTTCAAGCCCCGGGCGTGGGCGGCGTCCAGCAGGCGCTGGACGTCGGCCTCGGAGCCATAGTCGCCCTGCACGCCTTCGTAGTCAGCAATGTCGTAGCCCCAGTCGCGGTTGGGCGAGGGGTGGATCGGAGACAGCCAGATCCCGTCGACGCCCAGGCTCCGGATGTAGTCCAGCTTCGCCGCAACGCCAGGCAGGTCGCCCTGCCCGTCGCCATTGCTATCGAAAAAGCTGCGGACGTAGATGTGGTAGAGGACGGCGCCCTGCCACCAGGGACTCTGCTCAGACCTCATGGATGCTCCCATTTAGGGGGAGCTCCCGCGAAGCGGGTGAGGGGGTTGAAGCCCACCAGCCCATCCGCCGTGGATGAAACCCCCTCCGTCGCTTTGCGCCACCTCCCCCTGAGGGGGAGGATCTCAAACTACACTTCCGACGTGTTGTTGATGATCCGCGCGACCAGGCCGTAGTCGACGGCTTCCTCGGCGCTCATCCAGAAGTTCCGTTGGGTGTCCTTGACGATGCGTTCAAAGGTCTGACCGGTCTCCTTGGCGATCATCCGGTTTACGCGGTCGCGCATCTTGATGATCTGCTCGGCCTCGATCTGGATGTCCGACGCCTGGCCGCGCATGCCGCCGGCCGGCTGGTGCAGCAGGAAGCGGGTGTTGGGCAGGCAGAGCCGGTTTTCCTTCTTGGCGCCCAGGAAGATGTGCGCGCCGGCCGAGGCCACCCAGCCGGTTCCGATCACCTTCACGTCCACGCCGCAGAAGCGGATCATGTCGTGGATGGTGTCGCCGCTTTCCACATGGCCGCCGGGCGAGTTGATGATGATCCGGATCGGCTTGTCGTTCTCGGCGGAGAAGGCGGTGATCTGGGCGGTGACCCGCTCGGCCAGGCGCATGTCGATCTCGCCAAACACCAGCACGGTGCGCGACTTGAACAGCGCGTTCTGCACCGGGCCGGAGGTCATCGGCATGTCAGGCTGGCGGCCCTTGTCCTCGTCGTCGCCGTCTTCGTCGTCCAGCCAGCTCGTGTAGATCTCGCGCATGTAGTCCTCGTGAAGTCGTGAGCCCGGAACGTGCGTCGGCGGAACGGCAACCGCAAGGGGGCGCCTGCGGATTCCGCCCGGACGGGCCTGACAACCCATAGCCCGCATGTCAGTAACGGCGTCTAAATCTCCAGGGAAACCGATGATGGCGACTTCACTCTACGACCTCAGCGTGGCCAGCTACCTGCAGACGGTGGGGGCGGTGGCCGGCTTCATGGACCGCGCCGCCAAGCATTGCGCCGAGACCGGCGCCGACCCGGACGACTTCGTCGGCCTGCAGCTGTTCGACGACATGGCGCCCTTCCACTTCCAGATCCGCTCGGTGGCGCACCACTCGGTGGGCGCGCTCGAAGGGGTAAAGAGCGGCCTCTTCCATCCGCCGGCCGCGGTCGGGCCCCTGCCCTACGCCGAGCTGCAGGCGATGGTGGCCACGACCGAGGATGTCCTCAGAGGCTTCACGCCGCAGGAGGTCAACGGCTGGGCGGGCAAGGACGTGAGCTTCCAGATCGGTGAGCGGAAGATCCCGTTCACGGCGGAGGGCTTCATCCTCTCCTTCTCGCTGCCCAATTTCTATTTCCACGCCACCACGGCCTACGACCTCCTGCGCACCCAGGGCGTGCCGCTCGGCAAGCGGAACTATCTGGGCCAGATGCGGATGAAGGCGGCCTGACGGCTGGGCTGGCCGCCGGTTCGGGGGCCTGCGCTTCAGGGGATTTGCGATGGCGACATCATTCTACGACTTGAGCGTAGCCACCTACCTGCAGACGGTCAGCGCCGTGGCCGGCTTCCTCGACCGCACGTCCAGGCATTGCACCGAGACCGGCCTGGATCCCGACCGGTTTGTCAGCGAGCGCCTCTTCGTGGACATGGCGCCCTTCCACTTCCAGGTCGAATGCGTGTCGCACCATTCGATCTCGGCGCTGGAGGCCGTGAGGACGGGCGTTTTCGACCCGCCGGCGCTGCGGGGGGCGATCCCGTTCGCCGACCTGCAGGCGATGACCGCCGCGACGGTCACGGCGCTAGAGGCGCTCGACCCCGACGAAGTCAACGGCTGGGGCGGCAAGGCCCTGGATTTGCAGATCGGCCCACGTCGGCTCGCCTTCACCGCGGAGACCTTCGTGCTCTCCTTCTCGCTGCCCAACGTCCATTTCCACGCCTCCATGGCCTACGCCATCCTGCGGACGAACGGGGCGCCGCTCGGCAAGCGCGACTACGAGGGACGGCTGAGGACGGCCTAGTGTCCCTACTCAATACCGCTCATCGCGGCGAAAATGTATAAGATATTGAATTTATTGATTACTAATTGAGACTGGACGGTCTACCCCGCCGCGGTCGCGATCAGGCGGGCGTAGAACTGCACGCACTGCTCCAGGTTCGCCAGCGTCAGGTGCTCGTTGGTCCCGTGGATCATCTCGATGTCCTTCAGGGCGAAGGCCATGGGCTGGAAGCGGTAGACGTCGCTCGCCACGCCCTGCAGGTAGCGGCTGTCGGTGCCGGCGGTGACCAGGCTGGGCGCCACCGGGGCGCCGGTGACCTTTCCCGCGACCGCTGAGACCATCTTCCAGCCGTCCGAGGCGGTCGAGGAGACCGGCGAGGGTTCCGAGGGCGAATTGATCCAGGCCAGCGACACCGGCAAGACGCCGACCGCGGACCTGGCGCGCGCCATGACCGTGGTCGAGGTGTCGCCGGGCGCGATGCGGTAGTTGATCCAGGCGGCGGCGTCCTGCGGCAGGACGTTTTCCTTGGGGCTGCCCCGCAGCATGGTGGGCGCGATGGTGGTGTGCAGCATCGCCGCGCCGGAGGCCGTGGCGCCCATCTGCTGGATCAGCAGCGGCTTGAACAGCCAGGTGTTGGCCACCGCCATTCGCACGGGGAAGGCCGCCTTCGGCGCCACGCTCTGCAGCATGGCCGCGCCGGGCCCGCGGAAGTCCATCGGGAAGCCGTGGTCGTTGATCGCCGTCACGGCGTGCGACAGCGCCACCACGCCCCCGCCGTCCGCCGGAGGCGCCGAGGAGTGGCCGCCTTCCGCCTTGGCGGTGACCTTCAGGGTCGCATAGCCCTTCTCGGCGGTGCCGATCAGCGACAGCTTGCCGCCGGTCACCGGATTGTCGGTGATCTCCGCCAGGCCCTCGTCGAGCACGAACTGCGCCTTGATGCCGCGCGATTTCAGCAGCGCCGCGGCCGCCTTGGCGCCGGTCCCCAGGGTTTCCTCGTCCTCGCCGGAGACGATCATCACCGTGCGCCTCGGCTTGAAACCGGTCTTGGCGAGCGCCTCGACGCCCTCGAACAGGGTGATCAGCGAGCCCTTGTCGTCCACCGAGCCGCGACCCCAGACCGCGCCGTCGGCGATGGCGCCGGAGAACGGCGGGTGCTTCCAGAGGCTCTCCGAACCCGCCGTCACGGGCACAACGTCCTGGTGCGCCATCAGCACGATCGGCGCCAGCGACGGGTCGGAGCCCTTCCAGGTGTAGATCAGCGTGTTCTTGCCGACGATCTCGCGGGTCATGGCCGCATGGGCCGCGGGATAGGTGGCGCTGAGGAAGTCGTGCAGCCGGGTCCATTCAGCCGGCTGGTCGTCGGCCAGGTCCTGGTGGCTCACCGTCTGGATCTGCACCGCCTGCGACAGGTGCTGGGCGGCGGCGGCCACGTCGAACGGCACCGGCGGGACCACGCGCACCTCGGCGGTGCTGACCTCGCCGGGCGGGCGGTACATCAGGGTCCGGACGAGCGCGACCCCGATCACGGCGATGATCGCGAGAAACAGGGCCAGGGCGATCCGGCCGATGATACGCATGCACATTCCCCCGCTTTTGAGGCGGAGCTTAGAGCGGCGGGCGGCGATTGTCGCCGCCACCCTTGGCCGCTAGGTTGCAACGTCCCCGGGTGGAGCATCGATGGCGCCTGCGAGTTTTGAGATCGGACCGGCCGCGCCGGACGAGGCGCTGGCGGTTTCGCTGATTCTCCAGGAGGCGGCGCGCTGGATCACCACATGGCGCGCGCAGCTCTGGGACCCCGCGTTGCTCGGGGAAGCTTTCGTGGCCGGCTTCATCGCCCGCGGTGAGGTTCTGACGGCGAGGATCGGCGGGGAGATCGCGGGTGTGGTGATCATTGAGCCCGAGGATCCGCACTTCTGGCCGGAACACCCGCCGGGCGAAGCGCTCTACCTGCACAAGCTGGCGGTGCGCCGCGCCCATGCCGGGGCGGGCGTGCCGGCCGCGCTGTTCGATCGCGCCGCCGTCCTGGCCCTGACCCAGGGCCGCTGGCGCCTGCGCCTCGATTGCGACGCTCCGCTGGCGGGGTTCTACGAGAGGATGGGCTTTCGCAAGATCGACGAGATCGACGTGCGCCATCCGGAGGCCGGGCAGATGCGTGTCACCCGGATGGAGCGCCATCTGGCCGTCCTGCCCGCCTGAACTTTGCCCCCGCTTGACCTGGGAGCGGCCCGCATCGCAAATGGCCGACAAATCAAACGAGCGTTTTAAGGGAGCCTCGCCATGAGCGACGTGATGGATCGGTCTGTTTCTTCGGGGCCGAACGCCCTGACCGGCAAGCTGTTCGACCTGACCGGCAAGGTGGCGGTGATCACCGGCTCCTCGCGCGGCATCGGCAAGGCCATCGCCGAGCAGATGGCCGCCCACGGCGCCAAGGTGGTGATCTCTTCCCGCAAGGCAGGCCCCTGCGAAGAGGTGGCCGCGGCGATCAACGCGCGGACCGCCGGCCACGCCATAGCCATACCGGCCAACATCTCCTCGAAGGACGACCTTCAGCGGCTGATGGACGAGACCCGCAAGGCGTTCGGCAAGATCGACATCCTGGTCTGCAACGCCGCCTCGAACCCCTACTACGGCAGCCAGCTCGACATTTCCGACGACGCCTTCGGCAAGATCCTCACCAACAACATCGTGGCCAACAACTGGATGATCCAGATGGTCGCGCCGGAGATGAAGGCGCGGAAGGACGGGGCGATCATCATCGTCTCCTCCATCGGCGGCCTGCGCGGCTCGGAGGTGATCGGCGCCTACTGCATCTCCAAGGCCGCCGACATGCAGCTGGCGCGCAACCTCGCCCGCGAGCTGGGCCCGCACAACATCCGCGTCAACTGCGTCGCGCCCGGCCTGGTGAAGACCGACTTCGCCAAGGCTCTCTGGGACACCCCGGCCGGCGAGGAACGCGCCAGCTCCGGCACGCCGCTGCGCCGCCTGGGCGAACCTGACGACCTGGCGGGCGCGGCCGTCTATCTGGCGAGCCGCGCCGGGGCCTGGACGACCGGGCAGACGATCGTGGTGGGCGGCGGGAGCACCTGCTGAGCTGGACGGAGTTCGCCTTCCGGCCGTCGTCGCCTGACGATCTGAAACGCCTCACCGCGCTCAAGCTCGTCGCTATGCGCGATGCGCTGGTCCGGATCGACCATTTCAATCCGGCGAGATCGGCTGCGCGTTTCGAACGTGAATTTCGTCCTCGCATCACGCGCCTGATCGAGTGCGATGGCGCCTTCGCCGGCTGCGTAACGGTCTATCCGCACGGTGACAGCTGGATTATCGAACACTTCTATCTGGCGCCGCAGTTTCAGCGGCAAGGTCTTGGCGATGCTGTGATGCGCCGGTTGTTGGCCGAAGCCGATGAGGCTGAGGCCGATGTGCGATTGAGCGTCCTCGTGGACAGCGAGGCCAACCGTTTCTACCCCCGGTATGGCTTCGTCGAAACCCATCGCGAAGCGTTCGACATCTACTATCTGCGGCCCGCAGCCACTCCCAGATAGCCTCCCTCAGGGAGGCCTCCGGCCTTAAATCCCATGGGTGACGCGAGCCTTGGGGCCTTAGCCGCCAAGGAACTTAAGGCTCACGCCGGGCCACCTGCCCTACTCCGCCGCCATCTCCCCTGACCCGCCGAAGTCGGCCGGGAAGTCCTTGAACTTGGGCAGGCCGTCCCTCATCGGCAGGACGGTCTCCTGGTAGTTGACGTGCAGGCCCGGGGCGAAGTTCATCGTCGGGATCGTGGCCGCGAAGACGTCCACCAGGCCCAGCGGCGGGTGGTTGGTCATCAGGTGGCCGCCGCACTTGGCGCAGAACTGCCGCTGGCTGACCTCGGTCTTCTGGTACATCGCCACGTGCTCGGCGCCCCGGGTGACCATCACGCTTTCCGGCTTCCAGAGGCTGAAGGCGTTGACCGGTCCGCCGGACCACGAGCGGCAGGAGGCGCAGTGGCAATAGCCCATGCCTTCCGGTTCGCCGCTGACCTCGACTTCCACCGCGCCGCAAAAGCACTGTCCTAGATGTGCCATGTCGTCCTCCTCGCCTTGCTGGCGAGACACACAGCATCACCCGGCGCGGATGGAGTCCATTCCCTCGCAGAGGCGGCGCAGGGTGGCGGCCATGCTGAGCCTTGCCAGGCCCCGACTGACAAGCTCCCCCTCGTCCTTCACGTCAGTCGATGCGATGGAGGGCGATGATCCCTTGGACCCAACTGGACACCGCCAGGATTCCCGACGGCGGCGAATTGCGCCTGATGCGGCGCGGCGCTGAGCTTTCGATCATGTCCGGCTCGATCGAATTGATGAACAGCCGACTGAGCGGCTCGGAGAAGGCGCTGGCGAGCCTGACCTGCGCGCGCCTCGTCGGCCGGCCCAAGGTCCAGATGCTGGTGGGCGGCCTTGGCATGGGCTTCACCCTGCGCGCGGCGCTCGCCGAACTGCCCAAGGACGCCAGCGTGGTCGTATCGGAACTGGTGCCCGCGGTGGTGACCTGGGCGCGAGGCCCGATGGCGGAGCTGTTCGAGGGCTGCCTGGACGACCCAAGGGTGGCGATCCGCGAGGCCGACGTCGTGGGCGTGATCGCCGCGGCGCGGGCGAGCTTTGACGCCATCCTGCTCGACGTCGACAACGGCCCCGGCGGCCTCAACCGCGACGCCAACGACAGGCTCTATTCGATCGGCGGGCTGAACGCGGCCAAATGGGCGCTGAAGCCCGGCGGGGTGCTCGCCGTCTGGTCGGCGGGGCGTGACGACGGCTTCACCCGCAGGCTGGCCAGCGCCGGCTACCTGGCCGAGGAAGTCCCGGTCCGCGCCACCGGCGGCAAGCGCGGCGCCCGGCACGTCATCTGGCTGGCGACGCCACGCTGAGATCCCGGGCCCGGGCCAGCCGTTCGACGCCGCCGTCGAGGGTCTCGTCGCGCTTGGAAAAGCACAGGCGCACGATGCTGGTCACCGCGTCCTCTTCATAGAGCGCCGAGACGGGGATGGCGGCCACGCCGGCCTCCTTCACCGCGCGCAGGCAGAAGTCGCGGTCGGCCTCGGTGATCCCGGAAGCCGTCAGGTCGATGTTCAGGAAGTAGGTGCCCTGGGAGGACAGGACCGCGAACCCTTCGCGCTGCAGGCCCTCGCCCAGGCGGTCGCGGGAGCGTTCGAGGCCGCGCGGCATGTCGCGGAACCAGTCCTCGGAATTGTCCAGGCCCCAGGCCACGGCGGTCTGCAGGCTGGGTGGGGTGGTGAAGGTGAGGAACTGGTGGGCCCGCGCCAGGCTGTGGGTGAGCTCCGGCGCCGCGCAGAGGAAGCCCACCTTCCAGCCGGTGAGGCCGAACATCTTGCCCGCCGAGCCGATCTTCACGCACCGCTCGCGCATGCCGGGGAAAGCGATCAGCGGCCGGTGCGTGGCGTTGCCGAACACCACCTGCTCCCAGACCTCGTCGCAGATGGCGATGACGTCGTGCTTCACGCAGAACTCGGCCAGCAGGGCGAGGTCCTCGTCCGGCAGGACCACGCCGGCCGGGTTGTTGGGGTTATTGAGCACCACGAACCTTGTCGCGTCGCTGAAGGCCGTTTCAAGCATGGCGCGGTCGAAGCGCCAGCGGGGCGGCGCCAGCCTGACCAGCTTCGCCACCCCGCCAGCCCGGCGGATCAGCGGCAGGTAGGCGTCGTAGAGCGGCTGGAAGACGATCACCTCGTCCCCGGGCGCGATCAGGCCGAAGAAGGCCGCCGCGAGGGCCTCGGTGGCGCCGGAGGTGACGGTGACCTCGGTCGCCGGGTCCAGGTCGAGGCCCTGGCTGCGGGCGTAGTGGCCGGCCACCGCGGCGCGCAATTCGGGCAGGCCGGCCATCGGCGGATACTGGTTGTAGCCGTTCAGGGTGGCGTCCGCGGCCTTGGCGCGGATCGCCTCCGGGCCGGGGTCGTCAGGGAAGCCCTGGCCGAGGTTGACGGCGCCCAGGGCGCGCGCCAGGCCCGACATCTCCTCGAAGATGGTCGTCGGCAGGCTTGAGAAGATCGGGTTGGGCATTAGATCATCTGGCTGGGGCGGCTGTTGCGCCTTCATGACCTGACCGGAGCGCCTGCGTCCATGGAGATCGTCGAGTTCGAGCCCCGCCACGCCGAAGCGTTCAAGACCCTGAACGAGGCCTGGATCTCCAAGTATTTCGCCATCGAGCCCAAGGACCGCGAGGTCCTCGGCGACCCACAGGGCAGGATCGTCCAGGCCGGCGGGCGCATCTTCATGGCCTTGCATGACGGGGAGGCCGTGGGCTGCGTGGCCCTGATCCCGATGGAGGATGGCGGCTATGAAGTCGCCAAGATGACCGTCTCCGAGACCCTGCGCGGCTCGGGCCTGGGGCGGATGCTGATGCAACGCTGCATCGACGCGGGCGCGCAGATGGGCGCGCCCAGGCTCTATCTGGAGACCAACTCCAGCCTGGGGCCGGCGCTGGGGCTGTATCGGGCCATGGGCTTCACAGACGCCGGACCGCCGCCGCGCAGCGATTACGCCCGCGGCGACACCTGGATGGAGCGCGTCTACGCTGGCTGACTTGATTCAAGTCAGCCGGGACAGGGTCTAGGCGTGGCTGACGAGGACCACGCCCAGCAGCACCGCCGCCCAGTGCGCTGCCGCCGCGGCCACCACGTGGCCGTGCCAGATGGCGCGGGAGAACTTCAGGCGCTTGTTCACATAGAAGATCACGCCGGTCGAATAGAGCACCCCGCCGGCCAGCAGCAGCAGCAGGGCGACCCAGTAGACGTTCTCGATCAGCGGCTTCAGCGCCACCACCACCAGCCAACCCAGCGCCAGGTAGACGCCGACGCCGATGCGCCGGTCCATGCCCATCCAGAACATCTTGCCCAGCGCGCCGAAGGCCGCGAGTGACCAGATCGCCGCCGTCATGCCCCAGGCCCATCCGCCGTGCAGGTTATGGATGGTGAACGGCGTGTAGGAGCCAGCGATCATCAGGAAGATGCCGGCGTGGTCCAGGCGGCGCAGCACCGGCCGGTACCTGGCCTTGGCGAAGTTGTAGGCGGTGGAGAAGGCCAGCATGGCGATGACGCCCGCCGCATAGATCGAGACGCCCACCACCTGGGTGATCGACCCGGCCCGCACGGCTAGAGCCAGGAGAACGATCCCGCCCACCAGGGCGAGCGTCAGGCCGACGATATGCACCACCAGGTCCGCGCACTTGGCGGCCGGGGTCGGATAGTGCCTTGGAGGCTTAACGGCAGGCGGCGCGGCGGGGGCGATGAGGGTCATGGCTGATCTCCCTCATATAGGGGTCTCACGCCCCGTTGGCGGTCGTCCAGCCTATTCGCACCTTGGCCGAAAACCGACGTCTAGTCTTCCTTGACCCGCTTCTTGCGGAACGAAGGGTTCAGGACCCGCTTGCGCAGGCGGATCGACTTTGGCGTCACCTCCACCAGCTCGTCCTCCTCGATATAGGCGATGGCCTGCTCGAGGGTCGGGCGGCGCGGCGGGATCAGGCGCACGGCCTCGTCCTTGCCGGCGGACCGGATGTTGGTGAGCTGCTTGGCCTTCATCGGATTGACGTCCAGGTCGTCCTGGCGCGAGTTCTCGCCGATGATCATGCCCTGGTAGGTCTTCTCGCCGCCGCCCACGAACATGGTTCCGCGGTCATCCAGGTTCCACAGGGCGAAGGCTGTGGACTCGCCGTCGGAGTTGGACACCAGCACACCCTTGCGGCCGGCGTCGATGGCGCCCTTGTAGGGTTCGTAGTGGCTGAACACCCGGTTCAGCACGCCGGACCCGCGGGTGTCGGTCAGGAACTCGCCCTGGTAGCCGATCAGCGAGCGCGACGGGCTCATCAGCGACAGGCGGGTCTTGCCCGCGCCCGAGGGGCCCATGTCCTTCAGCTCGGCTTTGCGGGCCGACAGCTTCTCGATGACGATGCCGGTGAATTCGTCGTCGACGTCGATCATGACGTCCTCGATGGGCTCCAGGCGCTCGCCGGTCTCCGGGTCGATCTGGAACACCACGCGGGGACGGCTGATAGAAAGTTCGAAGCCTTCCCGCCGCATGCCTTCGATCAGCACGCCGAGCTGCAGTTCGCCGCGGCCGGCCACCTCATAGGCGTCCTTGTCGGCGGTCTCGGTCACCCGGATGGCGACGTTGGACTCGGCTTCCTTAAGAAGGCGCGCGGCGATGACGCGGCTTTGCACCTTGTCGCCCTCGCGGCCGGCCAGCGGGCTGTCGTTGACGCTGACGGTCATGGAGATGGTCGGCGGGTCGATCGGCTGGGCCGGCAGCGCGTCGGTCACCTCCATGGCGCACAGGGTGTCGGCCACCGTCGCCTTGGAGAGGCCCGCGATGGCGACGATGTCGCCGGCTTCCGCGTCCTCGATCGGCTGGCGCTTCAGGCCGCGGAAGGCCAGGACCTTGGTGATCCGGCCACGCTCGATTTCCTTGCCGTCGAGGCCAAGCGCGTGGATCGCCAGGCCGGGCGTCGCCTTGCCGCTCTCGATGCGGCCGGTGAGCAGGCGGCCCAGGAACGGGTCGTTCTCGATCAGCACCGACAGGATCTGGAACGGCTTGTCCTTGTTCTCCACGACCTTCGGCTCAGGCACGTGGCGCACGATCAGGTCGAACAGCGGGGCCAGATTGTCATTGGGCTTGGCCATATCCAGCGTGGCCCAGCCATTCTTCCCCGACGCGTAGATGTGCGGGAAATCCAGCTGCTCGTCGGTCGCGCCCATGGCCGCGAACAGGTCGAAGACGTCGTTCAGGATCCGGTCGGGGTCGGCGTGCGGCCGGTCGACCTTGTTCAGGCAGAGGATCGGGCGCAGGCCCATCTTCAGCGCCTTGCCGAGCACGAACTTGGTCTGGGGCATGACGCCCTCTTCGGCGTCCACCAGGATGACGCAGCCATCCACCATGCCCAGGATCCGCTCCACCTCGCCGCCGAAGTCGGCGTGGCCGGGGGTGTCGATGATGTTGATCCGGGTGTCGCCGGCTTCACCGTGCCAGAGCACCG
>DASRRU010000061.1:0-8488 GCA_035656795.1 Phenylobacterium sp. | reverse complement strand
CCAGCTGCAGGAAGGCGAAGTCCGCGAAGGCGTGGTCAAGAACATCACCGACTACGGCGCGTTCGTGGACCTGGGCGGCATCGACGGCCTGCTGCACGTCACCGACATGAGCTGGAAGCGCGTCAACCACCCGAGCCAGGTCCTGGCGGTCGGCGACACGGTCAAGGTGCAGATCGTCAAGATCAACCCCGAGACCCAGCGCATCTCGCTCGGCATGAAGCAGCTGCAGTCCGACCCCTGGGACGGCGTGGAAGCCAAGTACCCGGTGGGGGCCAAGTTCACCGGTCGCATCACCAACATCACCGACTACGGCGCCTTCGTGGAGCTGGAGGCCGGTGTCGAGGGCCTGGTGCACGTCTCCGAAATGTCCTGGACCAAGAAGAACGTCCATCCTGGGAAGATCGTCTCCACCTCGCAAGAGGTTGAGGTGGTGGTCCTGGACGTCGATCCGTCCAAGCGCCGCGTGTCGCTCGGCCTCAAGCAGGCCATGGCCAATCCGTGGGATTCCTTCCTTGCCACCCACCCGGTCGGCTCGACCGTTGAGGGCGAGGTCAAGAACGCCACCGAGTTCGGCCTGTTCATCGGCCTCGACAACGACATCGATGGCATGGTGCACCTCAGCGACCTCGACTGGGCCGTGCCCGGCGAGGAAGCCATCGCCAAGTACAACAAGGGCGACATGGTCAAGGCCAAGGTGCTCGACGTCGACATCGAGAAGGAGCGCATCTCGCTCGGCATCAAGCAACTCGCTGGCGACCCGATGCAGGGCGACACCTATCGCAAGGGCCAGACCGTCACCGTCACCGTCACCGAGATCACCTCGGGCGGCATCGAGGTGAAGTTCGGTGAGGACGAAGCGCCGATGACGGCCTTCATCCGCAAGTCAGACCTCTCCCGCGACCGCGCGGACCAGCGGCCGGAGCGGTTCGCCGTCGGCGACCGCCTGGACGCCCAGATCGCCAATGTCGACAAGGCCGCGCGCCGCGTGTCCCTGTCGGTGAAGGCCCTGGAAATGGCCGAGGAAAAGGAAGCCATCGAGAAGTTCGGGGCCTCCGATAGCGGCGCCTCGCTCGGCGACATCCTGGGCGCGGCTCTGCGCGAGAAGGCCCAGAAGGACTAAGAGCCGACGCCGTTTCGGCTGAGGCAATGAGCGGCGGACCGGGCGACCGGTCCGCCGTTTTCTTTTTGTACAGTCGCCCTATCGTAAGGCAGGCGCGCCGTCCTGGCGCGGCAGGAGTATCTCGTTGTCCTCGCGTCTCGTCCTTGCCTCACTTCTGGCTGCGATCCCGGTCGCGTTCGCACCCGCGGCCCACGCAGCCGACCAGCCGCTCTATGCGCCGCCTGCGCCCTGGGTCGATGTCGCGCCGATCCCGCCCGCACCGTCCGACGACGGCGCGCCGGCCATCCAGGTCCTGATCGACGACCACCAGACCCGGCTGGATCCCGCCGGCGACGCCTTTTACGCGCACCGCGCCTTTAAGATCCTCAAGCCCGAGGGCCTGGCCAGCGTGAAGTCGATCAGCGTGATCTGGAGCCCTGCCACGGAGACCATCACCTGGCACACCCTCGCCATCATCCGCGGCGGCCAGAGGATCGACCTCCTGGCCGACCCCCGCGCCATGCTGGTGCTTCGCCGCGAGACGAACCTGGAGCAGGCCAGTCTGGACGGCCGGATCACCGCGTCGCGGCAGATCGACGGCCTGCAGACCGGCGACGTCATCGATGTGGCCTACACTCGCACCCATGCCGATCCGGTGGCCAGGGGCCACTCCTTCGACATCGAGCGCATGGCGTTTGCCGGGGTCGCCGGGCGGTATCGTACGGAGGTTTCCTGGCCCAAGGGCGTTCCGGTGACCTGGAAGACGACCGTCGGATTCGGGAATCCGGTGCTCGGGGAGCGGGACGGCCGCACGACGCTCAGTCTCGACAAGACCCTGGTGCAACCGCCCAAGGCGCCGATCGGCGCACCGCTGCGCTTCCGTCGTGTGGGCGAGCTGCAGGTCACCAGCTTCCAGAGCTGGGACGAGGTCTCCAAACTGATGGCGCCGCTTTACGCGAAAGCCTCGGACATCGCCAAAACCTCGCCGATCAGGGCTGAGGCGGACGCCATTGCGGCCAAGACGACCGATCCCAAGGCCCGCGCTTTCGCCGCGTTGCAACTGGTCGAGGACAAGACCCGCTACTTCTTTATCGGCATGGGTGAGGGCGGCTATGTGCCGGCCGACGCCGACGACACCTGGGCCCGCCGCTTCGGCGACTGCAAGGCCAAGACAGCCCTGCTGCTGGCGATCCTCAAGAGCCTGGACGTCGACGCTGAACCGGTGCTGGTGAATCTGGGCGCAGGCGACGGGCTTGATGAGATGCCGCCTTCGCTGGCCGCGTTCAATCACGTCATCGTACGGGTGAAGATCAAGGGCCAGTCCTACTGGCTGGACGGGACCCGCACCGGCGACACCAATCCCCAGGCCATGCAGCCCCCGTCCCACAAGTGGGGCCTGCCGGTCCGCGCCGAGGGCGCGCCACTGGAGAAGATTGTCGAGGCCCAGATCAATGTCCCGACCGTCGAGACGATTACTCACATCGACGCCACCAAGGGACTGGACGCCAAGGCTGCGGCCGATATCCGGATCACCTTCTCGGGAATCTATGCGACCTCGATGCGCGCCACCTTGGCGCGGACGCCCCGGGCGGACATGGAGCGAAACTTCCGCCAACGCTACTCCTCGCCCGGCAGCGGCATCGAGATCGAGCAGGTCAACTGGAGCGACGATCCCAACAAGGACCTGTTCACCGTCGACCTTCAGGGCGCCTACGACATGGATTGGCGCAAGAACCAGGACCTGGGTGTGCGCGAATTCAAGGTCGGGCCCGGCGCCGCGCCGGCGGCCTTCCCCCGCCGGGATCCCGGCCCAAACGACAACGCGCCCTTCGCGATCCCCTACCCAACCTATACCCGCAGCCGGGTGGAGATCGCCCTCCCGGATGGCGGCAAGGGCTATTCGGTGCGTGGCGCGAGTGGGACGGAACACATCGCCGGCTACGAGATCATCACCAGCGCGGCGATCCAGGGCGGCCTGGCGACCTTCACCACCGATCAGCGCGCGGTGACGCCGGAGATCAGCGCCGCGGACGCCGAGGCCGCCAACCTGCAAATCCGCAAACTTCGCGACGTGGATAACCTGGTGCGGGCTCCGACCTGATCCGCGGCCCGGGCGGCGCCCTGGCATTTCACAGGCAAGGGTTGTGTGTCCGGCCGGCGCCAAGCTTGACCAGTAGGACGCATAAACCCTTTTTGCGCCTTGAATACAAAGGCGGACTCGCCCATGGTCACCCCGGTTCGAGGGGCCCGCATGATCAAATCTGAACTGATCGCCAAACTCTCCGAAGAGAATCCGCACCTGACGCAGCGCGACATCGAGCGCGTTGTCGGCGTGGTTCTGGAGCGGATGATCCAGGCGCTGGAAACCGGTGGCCGGGTGGAATTGCGCGGCTTCGGCGCGCTATCTGTCCGGTCGCGCGACGCGCGGGCCGGCCGCAATCCGCGCACCGGCGAGCCGGTCGACGTGCGGGCCAAGCACGTGCCGTTCTTCAAGAGCGGCAAGGAACTGCGAGAACGCCTCAACCTATCAGACGACTAGATTCTCGGGGAAGCAGGTTCTGTCATGAGCGAGCCGCCCAAACCCAAGCTCGGCATCTTCGGTGAGTTCCGCGAGTTCATCGCCCGCGGCAATGTGATCGACCTGGCGGTCGGCGTGATCATCGGCGCGGCCTTCAACGACATCGTCAAGGGCTTGGTCGACAACGTGGTCATGCCGCCGATCGGCCTGCTGCTGAGCGGCGTCGACTTCTCGCAGATGAGGCTGGTGCTCAAAGCTGCCGATCCCGCGAAGAAGGCGGCCGAAGTCGCGATCCAGTACGGCCTGTTCTTCAACACCTTGATCAAGTTCGTAATCGTGGCCTGGGTGGTGTTCCTGTTGGTCAAGGGCGTCAACGCCATCCGCCGGCGCGACGCCCAGAACCCGCCCAAGGCTCCGCCGGCTCCGACGCCACAGGAGGCGCTGTTGACCGAGATCCGCGACCTCCTGAAGGACGGCCGCCCGGCCGACAATTCGCTCGCCTAGGCCCTTCAGTCTCGGGGCGTTAAGCCTGCGACGGCTCGCAGAGACCCTCATGCTCGAAGCCGAAAGCCTTCCCAACGCGCCGGCGCCGCCAGACGGGGCGATTGCGCTGTTCGGCCGGCCCCTGGTTCCACTGGCGCAGGGGCCGGTCCCTTCGGCGACGGTCTAGGCGACCGAGGGCGACCGGATCACGGGACGGATATCCGACAGTCCACCGCCAACGCCGGCGAATGCCGCGCGCGCTGGGCCGCCAGCGCCCACTTCCAGAGCCTGTTCGAACAGACGATCCGCAAGCTTGGCCTGCACCACCTGACCTTTCCCACCGCGGGTCTGCTGGCGGCGGCTCGCGCCCTGAAGCCTGGCGGCCAAGCGATCTTCTTCGAGCCCTTCGACGGCTACGGCCTGATGCGGCTGGCCTATGAGCGAATCCTGGCGGAGGCCGACTTGCGCCGCGCGCCGCTCGATCCCGCCGTCGAGGAGGTCCTGCGCACCATGATCGACGACATCACCGCCCGCACTAGCCTGGACAGCAACTCGCAGCAGTTCGCCGAACTGGACGACAAGTGGCGCTTCTCGCGAGCTTATCTGGAGCTCGTCGCGCAGGACTGCGGGTTCGCCGATGTCTGCCTCCTGTCCCCCAACAACCACGCCACACTCTACCGGGACGTGGCCCAAGTGCAGTTGCGGCTCGGCAGTGGCCAGGAGGGCTTGACCTTCCCACCCCCCATGAACGCTGGATGTCCTCGACAGCTTCGACCGCGCCATGCCCGAACTCACAAAGAACGGCTTCATGATGGAAGGCTCGGTCGTGCTGACAAGGGCGGCGTGATGCTTCGCCCTTGCGGGGATGGTCCCTAGTCCCCTAATCCCCGCCCATGGGCGTCCAGGCCAAGATCTGCGGTATCAGCACCCTCGAGGCCGTCACCGCGGCCCTGGAGGGCGGGGCGGCATTCCTGGGCTTCATGTTCTTCGACAAGAGTCCGCGCAACCTGGCGCCCGAGGCCGCCTGGCGGCTGGCCCAACCTGCGCGCAACAAGGCCAAGGTCGTGGCCGTGCTGGTGGATCCCAGCGACGCCGAGGCCGACCGCATCGCCGAGATCCTGCAACCCGACCTGATCCAGCTTCACGGCAAGGAGACGCCCGCCCGCGCCCGGGCGCTGGGCCAGCGGACCGGCGCAGGGATCATCAAGGTCCTGCCGGTATCGGAGGGGGCTGACATCGAGGCGGCCCGGGAATTCGAGTCGGTGGTCGAGCACCTGATGTTCGACACCAAGCCTCCCAAGGACGCCGAGCGGCCGGGCGGCCATGGCTCCGCCTTCGACTGGACGCTGCTGGCCGGCCGCCGGTTCGAACGGCCGTGGTTCCTGGCTGGCGGCCTCGATCCCTGGAACCTCGCCGATGCGGTGCAGCAGTCTGGAGCGCCCGTGCTGGACGTTTCCTCTGGCGTGGAGCGCGGTCCCGGACTAAAGGACCCCGCCTTGATCGCCGCGTTCCTCGACGCCGCCAAACGCGCCTGAAGTCAAAGCCCCCAGAAGACTCGTGAACGCGCCCTCCAATCCTTCGCCTGTCAGGCCCAACGACTATTCCGCCTATCCCGACGCCAACGGGCGGTTCGGCGACTATGGCGGCCAGTATGTGCCCGAGACCCTGATGCCGTTGGTCCACGAGCTGGACGCGGCCTATGCGGCGGCCAAGGCCGACGAGGGGTTCCAGGCCGAGCTTGCGGGGTTCCTGACGCACTATGTCGGCCGCCCGAGCCCGCTCTATTTCGCCGAGCGGCTGACCGCGCACTTTGGCGGGGCCAAGATCTATCTGAAGCGTGAGGAGCTGAACCATACCGGCTCGCACAAGATCAACAACTGCATGGGCCAGATTCTGCTGGCGCGGCGGATGGGCAAGACGCGGATCATCGCCGAAACCGGCGCCGGCCAGCACGGCGTGGCCACAGCTACGGTCTGCGCCCGCTTCGGTCTGCCCTGCGTGGTCTACATGGGCGCGGTCGATGTCGAGCGGCAGAAACCCAACGTCTTCCGGATGAACCTGCTGGGCGCCGAAGTCCGGCCGGTGACCTCGGGCTCGGCGACGCTGAAGGACGCCATGAACGAGGCGCTCCGCGACTGGGTCACCAACGTTCACGACACCTATTACCTGATCGGCTCGGCGGCGGGCATGCACCCCTATCCGGTCATGGTCCGCGACTTCCAGGCGATCATCGGCCGCGAGGCCCGCGCGCAGATCCTGGAAGCCGAGGGCCGCCTGCCGGACGCCGTCGTCGCCTGCGTCGGGGGTGGCTCCAACGCCATTGGCCTGTTCCACCCCTTCCTCAACGACCCCGAGGTGAAGATCTTCGGCGTCGAGGCGGCGGGCGAGGGGATTGAGACAGGGCGTCACGCAGCGGCGATCAACGGCGGTCGCCCCGGCGTCCTGCACGGCAACATGACCTACCTGCTGCAGGACCGCGAGGGCCAGATCGAGGAAGCGCACTCGATCTCCGCCGGCCTCGACTATCCCGGCATCGGCCCCGAGCACGCCTGGCTGCACGACGTCGGCCGCGCCACCTACCTGTCGGCCACCGACACGGAGTCGCTGGAGGCCTACAGCCTCCTGGCCAAGCTGGAGGGCATCCTTCCGGCCATCGAGAGCGCCCACGCCCTGGCCCGCCTGCCCGAGATCGCTAAAGAGGTCGGCAAGGATGGGATCGTGGTGCTGAACCTCTCCGGCCGCGGCGACAAGGACGTAGCTACGGTCGCCGCCCATCTGGGGATGGAGATTTGAGCAAGGCCCGCATCGACGCCCGTTTCGCCGCGCTGAAAGCCGAGGGCCGCGCGGCCTTCGTGGCCTATGTGATGGCCGGCGATCCCGACGCCGCCACCGCCGCCAAGATCCTCGAGGGACTGCCCGCCGCCGGCGCGGACCTGATCGAGCTCGGCTTCCCGTTCTCCGACCCCATGGCCGAGGGGCCGCCGATCCAGCGCGCCGCCCAGCGAGCGCTGAAGAACGGCATGACCCTGCAGGGCACGCTGGACCTCGCCCGCGGCTTCCGGGCCGGCGACGCGACCACGCCGCTGATCCTGATGGGCTACATGAACCTGATCGTCACCCGCGGCATCGAGGCCTTCGCCCGCAATGCGGCCGACGCCGGAGTCGATGGGGTGATCGTGGTCGACTGCCCGCCGGAAGAGGCCGGGCCGCTGGCCGACGCGCTCGACGCCGCCGGCGTGTCGCTCATCCGGCTGGCGACGCCGACCAGTGACGACGCACGTCTTAAAACCATTGTTCGCCGCACCTCGGGTTTCGTATATTACGTCTCCGTGGCGGGCGTGACGGGGGTCAAGGAAGCCGATGCGACTGAGGTCGCGCCCCAGGTGGCGCGGGTGCGTGCGGCGTCCGGGCTTCCGGTCGCCGTCGGCTTCGGCATCAAGACCCCTGAGCGCGCCGCGGCGATCGCCCGCGTCGCCGACGCGGCGGTGGTGGGGTCCGCGCTTGTGGACGAAATCGCCGAAGCAGTGGAGATGAACGAAGACGTGACCCAGCGGGTTCTTTCCAAAGTGACTTCCTTGGCTAAGGCTGTCCGCTCGGCGCGAGTTGGCCAGACGACGGTCTAGAACCATGGCGATGGCTGAGCAGAGAAACGACAAACCCGGCCGTCCAGCCGCCGCGCCCAGAGAGCGGACCGGCTGGCTGTCGCGAATCGCGCCTGGCGTTCGCAACGCCTTTTCCAAGCGCGAGACGCCTGAAAACCTCTGGGTGAAATGCCCCGACACCGGGGAGATGATCTATCGCCCCGACCTGGAGGCCGCTCTCTGGGTGACGCCCAGCGGCCATCACATGCGGATCGGCGCGGACGCGCGGCTGCGCTACACCTTCGACGACGGCAAGTTCGAGCGGATCGCCTCGCCTGTGGTCGCCGACGACCCGCTGAAATTCCCTGACGTGAAGTCCTATCCCGACCGCCTGAAGGCCGCGCGCAAAGCGTCGGGCGAACAGGACGCTCTGGCGATCGGCTACGGCAATATCCAAGGCCAGCCGGTGATGGTGGTGGTCCAGGACTTCGCCTTCATGGGCGGCTCCCTGTCGATGGCGGTGGGCGAGGCCTTCATCAAGGCCGCGCAGGAAGCCGTGAAGCGCGAGGTCCCGTTCATCGTCTTCACCGCCGCCGGCGGCGCGCGGATGCTGGAAGGCACGCTCAGCCTGATGCAGATGGCCCGCACGACGCTGGCGTTGAACGAGGTCAAGGCCGCGGGCCTGCCTTACGTGGTGGTGCTCACCGACCCGACCACGGGAGGGGTAATGGCTTCCTACGCCATGCTGGGTGATGTCCATCTGGCCGAGCCCAACGCGCTGATCGGCTTTGCCGGGCGCCGAGTGAT
>DASRRU010000060.1:0-8205 GCA_035656795.1 Phenylobacterium sp. | reverse complement strand
AGCGCGGCCTGCCAGGCGGCGATGGCCAAGATGCCCCGCCGCGCGCCCGGCGGCGGCGGCGGCGGCGGCGGCGGCGGGCAGTGAACTGGAAGACTGAAGAACGGTCCCTGATCGGATGAACCCGTCACGCCCATTCATCTTGCGCCCCGTGGCGACCGCCCTCTTGATGGTGGCGATCGTCCTGGCGGGTCTCGTGGGCTTCAAGCTGCTGCCGCTGTCGGCGCTGCCTGAGGTCGACTATCCGACGATCCAGGTCACCACCCTCTATCCGGGCGGCAGCCCGGAGGTGATGGCGCAGACGGTCACCGGTCCGCTGGAAAAGAACTTCGGCTTGATGGCGGGCCTGGATCGGATGACTTCGGTCTCCTCCGCCGGCGCCTCGGTGATCACCCTTCAGTTCACCCTGAAGGAAAGCCTCGACGTCGCCGAGCAGGAGGTTCAGGCGGCGATCAACGCCGCGACCGCCCTGTTGCCCGCCGACCTGCCCGCCCCGCCGATCTACGCCAAGGTCAATCCGGCCGACGCGCCGGTGCTGACGCTGTCGGCGACCTCCGACACCCTGCCGCTCACCGACGTGCAGAACATCGTCTACACACGGCTGGCCCAGAAGATCAGCCAGGTTTCCGGCGTCGGTCTGGTGACGCTCTCAGGCGGCCAGCGGCCGGCGGTTCGCATCCAGATCAACACCGATGCGCTGGCCGCCTACGGCCTGACCCTGACCACGGTGCGCAGCGCCATCAGCGCGGCCAACGCCAATGCGCCCAAGGGCAGCTTCGAAGGCCCGACGCGCAGCTACACGATCAACGCCGACGACCAACTGGCCACGGTCGACGACTACAAGAACCTGATCATCGCCACCCGCAACGGCGCCTCGGTGCGCATGTCCGACGTGGCGAAGGTGGTCCAGGGTCCGGAGAACATCCAGCTCGGCGCATGGTCGGGCAAGACGCCGGCGATCATCGTCAACGTCCAGCGTCAGCCCGGCGCCAACGTCATCAAGACCGTCGACGCCATCAAGAGCCAGCTCCCCGACCTCACCGCCGCCCTGCCGCCGGGGATCAAGGTGGCGGTGCTGTCCGACCGCACCACCGGCATCCGCGCCTCGGTCCACGACGTGGAGATGGAGCTGCTGCTGGCGGTGGCGCTCGTGGTGCTGGTGATCTTCTTCTTCCTGCACTCGATCCGCGCGACGATCATCGCGGGCCTGGCCGTGCCGATCTCGCTGATCGGCACCTGCGGGGTCACCTATCTGCTGGGCTTCAGCCTCAACAACCTCAGCCTCATGGCGCTGACCATCGCCACCGGCTTCGTGGTCGATGACGCCATCGTCATGCTGGAGAACATCTCGCGCCACGTCGAGGACGGGGAACCTCCCTTCGAGGCCGCGCTGAACGGCGCCAAGCAGATCGGCTTCACGATCATATCGCTGACGGTCTCTCTGCTGGCCGTGCTGATCCCGCTCCTGTTCATGGGCGACGTGGTCGGCCGCCTGTTCCGCGAATTCGCCATCACGCTGGCGATCACCATCCTGATCTCGGCGGTGGTGTCGCTGACGCTGACGCCGATGATGGCCGCGCGCTGGATGACCAGCGACGAACACCACGCCAAGCCCGGCAGCTTCGGCGAGAAGACCCAGGCCTGGTTCGACAGGGTGATCGCCCGCTACGACCAGGCCCTGCAGTGGGTCCTGGACCGGCAGACGGCGACCCTGATCGTGGCGATCGGGACCTTCCTGCTCACCGTGCTGCTCTACATCGTGATCCCCAAGGGGCTGTTCCCGGTGCAGGACACCGCCCAGCTGCAGGCCCGCATCCAGGCGTCGGACACCGTGTCCTATCAGAAGATGGCGGTCTTGCAGGGGCAGGTCGCCAACCTGGTGATGCAGGATCCGGCGGTGGAGAACGTCTCGTCCTTCGTAGGCGTCGACGGGTCGACCAACGCCACGCTGAATTCGGGCGAACTGCTGATCAACCTGAAAGAGAAGCACGGCTCCCAGGACGCGGTCATGCAGCGCCTGCGGGAAGCCGTCGCCAAGGTCGCCGGCGTGCAGCTCTACATGCAGCCGACGCAGGACCTGACGGTGGACGCCGAGTCCGGTCCGACCCAGTACCGAGTCTCCGTGGAAGGCGCGAACACCCAGCAGGTCGATGACTGGGCGGTGAAGCTTACCCAGGCCCTGGGCCAGGAAAAGAAGCTACAGAACGTCACCACCGACGCCGCCGACATGGGCCTCTCGGCCTACGTCAACATCGATCGCGACACGGCCGCCCGCCTCGGCATTACGCCGGCGGCGGTGGACGATTCCCTCTATTCCGCCTTCGGTCAGCGGATCGTCTCGAACATCTTCACCGAGACCAACCAGTACCGGGTGATCCTCGAAGCGCAACCCGGCGACGCCACGCCTCAGGGTCTGTCAAACGTCCAGCTGCAATCCACCGGCGGCTCGACGCCGCTGTCGGCGATCGCCAGCATCAAACAGACCACGGCCCCCCTGCAGGTGCGCCACGTGGCTCAGTTCCCGGCGGCCACGGTCGGCTTCGACACCGCGCCCGGCGTGTCGCTGGGCAGCGCGGTGGCCGATATCCGCAACGTGGCCGAGAAGGTCGCCAAGCCGGCCGGCATCACGCTCACCTTCCTGGGTGCAGCCGGCGCCTACGAGAATTCGCTGAACAAC
The DNA here is from genome assembly GCA_035656795.1 of Phenylobacterium sp. Taxonomy (GTDB): domain Bacteria; phylum Pseudomonadota; class Alphaproteobacteria; order Caulobacterales; family Caulobacteraceae; genus Phenylobacterium. Next base: position 5,531 of record DASRRU010000060.1, on the reverse strand, counting down.
GAACTGTGGCTGATCCTGGCGGCGGTGGTCTGCGTCTACATCGTGCTGGGCGTGCTCTACGAGAGCTACATCCATCCGCTGACCATCCTGTCGACCCTGCCCTCGGCCGGTGTCGGCGCCCTCCTGGCGCTGATGTTCTCCGGCAACGACCTGGGCGTCATCGGGATCATCGGCATCATCCTGCTGATCGGCATCGTGAAGAAGAACGCGATCATGATGATCGACTTCGCCCTCGACGCTGAGCGCGAGCAAGGGATGAGCGCCCGCGACGCCATCCACCAGGCGGCCCTCCTCCGCTTCCGGCCGATCCTGATGACCACCATGGCCGCCCTGTTCGCCGCGGTCCCGCTAATGATCGGCCTGGGCCAGGGCGCGGAGCTGCGCCGGCCGTTGGGCATCGCCATCTTCGGCGGGCTGATCGTCAGCCAGTTGCTGACCATCTTCACCACGCCCGTCGTCTACCTGGCCTTCGACCGCCTCGTGCCGAAGAAGACCAAGACCGGCGCCGCCCAGGGTGAGCCGCCGATGGCCACGGAGCCGGCCGAATGAACCTCTCGGCCCCCTTCATCAAGCGGCCGATCGCCACGATACTCCTGACCATCGGCCTGGCCCTTTCCGGGGTAGCGGGATTCCTGGTGCTGCCGGTGGCGCCGTTGCCGATGGTCGACCTGCCGGTGATCAGCGTCTCCGCCGGCCTGGCCGGCGCCAGTCCGCTGACCATGGCCTCGAGTGTCGCCACGCCGCTGGAGCGCAAACTGGGGACCATCGCCGGCGTCAACGAGATCACCTCGCAGAGCTCCACCGGCCGCACGCAGATCGTCCTGCAGTTCGACATCTCCAAGAACATCGACGCCGCCGCGCGCGCGGTGCAGGCGGCCATCAACGCCGCCCGCGGCGATCTGCAGGTGCCGCTTCCCCAGAATCCCACCTACAACAAAGTCAACCCGGCCGGCCAGCCGGTGATGATCCTGGCGCTGACATCCGAGACCCGAACGCCCGGGCAGATCTACGACTCGGTGAACAACATCGTCGCGCAGCGGCTCAGTCAGGTGAGCGGCGTCGGTCAGGTGGAGATCGGCGGCAGCTCGCAGCCGGCGGTGCGGGTGGAGGTCTCGCCCTTCGCGCTGAACAAATTCGGCATAAGCCTTGAGGACGTCCGCTCCGCCATCCAGTCCGCCAACGCCAACCGACCCAAGGGCATGGTGCAGGACGAGGGCGGCCAGAAGTTCCAGATCTATACCTCCACCGGAGGCACCCATGCCTCGGACTACGCGCCTCTGATCATCGCCTATCGCCATGGCGCAGCGGTGCGGCTGTCGGACGTGGCCAAGGTGATCGACAGCGTGCAGACCCTGCGCACGCTCGGCCTCTATAACGGCAAGCCGGCGATCGTCGTGCTGATCACCCAGCAGCCGGCCGCCAACGTCATCGCCCTGGTGGATTCGGTGCGCAAGGTCCTGCCCCTGCTGCAGGCCCAGCTACCGTCCGACGTGAAGGTCCAGGTGGCCTCGGATTCCACCACCAGCATCCGCGCCTCGCTGCGCGAGATCGAGATCACGCTGGCCATCGCGATCGCCCTGGTGGTGATCGTGGTGAGCGTCTTCCTGCGTCGGTGGAAAGCGACACTGATCCCAGCGGTGGCCACGGTGGTGTCCCTGCTGGGCACCTTCGGGATCATGTACCTGCTGGGCTTCTCGCTGAACAACATCAGCCTGATGGCGCTCACCGTGGCCTCGGGCTTCGTGGTCGACGACGCCATCGTGGTGCTGGAAAACACCAATCGCCTGATCGAGGGCGGCATGGGCCGCTTCGAGGCCGCCCTGGCCGGCGCGCGCCAGGTGGGCTTCACGGTGCTGTCCATGAGCATCTCGCTGGTGGCGGTGTTCATCCCGCTGTTGTTCATGGGTGGCCAGGTGGGCGCGCTGTTCCGCGAGTTCGCCGTGACGCTTTCGGCGGCGGTGCTGATCTCGCTGGTCGTTTCGCTCAGCACGACGCCGATGATGTGCGCCTATCTGCTGCGCTCGAAGGATGAGGAAAAGCCGGAGGGCTTCGTCGCGCGCAACCTGGGGCGTGGCGTCCAGTGGCTGCACAGGAGCTATGAGCACAGCCTGGATTTCGCACTCTCGGCCAAGCCGCTGATGATGCTGATCCTGGCGGTGATCGTCTGCCTGAACGTCTATCTCTACATGGCTATCCCCAAGGGCTTCTTCCCGGTCCAGGATTCCGGACGGCTGAACGGCGGACTGCGCGCCGACCAGTCGATTTCCTCCGAGGAGATGGGGCGCAAGCTGAAGCAGGTGGTCGCGATCCTGCTGAAGGACCCGGCGGTGCAGACCGTGGTGGGTTTCACCAACAGCGGGCGATCCGGCGGCGGCTTCCTGTCGGTGGACCTCAAGCCGCGCGGCCAGCGCAAGGAGGGCGGCCAGGCGGTGATCGCCAGGCTGCGGCCGCAGCTCGCCAAGGTGACCGGCCTGACGATCTTCCTGAACCCGCAGCAGGACTTCCGGGCGGGCGGGCGCCAGTCCAACGCCACCTATCAGTACACGCTGAAATCCGACAATACGAAGGACCTGAAGGAATGGGCGCAGAAGCTGAATGACGCCATGGCCGAGCACACGTCGGTGATGACCGACGTCAACACCGACCAGCAGGACAATGCCGTCGAAACCTATGTGGACGTCGACCACGACACCGCCTCGCGCCTCGGCGTAAACCTGACCGACGTGGACAACGCCCTCTACGACAGCTTCGGCGAACGGCAGGTGGCCAACATCTACGAGGACCTCAACCAGTACACCGTGGTGATGGAGGACGACCCGAAATACAGCCTGAGCCCCGACGCGCTGGACTACATTTACGTGCCGGCCAGCTCGCCGGTGACGGTCGCAAAGCCCGCGGCTGCGACCGGCCAGCCGTTGACCGCCGCCCAGGTCGCCGCCGCCAACGCCGCCGCCACCCAGGCCAGCGCCAGCACCACAGGCTTCGCCTCCGGTTCGGGCGGCTCCAGCGGAGCGAACGGCGCGGCCCAGGCCCAGGCGGCCAATCCCGGCGTCCGCAACCCCGGCACCGGCAGTGCGCTGAACACCGCGGCGCGCACCATGGTGCCGCTCTCGGCCATCGCCCATTTCCGCAACCGCGCCGCCCCGGCGGCGATCAACCACCAGGACGCGGAACTCGCGACCACCATCTCCTTCAACCAGCCCGACGGCGCTTCGCTCAGCGACGCCCAGGCCGCGATCGCCCAGGCCGAGGCCGACATCCACATGCCGACCAATGTGCGCGGCGCCTTCGCCGGCACGGCCAAGGGGTTCACCGACACCCTGAAGCAGGAGCCGGTGCTGATCCTGGCGGCCCTGATCGCGATCTACATCGTGCTCGGCATCCTCTACGAAAGCCTGATCCACCCGATCACCGTGCTCTCCACCCTGCCCTCGGCGGGCTTTGGGGCGCTCCTGATGCTGATGATCTTCAAGATGGAATTCTCGGTCATCGCCCTGATCGGCATCTTCCTGCTGATCGGCCTGGTGAAGAAGAACGCCATCATGATCATCGACTTCGCACTGGACGGTCAGCGCAGCCGCGGGCTCTCCGCCACCGAAGCCGTGCGTGAGGCCTGCCTGCTGCGCTTCCGTCCCATCCTGATGACCACGCTCGCCGCCGGCCTGGGCGCCCTACCCCTGGCCATCGGCTTCGGAGAGGGTTCGGAGCTGCGCCAACCCCTGGGCGTCGCCATCATCGGCGGCCTGATCGCCAGTCAGCTGCTCACCTTGCTCACGACCCCTGTGGTCTACGTTTACATCGACCGGTTGCGGCGTCATCGCGACGAACGCTACCTCAGCCGCACCAGCGTCGAAGGCCAGGCTCACCCCGTATGACCAAGTCCCCGTTCCGCCTTTCCGCCGTCCTGCTGAGTTCCGCCGCCCTCGCCGGCTGTGCGGTCGGCCCCAACTATGTGCGCCCGACGGCGCCGCTGTCGCCGACCTTCAAGGAAGCTGCCGGCTGGTCGCCCGCGGCCCCGGCGGACACCCTCGACCGCGGCGACTGGTGGACCCTGTTCAACGATCCGATGCTGACCAGCCTGGAAGCCAAGGTGCAGGTCTCCAACCAGAACATCATCGCTGCGGAGGCCGCCTACCGCGAGGCGCGCGCCGTGGTCAGCGAGCAGCGCGCGAGCCTGTTCCCGACGGTCTCCCTGAATGGCAGCGGGACGGAATCCGGCGCCGGCGGCGGCAGTCGCGGCGCGGTGATCACCGGCGCGGGCGGTGGCACCGTCGTCGCGGGGTCCGGCTCCGGCAGCACACAGTCCACCCAGTACCGCGCCAGCCTCGGAGCAAGCTGGGAGCCCGACATCTGGGGCAGCATCCGGCGCACCATCGAGGGGGGCACGGCGCAGGCGCAGGCCAGCGCGGCGCAACTGGCCGCCGCCCGTCTTTCGGCGCAGGGCGAGCTCGCCACGGACTACTTCGGCCTGCGCGCGGTGGACGCCGAGCTCGCGGTCGAGCAGGCGACGGTCGAGGCCTACCGCCGCTCGCTGAAGATCGCCCAGGACCAGTATGACGCCGGGATCGTCGCCAAGAGCGACGTGTTTCTCGCCCAGACCCAGCTGGCGAACGCTCAGTCGACCCTGGAGGGTTTTGGTCAACAGCGAGCGACCTTTGAACACGCCATCGCCGTTCTGGTCGGCGAGGCCGCCGGAAATTTCAACCTGACCGCCGCGCCTTGGGTCGAGACGGTCCCGGCCATTCCGCCGACGGTGCCGTCGTCTCTGCTTCAGCGGCGCCCCGATATCGCGGCCGCGGAGCGGACCGTGAAGTTCGCCAACGCCCAGATCGGCGTGCAGACCGCGGCCTATTTCCCGACCGTGTCGCTCAGCGGCTCCTACGGATTCGCGGGGTCCGAACTGGGCTCGCTGTTCGGGAGCCCCAACGCGCTCTGGAGCTATGGCGCAGCCGTCGCCGAGACGTTGTTCGATGCAGGCGCCCGGCACGCTCGGGTGAACCAGGCGAAAGCGGCCCACGACCAGACGGTCGCCCAATATCGCGAAGTGGTGCTTGTCGCCCTGCAGAACGTCGAGGACGAACTTGCCGCCACGCGGGTGTTGGCGCGCCAGAGCGACTACCTGCGCGCGGCCTCGACGGCGGCGGACGCGGCCGAGCGCACGGTGCTCAATCAGTACCGGTCCGGCCAGGTCGTCTACACCGACGTGGTGACCGCGCAGACCACCGCCAACAACGCCCGGATCGCCCTCGTCCAGTCCGCCGCGCAACGGCAGGTGACGGCGGTGGCGCTGATCCAGTCGCTGGGCGGCGGCTGGACCGTCGCCAGCGACCCTAAAGTTTCTCGCTGATCTTGATCGCCGCGCGGCAACCCGCGCCGATCACGGCCGAGAGCAGGGCGTAGCCCGGCGCCGTCTTGGCGCCCTCCTCCACCGCCAGGTCGCGGTGCGCGAGCTCCTCGTCGCGGAAGCCCGACAGCTCGGCCGCCAGCTTGGGGTCGCGCTCCGCGAGCTCCACGATCTGGTGGGCGTAGTG
>DASRRU010000059.1:0-15927 GCA_035656795.1 Phenylobacterium sp. | reverse complement strand
AACGGCAGCCTCACGATACCCAGCGGCGCAACCTTCTCGACGACGGCGGTATCCTCCGACGCGCCGACAAAACCGTCGGGACTTACGGTCATCTTCACAGGGCGGACGACGACCCCCAGCATCAGCCCGACCTATACCCTTCTCGGAGGCGGCGTCGTGGACGTCGCCGCACCGACCTCGGGCACGTGGTCGGGGGTCGCCATCTATACAAATCCGGCGCTTACAACGGGCGTAAACTGGTCCGCCGCGGGCAACAGCCCGACCTGGAAGATCACGGGGTTGATCTATCTTCCGCACGCCGCGGTCACGTTCAGCGGCAATGTGAACAAGGGATCCAACGGTCAGGATTGCTTCGCGCTGGTCGTCGACACCTTTCTGTCGAACGGCACGGGAACCATCCTGGAGCACCAGACCCAGTGCTCCAGCGCCGGCCTGACGCCCCCATCTGGCGGCACGGTCGTTCGTCAGGCGTTGGTGCAATGACGCCGGGGCGGGGCTTCCGACGCGGGGTTGAGGCGCTCACGGACAACCGGGGCGCCGCGGCGGTGGAGTTCGTGCTCTGGCTCGGGGTCCTGATCGTTCCGCTGTTAAGCGCCGTGGACATAGGCTCCTACGCCTTCGAGAAGATGCAGGTGCAGATCGCCGGCCAGGACGCCGTCCAGGCCGTCTGGCACGGCTGCAGCGACAGCACCAAGTGGCCGGCGACGAAGAACTGCCCAAACCTGCTGACAACGATCACGCGAGCGGCGCAGGCCGGGTCCCTGGGCACACAGGTCACCGTCGCGAGCGCAGGCGTTGTCGAGGGGTACTACTGCGCCAACGCAAGCTCGGCCCTGGTCGCCGTCGGCGCGACCGGGACCATCGCCACGCCTTTGACGGCGACCGTGCCGACCTGCACCAGTGTCACCGCCGGCAGCACGGCCGCGGCCGGCGACTACATCAAGGTTCAGGTGTCCTACACCTATGCGCCACTGTTCACCGGCTTGTCGTTCGCCTCGATCCTCGGCACGTCGATTACCCACACGGCCTGGATGCGGCTGAATTGACATGATGGCGCATCGCAAAACCGGAACCGCCCTGAGCTTCCTCCGCGACGAGCGGGGCGCTACGGCCGTCGAGTTCGTCCTGATCCTGGCGCCGCTGATCGCGCTCACGCTCGGGTCGATCAATGTCGGGCTGATGGTCTACACCACCGCGACCCTGCACTACGCCGCCGATGACGCGGCGCGCTGCGCGACGGTCCGGACCACCGTGTGCGATACCCAGGCGCATCTGCAGACCTATGCGGCGGCTCAGTACGGCGGGCTGACCGCGGCGCCGACCTTCACATGGACCCAACCTGCGGACGGTCAGCCCTGCGAAAAGGGCAACCTGGTCACCGCGACGGCCAACTACCATTTCGAGACGGGCCTCAACTCGGCGGTCGTCCCGCTCACCGCCAAGGGGTGCTACCCGCTCAGCTGAGCTTTCCGTCAGCCGTGGTGAAGACCCAGCTTGGCGACCAGGGCCGGCAGAAGGATCGCGTACTGGACGAGGGCGATGGCGTAGAGAGTCGCCAGGACCGGCCGGCCGCCGCGGAAATTGAGCACCACGCCGGCGAGCAGGGGACCGCTGATCGGGCCGACGAGGAAGTACGGCGCGAGGCGCTTGAAACGAGACACTTTAACCCCTCCCGACCCCAGTCCCTCGACTAGGGCGCAATTCGCGGGCCACGTCCAATCATTTACGAAGTCTTAATCTTAACTGAAGCGGTTGGTTCCATGGCCGACTACCTGAGGGGGCAATTGGACCGGCCTTAATTCAAGGTTAACCGCGCAAGCGTGTAGTCGAACCCGTGGAAAGCCCGGCGACATCGGACGTCCTGCAGGTCCGCGACCTGAAGAAGCGCTTCCGTGGCGGTGGCGGTGTGGACGCGGTTTCGATGAGCGTGCGGGCCGGCAGCGTCACCGGCTTCATCGGCGTCAACGGCGCCGGCAAGAGCACCACGCTTCGTTGCATCCTGGGCCTGATCCAGCCCGACGCCGGCGAGATCCGCCTGTTCGGCGGTGCGGCCGATGGCGCGAGCCGCCGCCGGGTGGGATTCCTGCCGGAGGAGCGCGGGCTCTTCCCGCGCGAGCGCGCCCGCGAGGCGATCGCTTTCCACGCCCGGCTGAAAGGCATGGCCAAGCGCGATGCGCTGAAGGCGGCCGACCGTCTGCTGGAGCGCATCGGCCTCGCCGGCCGCGAGCGGGCCCGCATCGAGGAGCTGTCCAAGGGCAACGCCCAGCGGGTGCAGATCCTCTGCGCGCTCGCCCACGCTCCGGACCTCCTGATCCTCGACGAGCCGCTGTCCGGTCTCGATCCTGTGGCGCAAAGCGAGATCCTGTCGCTGTTCGCCGAGTTCCGCGGGGGTGGCGGGGCGATCCTGTTTTCAACCCACTCGATGTCCGCGGCCGAAACGCTTAGCGACCGCGTGGTCATGCTGGCCGACGGCCGCACCGTCTTCGAAGGCCCGCTGGCCGACGCCTCCGCGAGCGCGCCGCACGGCGCGGTGGTGGTCACCTCCGATGCCGAGGGCCTGCTTGTCGCCGCCCGGGCTGTCGGCGGCGCGATCCAGCCGATGCCGGGCCGGATCGGGGAGGCGACGCGCTGGCGCGTGGTCCTGCCGCGTGAGGTCACCCACCCCGCCCTGATGCGCGCCCTCGCCGAGGGCGCCGTGCCGATCTTCGCCTTCGAACCGATCAAGGCTGACCTTGAAGCCGCCTTCTGGGATCTTGCTGCACCGGCGGCGGCCGCCGCGCGCAGGCGCGCGGCATGATCGGCCGCATCTGGTTGATCGCCGGACGCGAGTTCCGCGCCTACGCCCTGACGGCGAGTTTCTGGGTCGCCTTGGCGATCGGGCCGCTGCTGATGGCCGCCGCCTTGCTGTTGACGGCGCAAGGGCCCCACCCCGCGCTGCGCACCGCCAGCCTGACGCTCGCCCAGGAGGGCGCCGGCGGCGTCACGGCGACCTTCAGCCCCGGCTTCCCGCTCTCGGCGGCGGGCAAGGCGCAGCTGGTGCGGGTTCTGAACCAGGACGGAGACCTCTCGGGCCCGGTGCGACTTGCCGCCGAGCATCCGAAGCCAAAGGTGGATCCTGACGTCCTGCGGCGGTTCGCGCTGCTCGTGATGCTGTGGATGACCCTTACCGGCTCGCTGGGCATGCTGCTCCAGGCGGTGGTGCGCGAGCGGTCGAACCGCGCGCTGGAGAGCCTTCTGGCCGCTGCGGGACCGTCGGACATCGTCTTCGGCAAGCTTCTGGGCGTTGGCGGCGTGTCGCTGCTGGTGATGGGGACCTGGCTTGGCTCGTCCGCCGCCCTTGCGCTCATAGCGCCCGCGTCCGGCGGGGTCGTCGCCAGCCTGCTGCAAGGCTTTGCACGGCCGGCGGTCCTCGCGCAGGCGGTGGGCGTCTATGTGCTGGCATTCGCCTTCTACGGCCTGACCACGGTCGCGGTGGGCGCGCTCGCCCGCGACAACGCCGACGCACAGAATCTGGCGCGGCCGATGTTCGCCGTCCTGCTCGTGGTCTTCTTCACCGCCATGGCGTCTGCGCTGGGCGCTCACGGAATGGGATGGCTGGTCTACCTGCCTCCCTTCACGCCGTTCATATTGCTGATGCAGCCGCAGCCGGCAGGCGTGGTGCTCACCGCTCTGGCGCTGTTGGCCATTGCGGCCGCCACGGCGGCCTGGCTCGCTGCGGGGGTGCTGCGCCTGTCGCCCGCGCCGTCCTTCCCGGACCTTCGGCCCTGGCTAAGAGCATGGGGCCGGGCCCGCCGCCGCGCCTAGACCCTGTCGCGGCTGACTTGGATCAAGTCAGCCGGGAAAGAACAGGGTCGTCGCCTATTTCTGGAGCCCGTCTCGCGAAGCCGGCCCGGGCAGGCGCGACTGTCTTCCCGGCATCCAACCCCGGCCTTCGTTGTCTCCGATGTGCGAACTCGGGCGCCAAGTCGGGTTGGCGCGGGGGCTCTGACGCCCCTCTGCCCATCGCGCACGTCATGGATGACAGGCGTAAAGGTTCCAAGCCTCGAGTTGTCACCCCTGAGGTCAGAACAACCGGCCGGTTTCAGCTATGTCGCGAACCCAGCGTCAAACCGACGCATGAGAAATCGGGCTATCTCCGATAGAGACCTGGTGTGCGCGCATAAGTAATAGATTTCCTTAACAATCAATAACACATACACGCTTAGGTAATCAATTCTATCATCCGGCGAATGATGTTGAACGAGAACTAAGCATAGCCTAGCATTAACTATCTATTAGGCTTTACACAAAATTAAAGCTGTGAGTAACTTGAGCCGGGGTGCAGGGGACGGACTTCCGGACGCTTCACCTGAACCGCGCTCTGCCCTTCTGGGCGGGGCCTAACAACGAAGTGAATGGAGAACACACATGACCAAGATCGTTTCTTTCATGCGCGACGAATCCGGCGCTTCGGCCGCCGAATACGTCCTCATCCTGGCTGTCATCGGCACGGCCGTCGCCGCCGCTTGCCTCACGTTCGGCGCCGCCATCACCGCGAGCCTCGGGGCCGCTGCGACCTTCCTCGGCGCCCATCAGCTTACCTAAGACGTTGTCGAGGTGTGCCGTGTCGCCCGAGCACTCGGGCGACACGGTAGTTCCCCCAGGTGTCGCCAAGCTTCAAATTAGGATTTGCGTGATCGACGAACGTGGTTACGCAAGCTAAGGCTTGGGTTCCTCCACCGATTGGACCGTCAGCAATGTCCCTACGATCGATTGCTTCCCTTGCGGTGGCGCTTTTCCTCGGCCTGATCGCGGTTGTGCTAGTGCGCAGCTACCTTCAGTTGAGCAGCGGCGGCCATTCGGCGACGTCGAGTCCGGTCAATGTCACGCCGGTCGTCGTCGCCTCCATACCGATCGACCGTGGCGTCGTGCTCAAGGCGTCGATGCTGAAGGTGGTCAGCTATCCAAACGGCGCAGTGCCACAGGGCGCCTTCAAGACCGTCGCCGAAGTCGCCGGGGGCGCGAACGAGCGCACCTCGCTGCGGCCGGTGGCCGCCAATGAACCCGTGATGGCCGAGAAGCTCAGCGGTTCCGGCGGCAAGGCAACTCTTTCCGTTACTCTGACCCCCGGCATGCGGGCGGTCAGCATCCGGTCCGATGAGGTCCTGGGCGTCGCGGGTTTCGCGCTCCCCGGCGACCGGGTCGACATCCTGCTCACACGTACGATCGGCAACGGCGCCGCAGCGACGACGATCACCCAGGTCCTGGCTGAGAACGCTCAGGTGGTTGGCGTCGACCAGTCCAGCGATGTCCAGGCCGACAAGCCCGTGGTGTCCAAGGCCGTAACCGTCGAGGTGACGCCGGACCAGGCCCAGGCCATTTCCCTGGCCCACGCGGTGGGCACGATCTCGCTGTCCCTGCGCCAGGTCACCGACCATGCCGCGCTCGCGCGCAAGGCCACGACGGTCGCCGAACTCGGCGGCCTCGGCCCCCGCGCCGCAGTCTCGCACGTGGTTAGAGCCAAGGCCGACAGGCATTCGCCCGCGCCGATCGCACCGATCCAGGTGCACGTCACGCGCGGCATGGAAATGACCGGCTATCCCATGGGGGGCAGTTAGGGCTGGAGCATCTTGCCTGAAGCCAGGGATGCGCCCGCAGAGATGGGTTGGGGGTTGGACGTGACAAGAATTTCAAGAGACGCAAGCCTGCCGCGCGTCGCCGCGCTGGCGATCTGCCTGATGCTCGGCGCCGCCCCGGTGGCTTCCGCCCAAGGCCTGACCAATGTCACCCAGGCGGTAGCGCCCGAGGTGGTGGTCGCCGTCGGCAAGTCGCAGGTCCTCGAGTTGCCGGCGCCCTACAGCGATCTGATGATCGCCGATCCAAAGATCGCCGACGTCCTGCCGCTCACCAACCATTCAGTCTATGTGGTCGGCAAGGGCATGGGGTCGACCGCCCTGACGATCTACGGGCCGGGAAAGCGCCTGATCGCCGCGGCCAACGTGGTGGTTTCCGCTGACATCGAAGGCCTGAAAAGCCGGTTGGCCGAGATCATGCCGGAAGAGCGCGACATCGCGGTGCGCGCGGCGAACCAGTCGATCGTGGTCTACGGCACGGTGGGCAACCCGGCCTCCCTGCAGAAGGCGATGGCGCTGGCGGAATCCTACGCCCCGACCCGGGTCGTAAACATGCTGGGCGTCGAGGGCACCCAGCAGGTGATGCTGTCGGTCCGCTTCGTGGAAATGGACCGGACGGTCGCCAAGAACCTACGGCTCAACATCAACCGCACTCCATCGGGCGGCAACCCCTCGATCGCGGTCTTCACCGGCGACACCAACGTGAAAAACGGCGGCGCGCTGATCGACAGTTTCGGCTCCGTCAGCGCCCTGTTCAACGGCAACCTCGAGGTGCTCCTCGACGCGCTGGAGACCAAGGGCCTGGTAAGGACTCTGGCCGAGCCGAACCTGGTGGCGATGTCGGGCGACACCGCGAGTTTCCTGGCAGGCGGCGAGTTCCCGATCCCGGTCGCGCAGTCCAGCAATGGCGGCGGCGCGCCGACCATCACGATCCAATTCAAGCCGTTCGGCGTCTCGCTCGCCTTCACGCCCACGCTGCTCAAGGATGGCCTGATCAACCTGCTGGTGAATCCCGAGGTGTCGGCCATCGACCCGACGGTATCCGTCAATGTCGGCGTCATCCAGGTTCCGGGCATCAAGGTGCGCCGCGCGCGCACCACCATCGAGCTCCACGACGGGGAGTCCTTCACCATCGCCGGCCTGTTGACCCAGGACTATCAGGCCCAGGTTCGGGAGATGCCCTTTGTGGGCGACATCCCGATCCTCGGCGCGCTCTTCAAATCGAACGGCTACCAGCGCAACGAGAGTGAGCTGGTGATCGTGGTCACGCCGCACCTGGTCGTGCCACGGCGCGGCCGGGCCGCCTTGCCCGGCGAGGGCTTCGTCCCGCCGTCGGATTTCGAGCTCTTCCTGCTCGGCGCGCAGCAGGGGACGGCGGCGAAGGTCCGTCCCGAAGACCGCGCGCTCATATCCCGCGATCCCACCAAGTCCGGCGTCGAAGGCCCGCACGGCCATGTCCTCTACTAAGGAAACCGCAATGTTCCTCACCAGGATCCTGTTGCTTTCGGCGATGGCGGCCGGCCTCACGGCTTGCGCCGACACCCAGCCGGCGCTGAGCCCCGACTTCGGCGTCGCGCTCCGCCAGGACCTGGCGGCCCAGATCGCCGACCCTGACGCCCATTACGGCGCGACGATCTCCGACAGTGGTCGCGCCGCCTTGGCGCAGGACCGCTACCGCACCGGCAGGGTGATCGCGCCGTCCGCGGCGGGCGCCTCGATGTCCCCGACTTCGGGAGGCGGGGCCGCAACGCCCCAGAGCCAATAGCATGGGCGCCTTCGCGCAACCCGACGTCAGGACCTCGGTGGCGGCGCCAGCCCGCGTCCTGCATGCGGTCCTCGGGCCGGGAGCCGATTGAAATGGCCGATCTTTCGCGCTGGTTCAGGGGCAACCCCGAGCAGGGCAGCAGCCACCAGGGGAGCGAACGTGTGCAATGCGTCGGCATCGTCGATGGCGCGATCGGCGGCGCTGAGCGCTTTGCCTCCATCGCTGCCCTGTTCCCCGATGTGAAATTCGAACCGATCGGACCGCAATGGTCCGAGCGCAAGGATGCATGTCTCGACGTCGTAATCGTCGGTATCTCGTCCTCGTCGTCCGAAGAGGTTGAGGCCACCATCAAGCTCCTCCGCACACGCACCGTCACGGCGAAGGTCCTGGTGACGCTGCGCGATGCCGACGTGACCACCACCCGCAGGCTCGTTCGCGAGGGCGCGGCCGATGTCTTGCCGACGCCAGTGAGCGAGGCGGCTCTGGCGCTCTCGCTGGAACGGCTGCTGGCCGCGGCTGCGCCGGCTTCGGCCTCTGGCTCCAGGCCTGGGCGCCTTGTCGCGGTCCTGAAGGCCGGTGGCGGCGTCGGCGCAACGGCCTTGAGCGTGCAGGCGGCAGCGACGCTGGCGAAGGGCGGCGGCGGCGTTTGCGTCGCCGACCTCGATCTGCAGTTCGGCGCCGCAGCGATCTATCTCGACCTGCCGGACGCCGTGACGGTCACCGATTGCCTGAGCTCGGGCGCCAGCCTGCTCGACACCCCGTTCGCGACCGCCCTGGCGACGCATCGGACCGGTGTCCGGTTGCTGGCGGCGCCGCGAGACATCGTCCCCCTGGAGACTCTAGGGCCGCAAGAGGCGGAGGCCTTGCTCACCGCCCTGCGGCGCGACTTTGCGCTCACCATCATCGACCTGCCCACGGCCTGGACCGTCTGGACCAACTATATGCTGAACGTCGCGGATCACATCGTTCTCGTGACCCACCTTTCGGTGCCTCACGTCCAGGCGGTCAAGCGCCAGCTCCGGGCGTTGGCGGCGCAGGGGCTGGACGGCCGGCCGCTGACGCTGGTCTGCAACAGCCTATCGCCCGATCAGACACAGTCGGTTTCGGTGAAGGCGGCGGAGCGGGCGCTTGGGCGCGACTTCGATGTCGTCGTTCCGGAGGACCGCCGGACCATGACCGCAGCGATCAACCAGGGCGTCGAACTGTCGGCGATCCGCGCCGGGACCAAGGCTGAAAAGGCCATCGCGGACCTGGCGCGCCGGATTGCCGAGCCAGTGGGCGCGCCCAGCCACGGCCGGAGATAGCGGGATGTTGTGGAAGCCGACGGAACCTGCCTCGCCAAGCCTGAAGATCGGGGCCGCTCCCGCCGTCGCGCCGATCGATGGCGCCACGGCGCTGAAGGTTCGGATCCATCAGCGGCTCATCGAGCTCCTGAACCTGAGCCTGCTGGAAAAAACCCCTCGCGAGACCCTGCGGCTCGAGATCCGGGGCGCGGTCAGCGGATTGTTGGCTGAGGAAAAGCGTGTCCTTGGTCTAGGCCAGACCGATCAACTCATCGAAGACGTCCTGGACGAACTCCTGGGCCTGGGGCCATTGGAGCCGCTGCTGAAGGACGAGTCGGTCAGCGACATTCTGATCAACACCCACAGCACGGTTTATGTGGAGCGGTACGGCAAGCTCGAAGCCACTGGCGTGCAGTTTCAGGACACCAAGCACCTCGTCCGCATCATCAACAAGATCGTCTCCGCAGTCGGCCGGCGGGTCGACGAGTCACAGCCGATGGTGGATGCGCGGCTGGCCGACGGCAGCCGGGTCAATGCGATCATACCCCCGCTGGCGGTGGACGGGCCGCTGGTGTCGATCCGCAAGTTCGCCAAGGTCCCCATCCACATGGCGCGGCTGGTGGAGTTGGGAAGTGTCACCAGCGAAATGGCCGAGGTGCTGCGGGGCATCGTGAGGGCCCGCCGCAACGTCCTGATCTCCGGCGGAACGGGATCGGGCAAGACCACGCTGCTCAACGCCCTGTCAGCCTATATCGGCGACCACGAGCGCGTCATCACCATCGAAGACTCCGCCGAACTGCAGCTGCAGCAGCCGCATGTGGGACGGCTCGAGACTCGGCCGTCGAACATTGAGGGAAAGGGCGAGGTCGCCCAGCGCGACCTGGTCCGCAACGCCCTCCGCATGCGGCCGGACCGGATCATCGTCGGTGAAGTCCGCTCGGGCGAGGCCTTCGACATGCTCCAGGCCATGAACACCGGCCACGACGGCTCCATGACGACCGTTCACGCCAACTCGGCGCGCGACGCGCTGTCCCGGCTTGAGCAGATGATCGGCATGGCGGGCCTCGAAATTTCGCCGCGTTCGATCCGGCAACAGATCGCCTCAGCGATCAACGTGGTCGTGCAGGCTGAGCGGATGGACGACGGACGCCGGCGCGTCGTGTCCATCGTCGAGATCGTGGGCATGGAGGAAGACGTGATCACCACCCAGGAGATCTTCCGCTTCCACCGGCAAGGGCGGGCCAAAAGCGGCGGCGTCGCCGGCGACTTCGAGACGACGGGTGTGCGTCCGCGGTTCCTCGATGCGCTGACGGTGCGCGGGATAGAAATGCCCGCCTTGACCTTTGCCGCCGGCCGAAAGTCGGTCTGACCGATGGGCGCGATCATCACACCTCTGATCTATGTTCTAGCGTTCATCGCGGTGGTGATCTTCGTCCAATCCGCCGCGGGCCTGGTCTTCGCGGCGGGCGATCGGACCAAGCGCGTCAATCGGCGCCTGACCATGCTCGACAGCGGCATGGCCGGCGAAGACGTCTACAAGAGCCTAATCCGCAAGACCTCCCTGCCGAATGTCGCGGGCGGGCCCCTGATCCGGTTCTACGAGCAGGCGCAGCGCTATTGCTATCAAGCCGGGCTGTCCATTTCCCCGGCCCGGATAGCGGCGTTCACCGCCGCTGGCGCCGCCGCGCTCTGGCTCGTCGCGCTCAGCCTGGCCAGTTCCGGAGGAGGCCGCGGCATCCTGATCAATGGCGTCGCATCCTTCATCGCGGCCATCGGCCTCTCTGTCCTGGCCGCCTGGTTCTGGATTCGCCGTTTGAGGACCTTGCGGCTCAAGAAGATCGAGGAGCAGCTTCCGCTCGCGCTGGACATCGTCAACCGGGCCGTGCGGGCGGGCCATCCCGTGATCTCCGCGGTGCAATTGGCCGCTGACGAACTTGGCGATCCGGTGGGTTCCGAGTTCGGCCTGATCGTCGACGAAACCACCTACGGCGTGGAGTTCCGGGACGCATTGGCCAATTTCGCACGCAGAACCGGTTCCCCAGACGCGCACTTCTTCGCCGTCAGCGTCTCCATCCAGTCCGAGACTGGGGGCAATCTGGCCGAGATTCTCGAGGGGTTGGCAAACGTCATGCGCGGGCGGGCGACTCTCGGAAAGCGCGTCAAATCTCTGGCGAGCGAGGGTCGGGCTTCGGCGACCTTACTGAGCGTACTTCCGGTCCTAATGATCGGACTTCAGTTTCTGATTCACCCAAAGGTCTACACGAGTAAGTTCTCAGATCCCATCTTCTGGCCGGTTGTTGGTATAGCGGGTGTCTTATATTTTATAGGCTGGCTGATAATTCATCGCATTATCAACTTCAAATACTGAGAATGCCATGAGCACGGTCCTCGACGTCATCATACAAATTCTGACCTTCTCGATGGTCTTCGTTCTCGTGCTGCTTGGCCGGCGCGCTTTGGCGTCAGTTCTCACCGTTCGGCGACGCCTCGATGACCGCCGCCAGCGCGGGCCCGCTGCTCCGGCCTCCATCGTCCGCACCGACACGGTCAGGAATCGCTTTCTCTTGTGGGTCCAATCGGCGACAGCGTCGGGCGGCCCTAAAGAGGCGAGCAAGCTCCGCCGCGACCTCTCTTTGGCGGGCTTCGACCAACCCGGCGCGCCGGTCTGGTATGTGATCGTTCGGTTCTCGCTGGCGATCGGCGTGCCGCTGCTGTTGATCTTCGGAGCGTCTTCGGCCGGCAAGCCGCTTAGCGGGATTGGCGCCATCGTTCTTCCGCTGGTGCTGTGCGGACTGGGATTGGTAGCGCCTCGCGGCGTGCTCAACAGTCGGGCGGAGGCCCGCCGGCTGCAGATGGAGCAGCAGTTTCCGGACGCGCTGGATCTGATGGTGGTGTGCGTCGAGGCGGGCCTTGGCCTGGAGGCCGCCTTCGTTCGCGTCGCCGGAGAAGTTAAGGACTCGCACCCGCGCATCGCCGAGGAGTTCGGCCGCATGTCCAATGAACTGACCGCCGGACGTGGGCGTTCCGAAGCCCTGCGCGCCTTGGCCGAACGGGTCAATGTCGACGCCGTGAAGTCCTTTGTGGCGCTGCTGATCCAGACCGACGCCCTTGGCGTGAGCATAGCTCAGAGCCTTCGCACCTATTCCATCGAGATGCGCCAGAACCGGTTCCTCAAGGCCGAGGAAAAAGCCATGCGCATACCCGTCCTGATCACGATGCCGCTCGTGGGGTGCCTGATGCCGGTCATCGTGATCGCGCTGCTGCTGCCTCCGGCGATCGACCTGGTCCGTAACCTCGGACCCGCGTTGACGCACAGCCAGATGGGAAACAAATGACGCCCAGCGCCCCTCGCATTCTACTCACTGGCGCCATCCTGATGGCGGCAAGTGGCTGCGCCACCCTGCACGGGGAGCGCCATTGGGTCGGCGCCAAGCCCGTTCAGCCCGTGGTCCAGGCAGAATTCGCCGGCGCCGAAGGCGACTATGCCGCGGCTGTTTCCGCGATCTCGCGACGCGATTACGCCCTCGCGCTGGACATGCTGCAGGCCGCCAACGCGCGAAAGGCCGGCGATGTCCGCGTCCTGAACGCGTTTGGCGTCATTTACGACAAGCTCGGCCGTTTCGATCTCAGCGCGCGCTATTACGCCAGGGCCCGGGCGGCTGACGCAGGCTCGCAGATCGTCGCCAACAACATCGCCTATTCGGCCGTGCTTCAGGACAAGGTCGTGTTGGCGCCGGCGCGAAGCCTGGCGACAGGAACCACGCCCCTGGCGCTCGCGGCCGCCCCGCCGACCACAGTCCGATTGGCGGCGGCGACGCCGATCAACCTGCCACTGATGCTCGCGCCACGGCGCCGCGGCCTGGAGATAGCCGACGCCTCGGGCCGCGCCGGTGGCGCCGGCGCCATTGTCATCGAGCTGGCGCGACTAGGGTGGTCGACGCCCAAGGCCGCCGTCGCTGAGGCGCCGCGGGTGCTCCGTACGACGATCACCTATGCCGCCTATCGCGCGCCGATCGCCCAGTCTCTGGCCCGCACGCTTCCTCCGGGCGTTCGGCTGGTCGACTGCCAGGGCACGTGCGGCGGGGTTCGCCTGACCTTGGGCGAGGATTCCCTGGCTTGGCCGGCGCGATCTCGCGCGGTCCTTCGGGGCGGCGGCTGAGATGCGCGCACACCTTGGGGCAATCGTCGCCGCGACCGCGCTGGCGCTGCTGCCGGCCGCGCCGGCGATAGCCGCTCGCGTGGTCGCGGCGCCAGCTGTGAGCGGCGAGGCGGTCGCGCAGATCCAGCAGGCGATCGATGAGCAACGCCTGGTGGACGCCGCGCGAATGCTGGACGCGGCCCTTCTGGCCGGGGGCAGGGATCCTCGCCTCGCCGTGGCGCGCGGCGACCTGAACATGGCGCGCGCCAACTACGAACCGGCTCTCGCCAGCTACAAGGCTGCGCAGGACACGCCGGCGACCCGGGCCGCCGCGCTCCAGGGCCAGGGGATCGCCCTTGCGCTCATGGGCCGTTCCGGCGAAGCCATGGCCGTCTTGCAGTCCGCGGTGGTCGAATTTCCCGCCGCCTGGCGCGCCTGGAACGCCCTCGGGAGCGAATATGACCATCGCGGTCGATGGGCCGAGGCCGAGGATGCCTACGCTCACGCGCTGTCGGTCGCACCGGGCGAGGCCCTGGTGCTCAACAATCGCGGCTATTCGCGCTTGCTCCAGCACAGGCGCACCGATGCCGTGGCCGATCTGGTCGCGGCTCTGCAGAAGCGGCCCGCCTTTCCAGAGGCCCAGACAAACCTCCGCTTGGCTCTGGCGATGCGCGGCGACTACGACCGGGCCATCGCCGGTGGAACCCCCGATGATCAGGCGACCCTGCTCAACAACGCGGGCTTCGCCGCGGGCATGCGAGGCGACTACGCCCAGGCGGAGGACCTCCTGGGCCGCGCCATCACGGCGAAGAGCGTGTACTACGCGCGGGCGACGGAGAACCTGAAGATCGTGCGCGCGCTCGCCGCTCAACGGGGTGGGCCGGCCGATGCACCTCGCTGACTTCATTCGCTACGCCGTCGCAATCGCCTTGAGCGGGGTGCTGGCCTGGGCCGCGATCAGTGACATCCGCTGGCGTCGGATTCCGAACAGGGTGGTCCTCAGCATACTTGTGCTGTTCGTGCCGTGGACACTGGCGAGCGGAGGAATAGAGCTGGCTTCCGCCCTGGTGGCGGGCGTGGTCGCCTTCGCGGTCGGCTATGGCCTCTATGCCTTTAAGGTGATGGGGGCGGGAGATGCGAAGCTGTTCGCGTCTCTGGCCCTATTCGCCGGCTTGGCCCATCTGACGACGTTCGCGCTTGCAACCGTGTGGACCGGCGGCGTGCTGGCGATTGGCGCGCTCGTCGCTCGTCCCCGCCGCGCCCTGGCGATGCTGTCGCTCAGGGGGCAGGGGGACCACGGCCGCGGCATCCCATACGGGGTGGCGATCGGTGTCGGTGGCGCTGTGGTCCTGTGGGGATATCTCACCGGGCTGCTGCCGCTCCATGGCGGCGCGCTCGGCTAGAGCGTCGACTGTCCGCGCGCCGCGCGCCGCGGAAGGATCACCCAGGCAGCGACCGCCAGGAGGCCCACCGCCCCAACGCCCACGTCCCACCACATCAGGCCGGGCGTGGTCTGAGTTACGACGCCGGGGCTGCCGTGAAACGCATCGCCGCTGGAAATCAGCACCACCGCGCCGAAGACATTGTTCGCCAGATGAAGGCCGTAGGTGAAGGCGATGCCGCCTGTCCTGATCGCAATCAGGGCCAGCAAGACCCCGAAGATGGTCGCGCTGAGCGCTTGCGGCAGGCCGTTGGGAATGTGCATGGCCCCAAACAGGAGGCCACTGACGATCGCCGTCGGAGCGGTCCTGCCGGTCGCCACAAGCAACCCCTGGGTCAGGTAGCCGCGGAAAACGAACTCCTCTGCGAAGGTCTGTATCGCCAAGCCGACGAACGCCACGGCGGCGAGCCGCGGCGTCTGGTCGTTCGCCGTGATCCGAAAGCCTGTCGGATCGATCAGGAAATCGACCACGCCCGCCGCCAGAAGCACCACGACCCAGATCGCCACGCCGCGACCAAAAAGGCCCCATCGCCAGCGGCCGATGACGTCGCCGAACGATTTCCTGTGAACGATCCTGGCCGCTGCGATGAAGCCCAGCAGGACCAGCCCGAAGACAGCGCCGTTGGCGGGATAGAATTTGGCGGGCTGCGAGGGGTCCTGGACGTCCCGCGCGAAATCCTGCGGGAAGAGGTGAAACACCTGCAGGCCGACGATGACCACCACCGAAATCACGACCGCCAGCAGCAAGGCGGCGATGAAGCCCACGACATAGCGCCAGGCCTCGTTCCTGCCGCGACTGGCGTAGGCGAGATAGGTCATCGCGCGGGCGTCGGCCCTAGCCTCTAGAGTTTCGCGCATGGCTCCCCCAGACCGTCGCGACCAGGCATCGCGAACGCTCGCGGCACGGTAGCCGTTCGCCATATGACTCGGAAAGTACGCGTCCGGCCAAAAGCGACCTTCGAAGGGGCGGGGACACAAGACCATATGTTGTGTCCCTATCGGTGTTCCCGGAGGGGATTTGGTGGAAGATCGCGGGCCTTCCTCTGGCAGGGCCGAAACCCTGCGCCCTGACTGGTCAGTGCATTTCAGCTGACCATGCCCCGTCGCGCCGTCAGGCGCGTTGGACGAAGAGGCAGTCGCCCGCCACGAACGCGCGCGCGACGCCGTCTCCCCAGCGCTCAAGCAAGGCGTCGCCGGCCAGCTTGGGCCCATCGCCGTAGCGCCAGCAATAGTCGTCAATCACGACCCATCCCCCCGCTGGGACGAGCGGTGACCAGTGCGAAACGTCCTCCGCCGCACAGGTCGCATCGTGATTGCCGTCGATGTGCAGGAGAGCGATGCGACCTTTGGGGCTCGGGTCCCGGATCGATTTGAGAAGGCGCACCGCCTCGCCATCCGCAGCGCCGCGATAGATGGCGTGGCCTGAGGCGGAGGGCGCGCGATAGGCCGCCATCGCGCCCTGCGGCGCAAGCGCCGCGAAGGTCGCTTCGAACGCGTCGGCGACACGTTCCACACGGGCCGCGCGCGTATAGTTCTGCATGGCTTTCGGCAGGTCGTGCTGCGCGCCGGCTTCCGAGGACCAGGGGTCGAAGACGAACAGGCTCCGCTCTGTCCCGCCGAGTGCGCGCCCGGACAGCAGCACGCTGGCCGATCGCCCAAACAATGCGCCGATCTCGACGATGTCGCCG